>PUKE01000340.1 GCA_003550425.1 Nitriliruptoria bacterium
CCGGCGTCGGGCTGGGGCTCCTCGCTCATGGCTCCTCCCCGATCATCGACAGCTCGAGCCAGCGCTCCTCGAGGCGCTCGTGCTCCTCGGTGACCTTGGCCAGCTCGGTGGCGACCTCCTGCTGGCGGGCGTGGTCCAGGTCGGCGCCGGCCAGCTCCTCGTGCAGCGCGGCCTTGCGCTCGGCCAGCTCCTCGAGGCGCGTCTCGGCCTCCGCCAGCTCCCGCTCCTCCCTGAAGGTGCGCTTGCGGGGCCGGCTGCGCTCGCTCGCGCGCCCGTTGCGCTGCGCGGGCTCGGCGGAGGCCGGTCGCGCCGCGCGGTCGGCGCGGCGCTGCGCGCGATCGCGCTCGGCCTGCTCGCTGCGCCACTGGCGCCACCCGCCGGGATGGTGGCGCAGCCGCGCGTCGTCGACCGACACCACGTCGCCGCAGACGCGATCCAGCAGGAACCGGTCGTGGCTGGCGACCACCAGCGCCCCCGGCCAGGTGTCGAGCAGCTCCTCGAGCACCCCGAGCGTGTCGAGGTCGAGGTCGTTGGTGGGCTCGTCGAGCAGCAGCACGTTTGGAGCCGAGGCCAGCACGCGCAGCAGCTCCAGCCGACGGCGCTCGCCACCGGAGAGGTCGGCCACCGCGGCGCGCTGCAGCGACGCGTCGAACAGGAACCGCTCCAGCAGGTCGCCGGCCGACAGCCGTCGCTGCCCGGGTCCCAGCGAGACCGTGCGGATCTCCTCCTCGACGACGTCGTGGACGCGCGCGCCCGGTGCGAGGTCGTCGGCCACCTGCCGGTACACCCCGACGCGCACGGTCTCGCCGACGTCGCGCCGGCCCTCGCTGGGCGCCAGCTCGCCGGCCAGCAGCCGCAGCAGGGTGGTCTTGCCCGAGCCGTTGGGCCCGACCACGCCCATGCGCTCGCGCGGGTCGAGGCGCCAGTCGACCCCGCGCAGCACCCAGCGGTCGCCCAGCGCCACGCCGGCGCCGTGCAGCTCGACGACCTTGCTGCCCAGGCGTGGGGTGGGCAGCGCCAGCGACAGCCGCGACTCCTCGGGCTGGGCGTCCTCGGCGGCATCCAGCGCCGCGTGGGCGCGCTGGACCCGCGCGCGCGACTTCGAGGAGCGGGCCTTGGGCCCCTGCCGCAGGTAGGCGAGCTCCTCGCGCGCGCGGTTCGCGGCCCGACGCGCCTCGGCGACGGCCTGCTCGCGCCGCACCTCCCGTGCCTCCAGGTAGCTGGCGTAGCCCCCTTGATGAGCGTGCAGCGCGCCGGCATGGACCTCGACGACCCGGTTGGCGACCGCGTCGAGGAGGTAGCGGTCGTGGGTGACCAGCAGCAGCGCCCCGGTCCAGCGCGCCAGGCGCCCCTCGAGCCACTCGACCGCGTCCACGTCCAGGTGGTTGGTGGGCTCGTCCAGCAGCAGGACGTCTGGCGGGTCGGCGAGGGCGGCGGCCAGCGCGATCCGCTTGCGCTCGCCACCCGAGCGCCCGGCCACCGGCCGGTCGACGTCGGCCACGCCCAGGCGGTCGAGGGCGGCGCGGGCGGCGGCGTCCACCTCCCAGCCGCCGGCGGTGGCCATGGCCTCCTCGGCCGCCTCGTAGGCGGCCAGCGCCGTGGCGTCGCCGGGCCGCTCGGCCACCGCGCGCATCGCCGCGGCCAGCGAGCGCGCCGCGGCCGCGGCCGGCGTGTCGGCGCTCAGCACCACGTCCAGCGGGGTCGCGTCGTCGGGCAGCCGAGCCTCCTGCTCGAGCAGCTGGACCCGCGCGTCGCGGGCATGGGTCACCGAGCCCTCGTCCGGCGGCTCGGTGCCGGCCGCCAGCGCCAGCAGGGTGGACTTCCCCGACCCGTTGACGCCGACCACGCCCACGCGGTCCCCGCGCTCCACGCCGAGGGTGACGCGGTCCAGCACCGCCCGGTCGCCGTGGACCTTGCGGACCTCGTGCAGGCCCAGCACGGTCATGGGCGGGCTCCCCGAGCCTGCGCCTGGCGGTGTCGCACCCTCACCGCAGCAGCCCCACGGCGTCGCGGACCTCGTCCATGGTCGCGGCAGCGACCTCGCGCGCGCGCTCGGCGCCCTCGCGCAGCGCCTGCTCGACCGCGGCGGGGTCCTGCGCGAGCTCGGCACGACGCGCGCGCACCGGCCGCAGGAAGTCGTTGACCGCCTCGGCGATGTCGCCCTTCAGCGTTCCGTAGCCCGCGCCCTCGTAGCGGCGCTCCAGCGCGGGGATCTCCTCCCCCGTCACGGCGCTCAGCAGGTCGAGCAGGTTGGTGACGCCCGGCTTGTCCTCGCCGGCGCGGATCTCGGTGCCCGAGTCGGTGACCGCCCGCTTGACCTTGCGCTCGGTGGTGCGCTCGTCGTCGGACAGCAGCAGCGTGCCGGCCTCGGGCAGCGACTTGGACATCTTGCGGTCGGCGTGCTGGAGGTCCATGACGCGCGCCCCCGCCGTCGGGAACGTCGGGGTGGGCACCGTGAACGTGTCGCCGAAGCGGTGGTTGAAGCGCTCGGCGATGGTGCGCGACAGCTCGAGGTGCTGGCGCTGGTCGGCGCCGATCGGGACCTCGTCGGCCTGGTACAGCAGGATGTCCGCAGCCTGCAGCACGGGGTAGGTGAGCAGCGCGGCGGACACGCTGTGGCGGCCCTCCCCCTTCTCCTTGAACTGGGTCATCCGATGCAGCTCGCCGTAGGAGGCCACGCACTGCAGGATCCAGGACAGCTCGGTGTGCTCGCGCACCTGGGACTGCACGAACAGCGTGCAGGTGGCCGGGTCGAGCCCCGCGGCCAGCAGCCACGTGGCGAGCTCGCGCGTGGACGCGCGCAGCTCGTCGGGCTCGTGGGGCACCGTCATGGCGTGCAGGTCGACGATGCAGAAGAAGTGGTCGGGGGCCTGCTGGTCGGCCCAGCGGCGGATCGCGCCCACGTAGTTGCCGAGGTGCAGGTCGCCGGTCGGCTGGATGCCGCTGAGCACACGGGCCACAGGAGGTCCTCCGGGCAGGTCGATCGGGGATGGCAGCGGGGGGAATGGTAGGCACCGGCGGGCTGGGGTGTCACCGCCGTGGCGCTCGCCGTGTGGGTCAGGCGCGGTCGTCGGTCGTCGCCGCGGTCGCGACCGCGCCGCGCGGGCGCGGAGCCAGCACCGCGACCAGCCCGACGAGGGCCAGCGCCGCCAGGGCAGCCAGCGCGAGGCTGACGCGCAGGCCGGCGAGCTCGGCCACCCCGCCGATCGCCGGGGGCGCCACGATCGTGCCGGTGCGCGCGGCCACCGCGGCCCAGGCGATGCCCTGGCCAGGTGCGATGCCCGGGAGGTCGCCGGCCGCGACGAACATCGCCGGCACCACCGTGGCCAGTCCCAGGCCGACCAGGGCGAAGCCGAGCGCCGCCACCGCCCACGAGCCGGCCACCGCGGCGAGCGCCAGCCCGGCGGCGGCCAGCAGCGCGCCGGCGCGGCTGGTGCGCACCGTGCCGACCCGCCGGACCACCGGGTCGCCGGCCAGCCGTCCGACCAGCTGCACCGCCGCATACGCCACGAAGCCGAGCCCGGCCACGCCCTCGGGAGCGTCGAGGGTGCCGGCGAGGTGGACCGCCGCCCAGTCGGCGGGGATGCTCTCCAGGATCCCGAGCAGGCTCGCCACGACCAGGAGCGCGCCGGCGGTGGCGATGGCACTCGCCACCCGCCGCACCCGAGCGCCCAGGGCGCCCAGGGCGGCGGGCGTCCTGCGCTGACGCCCCCCGCCCTCGCGGGCATCACCGGGCGTCGGCGCCGTGCGGGGAGCGCCACGGTCCTCCCCGCCGGGCAGGAGGCCGGGCAGGGCTGCGAGCACGGCCAGCGCCAGCAGCGCCGCCGCGGCTGGCAGCAGCGCCCGCGCGCTCACGCCCGCCGCGGCGGCGGCGCTGCTGCCCAGCGCCCCCAGCAGCGCGCCGAGGCTCCAGCAGGCATGGAAGCCGTTGATGATCGAGCGGGCGTAGCGGCGCTGGACCGTGACCGCGTGGGTGTTCATCGCGGCGTCCATGGCCCCCTCGAGGGCGCCCAGGAGCGCCAGCGCCGCCGCGAGGACCACCGGCGTGCCCGCGAGGGGGACCACGGCCAGTGCGAGGGGCAGCGCGAGCGCGGTCGCCGCGGTGGCGCCGCGCGAGCCGCGCGCGGCCAGCACCGGCCCCACGGCGACGCTCGCGAGGAGCGCGCCGACGGGCAGCCCCACCAGCACCAGGCCCAGCTGCCCCTCGGACAGGCCGAGCTGGCCCTGGAGCTCGGGGATGCGCGGCAGCCAGACGCCGAGCGCTGCGCCGTTGACGGCGAACAGCAGCGCCACGGCCGCGCGCGCTCGCGACGAGCCGGGCGCGACCGCGTCGTCGAAGGTCGAGGGGGAGCGCAGCACGCGCCCACGCTAACCTCCCGACCGGTGCCACCGCCCCGGCCGGTCGTGGCGCTGCCCTCACCGGTCGCCCCCACGACCTCGGTCCCCGGAGCCCGCATGTCCGACGCCGAGCCGCCCGCCTGGCCTCCGAGCCCACTGACCTGGCCCGCCGAGCCGCTCTCCGACGGGGTCGTCGACCTGGACCGCCTCACCGACGACGACGTCCCGCGACTGGTCGTCGGCGCCGGCGACTCCGAGACCGCGCGCTGGATCCCCGTGCCCCACCCCTACACCGCACGGGACGCGCGCGAGTTCCTCGCGCTGGTCGAGGAGGCCGCGCAGGAGGGCCGCATGCTCGCCTTCGGCCTGCGACGCGCCGGGCAGGCCCCGCTGTGCGGCGCGGTGGCCCTGCACCTCGAGGGCCGCGTCGGGGAGGCCGAGATCGGCTTCTGGGTGGCGCCCGATGCGCGTGGCGAGGGGCTCGCCCCCCGGGGGGTGCGCCTGGTGGCACGCCACGCCATCAGCGCGCTGGGCTGCCACCGCCTGGAGCTGCTGACCCACCCCGACAACACCGCGTCGCAGCGGGCCTGCGAGCGGGCCGGGGCCCTGCGCGAGGGCGTCCGCCGCGCCGGCATCGCGCGCGACGACCGCGAGCCCCTCGACGCCGTCGTCTACTCGCTGTTGCCCGGGGACCTCGCAGCAGCTCGCGCCTGACGGGTGCGCTCGGCGAGCGCGCGGATCGCGTCGGGATTGGCCAGCGTGGTCACGTCGCCGGGCTCGCGGCCCTCGGCGAGGTCGGTCAGCAGCCGTCGCATGATCTTGCCCGAGCGGGTCTTGGGCAGGTCCGGGGCGACGTGGAGCTCGGCGGGCCGGGCGAGCTTGCCGATCCGGTCGGCCACGTGCGCGCGCAGCTCGTCGGCGAGCCCGTCGTGCTCCTCGGCCTCGCCAGCGAGGGTCACGAACGCCACGATCGCCTGGCCGGTCAGCGCATCGGCGCGTCCCGAGACCGCGGCCTCGGCCACGGCGGGATGGTCCACCAGCGCGCTCTCGACCTCGGTGGTGGACAGCCGGTGGCCCGACACGTTCATCACGTCGTCCACGCGGCCGAGCAGCCACAGGTCGCCGTCCTCGTCGAGCTTCGCGCCGTCCCCGGCGAAGTAGACGTCGGAGCCGAACCGCGACCAGTAGGTGTCGCGATAGCGCTGGTCGTCGCCCCAGATGGTGCGCAGCATCGCCGGCCAGGGCCGCTGGAGGGTGAGGTAGCCGCCCTCGCCGGGCGCCACGGGGTCGCCGCGGTCGTCGACCACCACCGGCTTGATCCCGGGGAAGGGCTGCTGGGCAGCGCCCGGCTTGGCGTGGGTCAGGCCGGGCAGCGGGGTGATCATGATCGCGCCGGTCTCGGTCTGCCACCACGTGTCCACGATCGGGCAGCGCCCCCCGCCGATGTGCTCGTGGTACCAGCGCCAGGCCTCGGGGTTGATCGGCTCGCCGACGCTGCCGAGCAGGCGCAGGCTCGACAGGTCGTGCGCGGCGGGGTGCTCGGGGCCAGCCCGCATGAACGCGCGGATCGCCGTGGGCGCGGTGTAGAGGATCGTGGCGCGGTGGCGCGCCACCATCTCCCACAGGCGGTCGGGGGCCGGATGGTCAGGGGCGCCCTCGTAGAGCAGCGAGGTGACCCGGTTGGCCAGCGGCCCGTAGACGATGTAGCTGTGACCGGTGACCCAGCCGATGTCGGCGGCGCACCAGTAGACGTCGTGGTCGGGCTGCAGGTCGAACACCAGCCGCGCGGTGGACGCGACCTGGGTGAGGTAGCCGCCGGTGGTGTGCGTGATGCCCTTGGGCTTGCCGGTGGTGCCCGAGGTGTAGAGGATGAACAGCACGTCCTCGGCGTCCATCGGCTCGGGCGGGCAGTCGGCGTCCTGGCGTCCGACGACCTCGTGGTACCAGTGGTCGCGCCCCGGCTCCATCGCCACCGGGTCACCGGTGCGCCGCACCACCAGGCACGCATCGACGAGGTCGGTGGCGGCCATCGCGTCGTCGGCGGCCTCCTTGAGGGGCACGGTGCGCCCCTTGCGGTAGGAGCCATCCGCCGTGACCAGCACGCGCGAGCCCGCGTCCTCGATCCGGTCGGTCAGCGACTGCGCGCTGAAGCCGGCGAACACCACCGAGTGGATCGCACCGATCCGCGCGCACGCGAGCATCACGACCGGCAGCTCCGGGATCATGGGCAGGTACACGTTGACGCGGTCGCCCTTGCCGACCCCGAGCTCGCGCAGCGCGTTGGCGCAGCGCGCCACCTCGTCGCGCAGCTCGGCGTAGGTCAGCGAGCGCGCGTCGCCGGGCTCGCCCTCCCAGTGGAACGCCACCTGGTCGCCGTGGCCGGCCTCCACGTGGCGGTCGAGGCAGTTGTCGGCGACGTTGAGCCGCCCGCCGACGAACCACTGGGCGTGGGGCGGGTCCCAGTGCAGGACCCGGTCCCAGGGACGCAGCCACCGCAGGTGCTCGGCCTGCTCGGCCCACCACCCCTGCCAGTCCTCGTCGGCGCGGCGCAGCACCTCGGGGTCACGGACCCGCGCCGTCGCGGCGAACGCCTCGGGTGGGGGCACGCGCTCGCTGCGCGCGTCGAGGCTGGCGATGGCGGACTGGGGATCGCTGCCCATGCGAGTCCTCCCTGGTCGCGGCGCTCGCGGGCGGCGCGTGCCGCACCGCGGTGCCGGCTCAGGATACGCACGGCGGCAGCGTGCACAAGAGGGTCAAGCAGGATGGGCGCCGCGGCGCGCCCCGACGCCCGAGGCGCGGGGGCGCCCGGCGGTCACTCGTCGTCCTCCAGCGTCAGCCCCTCGAGCTCGTCGCGCACGGTGTCGCGGTCGTGCGGGCTCACGCGCTCCTCCCCCGCGGGCCGCTCGCGCGCGAGGCGACGGACCTCCTCGGGGTCGATCCCCTCGTCGGCGAGGGCGAGCAGCTCCTCGTCGGACAGCTCGACCTCGGGGGAGAGCTGGATCCGCCGACGCGCGGCCTCGCCGGGCGTCCGCGCACGGCTGCGCCGACGCGGCTCGGTGCCCTGTGGCGGGTTGCGTCGCTTGCGGTTCATGCGGGCCCTCCCTTGGCTCGACAGCGCGCGGACGATGATCGGCGCCGGCCGTGTCGGTTCGGCCTCGGTCCGGCCGCTGACCGGCACCAGTGTGGACGCCACGCGGCCGCGCCGCTGTCCTCATGGGCACGAGGCGGGCGGCGCGGCCGCGAGCAGGCTGGGTGCGGCGACGCGCCGGGGCGTCGCCGCGCGCGGCTCACACGAGGTCGTTGATGTCGGCCTGCTTCTCGCGCACCGCCTCGGCGGCGTTGCGCAGCTCGGTGAGCTCCTCGTCGGCGAGGTCGATCTCCACGACCTCCTGGATGCCGCCTCGGCCGAGCCGGGCGGGCACGCCGAGGTAGACGCCGGAGATGCCGTACTCGCCGTCGACCCAGGCGCACACGGGCTGCAGCTCGCCGGTGTCGTCGGCGATCGCCTTGACCATGGCCACCGCGGCCGAGGACGGCGCGAAGTAGGCCGAGCCGGTCTTGAGCAGCGCGACGACCTCGCCGCCGCCGCCGCGGGTGCCCTTGACGATCTCGTCGATGTCGTCCTGGCCGAGGACGTCGCGCAGCGGCCGGCCCCCCACCGTCACGCGCGAGGGGACGGGGACCATCGTGTCGCCGTGGGAGCCCAGCGTGATCGCCTCGACGTCGGTCGGGGACACGCCGGCCTTCTCGGCGGTCTTGTCGGCGAAGCGGGCGCTGTCGAGCATGCCCGCCTGGCCGATCACCCGCTCGGTGGGGAAGCCAGAGACGCGCTGGAACAGCGCGGTCATCTCGTCGAGCGGGTTGGAGACCACGATCACCACCGCCTCGGGCGAGGTGCGGGCCACCTCCTCGGCGATGCCGCCCACGATCTTGGCGTTGTCGGTGAGCAGGTCCATGCGGCTCATGCCCGGCTTGCGGGGCTTGCCGGCGGTGACCACGACGATGTCGCTGCCGGCGGTCGCCTCGTAGTCGTTCGTGCCGACGATGTTGGTCTGGAAGCCCTCGACCCAGCGCGACTGCTTCATGTCCAGCGCGAGACCCTGGGGCAGCCCCTCGACGATGTCGACCATCACGATCTCGTCGAACTTGTTCGACAGGGCCAGCAGGTGGGCGGTGGTGGATCCGTAGTTCCCGGCTCCGACGACGGTGATCTTCATGCTGCACAGCTCCTTGCTCGGTCGGCGGCGTCACGGCAGGGGCGCACCTCGAGGCATCGCCCGCGAGGGGTCGCCCGCCTGGTCAGCGAGCCTAGACCAGACCCCCGCCCGCCTGGCAACGGTGCACGGCCCCGCCCGACGGGACCATCGTCGTGGTGCCAGGCAGGCCAGCCCCTACGCGAGCCCGTGCTGACGCGCGGCGGCCCTCACGGTGCTGTCGAGCAGCATGGTCACCGTCATTGGCCCCACGCCGCCGGGCACCGGCGTGATCGCGCCGGCGACCTCGGCGACCTCGTCGAAGGCGACGTCGCCGTAGAGGCTGCCGTCGTCGGCGCGGTGGATCCCGACGTCGATCACCGTCGCCCCGGGGCGGACCATGTCGGCCGTCAGCGCCCGCGGTGCGCCAGCGGCGACCACGACCACGTCAGCGCGACGGGTGTGCGCGGCGAGGTCGCGCGTGCGCGTGTGGCAGGCGGTCACGGTCGCGTCGGTGCCGCGCAGGCCGAGGAGGGTGGCCAGGGGCCGCCCCACCAGCTGCGACCGGCCGATGACCACGACCTCGGCGCCGGCCAGGTCGACCGCCGCGTGCTCGAGCAGGCGCAGCACCCCGCGCGGCGTAGCGGGCACGTGCAGCGGGTCGCCGCGCAGCAGCCGCCCGAGGCTCACCGGATGCAGCCCGTCGACGTCCTTCTCGGGGTCGATGCGCTCCTGGGCCGCCACGGGGTCCAGGTGGTCGGGCAGCGGCAGCTGCACGATGATCCCGCTGACGTCGGGGTCCGCGCCCAGGCGGTCGAGCTCGGCGTGGAGGCGCTCCTGGCTCACGTCGGCCGGCAGCCGGGCGCCGTGCGAGGTGATGCCCACCTTGGCGCAGGCGCGCTCCTTGGCGCCCACGTAGACGTGGCTCGGCCCGTCGTCGCCCACGAGCACCGCGGCCAGGCCCGGCGTGGCGCCCTGCTCGGCCAGCCGGCCCGCCTGCTCGGCGATGCGCTCGCGCTCGGCGGCGGCGAGCGCCTTGCCGTCGATGATCGTGGCGGTCATGCCGTGGCCCTCCCTGGTCCCATGGGCGTGCCGGGGTCGTGGTCGGGGCGCAGTATGCCGCGCCGTGACGGGCGCCCCGCGCTGCCCCGGTCGCTACCGGTCCGCCCCGGGGTCCTCCCGGTGGCGCGAGGCGTCGTCCTGCGCCCCGCCGGCGTCC
>PUKE01000296.1 GCA_003550425.1 Nitriliruptoria bacterium
CCCCCAGGAGGCCCGCGCGATGCACAGCGACCCGACCACCGCGGCGGTGCACTACGCCATCGACGCGCTGAACCGGTCCGCGGACACGCGCGCGCACAACATCTCCAACATCAACACCCCCGGCTTCCGCGCCGAGGAGGTCGACTTCCAGGCCCAGCTCGCCGAGGCGGTGCGCCAAGGCGACGTCGCCAGCGCCGGCGAGCCCGCCACCCAGCCGACCCCGACGTTCCCTGACGCCAACGGCAACACCGCCGACCTCGAGCACGAGCTCACCGAGCTCATGAGCGAGGAGCTTTTGCGCAACGCGATGATCAACGCCTACAACCACAAGACGGGCGTGCTCAAGACCGCGATCACGGGGCAGAGCCGATGACCGCCTTCAGCGCCATCGACATCGGCCGCACCGGCGTGGGGTTCTCCAGCAAGTGGGTCGACACGATCGCCCACAACATCGCCAACGTGAACACCGAGGTGCCCGGCGACGAGGAGCCCTTCCGCGAGCGGATGCTCATCGCCCGCGCGCTGACCGACGAGATCGTCCCCTCGGGCTCGGGCGTGGCCACCGAGGCCGTCGTCGAGCGCGACGAGGAGCCGATCACCCTCTACCAGCCCGACCATCCGCTGGCCGATGAGGACGGCTACATCAACAAGCCCAACGTCGACCTCGCCGGCCAGCTCGCCGACCTCATGGTCGCCCAGCGCTCCTACCAGGCCAACGCGCAGTCGGTGACCTCGGCCAAGGAGGCCTACGAGGCCGCGTTGCAGATCGGACAGGTGTGATGAGCGGCATCGAGGGTGTCGGCGGCATCAGCCCGGGCGCGGTCCCCGGCGGCGGGCAGGGTCAGGACGGCACGCCGCTGCAGCGGTTCGCGCAGTCGCTGGACCGCGGCATCGAGCAGGTCAGCGACGCCGACCGCGAGGCCGACGCGGTGGCCACCGAGCTGGCCACCGGCGGCGACGCGGAGGTCCACGAGCTCATGGCCGCCACCAACCAGGCGAGCCTCTCGGTCGACCTGATGACCCAGGTCCGTGACCGCGCCGTCGAGTCGTACCAAGAGATCATGAGGATGCAGCTGTGATCGACCTCGCCAAGGCCAAGAGCGTGGTCGCGGCGCTGCCGCTGGCCCACAAGGTCATGATCGTGGCGGCGATCGGCGTGCTGGCCATCGCTGCGACGGCGTTCTTCCGCTGGGTCGCCCAGCCCGCCTACACGGTGCTGTACAGCGACCTCGACCAGGAGCGCGCCGGCGAGATCATGGACGAGCTCGACGCGATGGGCGTCGACCACCAGCTCGAGGGCTCGCGCATCGAGGTGCCCCGCGAGGACGTCCACGAGGCCCGCGCCGGCCTCGCCCAGGAGGGCCTGTCGGGCGCGCCGCAGGTGCCCGGCTACGAGCTGATGGACGACCAGGGCATGTCGGTCAGCGAGTTCCGCCAGGAGGTCGACTACCAGCGCGCCCTGGAGGGCGAGCTGACCCGCACCATCGAGGCGATGCGCCCGGTCGAGTCGGCCTCGGTGCACCTGAGCGTCCCCGACCAGGCGGTGTTCGAGGACGACCAGGACCCCGTCACCGCCTCGGTGATGGTCGGCACCCGCCAGGAGATGCCGCCCGACCAGGTCGAGTCGATCGCCGCGGTGGTCGCCAGCGCCGTCGAGGGCCTGGAGACCGACGAGGTCACCGTCGCCGACACCGAGGGCCGCACCCTCCACTCGCCGGACGTGGCCGGCTCGGCGGCCGGGATGACCAGCCGCCAGATGCGCCAGACCCGCGAGTTCGAGCAGGCGCTGTCCGACGACGTCGGCGACATGCTCGCCACCATCACCGGCGACGACCGCGCCTCGGTGACGGTTCGCGCCGGCCTCGACTACGACGAGCGCGAGGTCGAGTCCGAGACCCACGACGCCGACTCGCAGGTCGCGCTGCGCGAGCAGCGCAACGAGGAGCGCTACGCCGGCACCAACATCACCCCCGGCGGTGCGGTCGGCCTCGACGGCGGGCCCGTCGAGGACCTCGAGGGCGAGATCGACTACGAGTCGGACGCCGAGACCACCGAGTACGGCGTCGACCGGGTCGTCGAGCGCGTCGTCGACGCGCCCGGCGGCGTCGAGGCGCTGTCGGTGGCGGTGGTCATGGACGACGGCAGCGCCACCGGCGCCGACGTCCCGCCGCTGGAGGAGGTCGAGAACCTCGTCACCGCCGCCCTGGGCCTCGATGCCGAGCGCGGCGACGACCTGGCCATCAGCGCCCTGCCGTTCCCCGCCGCCGAGGACGACCCCGCCCCGCCGCCCGAGGAGCCCGGCTTCCTCGCCGAGCAGCTGCCGGCGATCGTCGCCGCGATCGTGCTGCTGCTCATCGCCGTGGCGCTGTTCCTGCTCGCCCGCCGGCGCAGCACCGCCCAGGCCAGCGAGCCGCTGCAGTGGGAGGCGCTGGAGGACCGCGACCTGTCCCAGACCCAGCAGCTGCCCCGTGCGCCCCAGGCCGTCGAGCAGGGCCAGCACGCGCAGGGCCCCACCCGTGAGCTCGCGCCCAGCGGCGCCGCCCGCCTCACCCAGGAGGTCGGCGGCATGGTCGACGAGCAGCCCGAGGAGATCGCGCAGCTGCTGCGCAGCTGGCTGGCGGACGACTCATGAACGTGCCCGCGACGCTCTCGCTGACCCGGCGCCAGAAGGCGGCCGTCATCGCCATGGCCGTCGGCTTCGACCGCGCCGCGCCGGTCATCGGCCAGCTCTCCGACGAGGAGCAGGAGCAGCTGGCCGTCGAGGTCGCCAAGCTCGGCGAGGTCCCCCCAGAGCAGCTCGAGGCGATCCTCAACGAGTTCGTCGAGGAGGCCTACGCCCGCGGCCACATCGTCCGCGGCAGCCTCGACGCCGCCCGCGAGCTGCTGCGCCAGACCCGCGGCGACCGGGCCGACGAGATCATCGACCGGCTCATCGCCACCGTGCGCGTCGCGCCGTTCCGGTTCCTGCGCGACCGCGACCCCGAGGAGCTCGCCCAGCACCTGTCCGAGGAGCACCCCCAGACCGTCGCGCTGGTGCTGTCGCACCTGCCCAGCGGCCAGGCCGCCGCGGTGCTCGCCGACTTCGAGCCGGCCTCCCAGCGCGACGTCGCCATGCGCGTGGCGCGGATGGGCTCGCCCTCGCCCGAGGTGGTGCGCCAGGTCGAGGAGGCGCTGAAGGCGCGCCTCGGCGACCACCGCACCACCCGCCAGCGCAGCGAGGAGGACGGCATCCGCGAGCTCGCCTCGATCCTCAACTCGACCGACCGGGGCACCGAGAAGGAGATCCTGTCCTCGCTGGAGTCCGACGACCCCTACCTGGCCGAGCAGGTCCGCGAGCTCATGTTCATCTTCGAGGACATCGTCAAGCTCGACGACCGCGCGCTCCAGCGGGTCCTGCGCGAGGTCGAGCAGGAGACCCTCCTCTACGCCCTCAAGGGCGTGGCCGAGGAGGTCAGCGCCAAGGTGATGCGCAACATCTCCGAGCGCGCCGCCACCGCCCTCACCGAGGACCTCGAGGTGCTCGGGCCGGTGCGCATCGCCGAGGTCGAGGCCGCCCAGAGCGAGGTCGTGGCGGTCATCCGCCGCCTCGAGGAGAGCGGCGACATCATCGTGCGCCGCGGCGCCGACGGGGGTGACGTCATTGACTGACGTGCTGCGCGGAGCGACGACCAGCGGGCGCCGCGCCCTGACGCTGCCCGGCGACGTGGTCGACCCGACGCTGGCCGCCCGCCTCGAGGAGGCCCGCGAGGAGGGGCGCCAGCAGGGCCTCGAGGAGGGCCGCCGCGAGGGCGAGCGCAACGCCCGCCGGCGCCTCGACCGGCTCGCCGCGTCGATCGGCGAGGCGCTGGACGGCGCCCGCGAGGAGGCGCGCCAGGCCCGCGCCGCCCAGGCCGACGAGGTCGTCGCGCTCGCGCTGGAGGCCGCCCGCACCGTCCTGGCCCGCGAGCCCAGCCAGGGCGCCGCCGACGCGCTCGCCCGCGTCGAGCGGGCGCTGGCCGACCTCGACGAGGCCCGCCTGACGGTGCAGGTCGCCCGCGACGCCGTCGACGAGGTCGCCGAGGCGCTGTCGGCCCGCACCGACGTGGTCGTGACCGGCGACCCGCGCCTGGGGGCGGGCGAGGCGCGGGTGCGCGGCGCGCACGCCCTGGTCGACCTGTCCGACCAGGCCGTGTGGCAGGCGGTGGCCGACGCCCTGGCCGCGCCCGCGCCGGTCGATGACGACCCTGACGGCGCGGCCGTGCACGCCGCCGACGCCGCCGACGCCGCGGCGGAGGAGGGCGAGGCATGACCCCGCCGTCGACCGCCACGCCGCCGGTGACCGCCCCGGTGATCGGGCCGGGCCGCCGCGAGCGGCTGCGCCAGGCGCCCTCGCGGCTGGTGGCCGGCTCGGTGGCCGAGGTGGTGGGCACCGAGCTGCGCCTGCGCGGGCTGCGGCTGCGGGTCGGCGAGGGCGTGACCATCCACACCGCCGACGGGCCGGTGCCCGCCGAGGTCGTCGGGCTCACCGACGACGGCGCCCATGCGCTGACGCTGGGCAGCCTCGCCGGCGCCGCCCGTGGCGACGCCGTCACCCGCGACCCCGACGCGGGCACCAGCCGGATCGGCATCGGCCTGCTCGGGCGCGTGGTGGACGGCCTCGGTCGGCCGCTGGACGGCGGCGGCCCGGTGGAGGGCGAGCCCTGCCGCGTCGAGCAGCCCGCCCCGAGCCCCTTGGAGCGCCAGCGGATCGCGCAGGCGCTGCCCACCGGCGTGCGCGTCATCGACACGCTGAACACCATCGGCAAGGGCCAGCGCATCGGGCTGTTCGCCGGCAGCGGCGTCGGCAAGTCGACGCTGCTGGGGATGATGGCCCGCGGCGCGCGCACCGACGTGCAGGTGCTGGCGATGGTCGGCGAGCGCGGCCGCGAGGTCCGCGAGTTCGTCGAGGACAACCTCGACGAGGAGACCCGCGCGCGCAGCGTCATCGTCGCCGCCACCAGCGACCAGCCGGCCCTGCTGCGGGTGCGGGCGGTGCTGCTGGCCACCCGCATCGCCGAGCACTTCGCCGACGCCGGCGCCGACGCGCTGCTGCTGTGCGACAGCCTCACCCGCGTGGCCATCGCCCAGCGCGAGATCGGCCTGGCCGCCGGCGAGCCGCCCAGCGCGCGGGGCTACACCCCCAGCGTGTTCGCGCTGCTGCCCCGGCTGCTGGAGCGCGCCGGCCCGCGCGCGCAGGGCACCATCACCGGCTTCTACACCGTGCTGGTCGACGGCGACGACCACGACGAGCCGATCGCCGACGCGGCCCGCGGCATCCTCGACGGCCACCTCGTGCTGTCGCGGCGCATGGCCAACGCCGGGCGCTACCCGGCGCTGGACCCGCTCGCGTCGCTGTCGCGGCTGGCGCCGCAGGTGCGCACCGCCGCGCAGGAGCGCGACGCCACCGCGGTGCGCGCCGCCCTGGCCGCCGCCGAGGAGGTCCGCGAGCTCGTCGAGCTCGGCGCCTACCAGCAGGGCAGCAACCCGCTGGCCGACCAGGGCCTGGCGATCCGCGACGACGCCGCCGACCTGTTCTCCCAGACGCCCGGCGAGCTCACCGACGCCGAGGAGTCGTGGGCGCTGCTCGGCGAGCTCGCCAAGCGCACCCGGCGAGGAGGGGGTGGCTCGTGAGCCGCGCGCTGTCGGCCCTGCGCAAGCTGCGCGCCAGCCAGGAGCGCGACGCGGTGCGTCGCACCATGGAGGCCGAGCAGCGCCTCGAGGAGGCCCGCGAGGCCCGCGACGCCGCGCAGCGAGCCCCGCGGGCGCCGTGGCAGCCGGTGTCGGCCGAGACCGCCCGCGCGCTGCGCGCCAGCGACGTCGCCGCCTGGGAGCAGCTGCGCGAGCTGCACCAGCAGGTCGAGGACGCCGCCGCCGAGCACGAGGCCGCCTACCTGCAGTGGTCCGAGCAGGCCAGGGCGCGCAAGCAGATCGAGCGCCTCGAGGAGCGCCAGCGCGCCGCCCGGGTCACCGCCGCCAACGCCGCCCGGCAGAAGGCCCTGGACGCCGCGGCCGTCATGCGCTGGAGGGGGCGGCGATGATCCCGACCATCCCCGACATCGGCGCGCCAGCGGTCGAGCAGCGCCTCGAGCAGATCGGCGACAAGGTCGCCGCCCACCCGGGCTTCGGCCAGATCCTGCAGCACCAGGCCGCGCTGCTGGCCAGCCCCGCGCAGGTCTCGCGGATGGGGGAGGGGCCCCAGGGCGCCGATCGCAGCAGCGACGACGGGCTGCTGTCCGCCTCCCTGTCGGACCTCGCCGACGCGCCGCGCCGCGGCGCGGGCGCCGTCGGTGCCGCCGGTGGGGTCACGGGCGGCGCCAGCGGCGCCTCGGGCTCGGGTGGCGGCGGGACGCCGGCGTGGGCCAGCGCCCTGCCGGCGCGCGGCCAGTCGTGGGCGCCCGACGTCGACGAGGCCGCCCGCCGCCACGGCGTCGAGCCCGAGCTGTTCGCCGCACTGGTGTGGGCCGAGAGCGGCTTCCGCCCCGAGGCGGTCAGCCACGCCGGCGCGCGCGGGCTTGCCCAGCTCATGCCGGGCACTGCCCGCGCTCTCGGCGTCGACCCCGACGACCCGCTGGAGAACCTCGACGGCGGCGCCCGCTATCTGTCCGAGCAGATGGACCGCTTCGGCGACGCCACGCTCGCGCTCGCCGCCTACAACGCCGGCCCCAACCGCGTGGCCCAGGCCGGCGGCGTCCCGCAGATCACCGAGACCCAGCAGTACGTCCAGCGCGTGGCCGAGTACGCCGACACCTTGAGGAGCGCGTCATGACCGACTTGCTGGCCCAGCTTGCCGGCACCCTGTCCGCCAGCGGCACCCAGGGCGCCGATGGCGCCGCGCCGGGCGCGCAGGGGCAGGCCGAGCCCAACGGCGACGCGTTCGCCGCCGTGCTCTCGGGGCTGCTCGGCGACGCCGGCGCGACCGGCGCGGCCAGCCCGGCCAGCGCCGCTGACGGGGGCGACCCCGGCGATGGTGGGCTCGCCGAGGACGTGGCCGCCGCCGTGGCCGCGCTGCTCGGCGCCGAGCAGGCCGAGGGCGACGGCGCCGGCGACGAGGTCGCCGCCCTGCTCGCCGACGCCCTGCAGGGCGACCAGGCCGGAGAGGGCGCGACCGATCTCGCCGACCTCGGCGCGCGCCTGGAGGCCGCGCTGGCCAACGGTGCGATCGCCGATGGGGCGCCCGCCGGTGGCGAGGCCGGGGAGGAGGACGCCGCCGCAGGCGAGGGCAGCGACGGCGAGGGCGCCGACGGCGAGGACGCCGCCGAGGAGGCCGCGGCGCTCGGCGAGGTCGTGCCGCCGCTGTTCGCCGCCGGGGCCGCCGCCCTGGCCCAGGCCACGGGCGCGCTCGGCGACGCCGAGGGTCGCACCGACGAGCAGAGCCTTGGCGCGCTCGCGCGCGCCGGGCTCACCGGCGCGCCGCTGGCCTTCGGCGCGGTCGCCGGCCAGGTGCTGGCTGCGCTGGGCGAGGAGGGCGGCGCGAGGCCCGAGACCGGCCGCGAGGCCGACGCGGCCGCCGCCCGCGCCGGCGTGGCTGCGATGGCCGCCAGCGCGCTCGCCGCGGCCGCCCGCGAGGGCGGCGAGGGCGTCGACGAGGCCAAGGGCTTCCACGACGACCGCGGCGCCGGCGACGCCTGGTCCGGCCTGGCGCGCGCGTTCACGGGCTCTGGCGAGGCCGGCGCGGACGATGGCGACGACGGCTCGCGCAGCGCCCGCGCCGAGGCGCTGGCCGCCGCCGCGCGCGCCGCCGCTGCCCGCGCCGAGGGCGCCAGCCAGGCCAGCCAGGCCAGCCAGGCCGGCCAGGCCGGCGACGGTGCCCGTGGCGAGGCCAGCGAGCCCGCGGCGCTGCGCGAGGGTGGCGGCGAGGCGCGCGGCGACGGCGAGGCGCCACGCGAGGGCCGCGGCGAGGGCGAGGCGCGTGCCATGCGCGCCCAGGCCCCGACCCAGGCCGCCAGCGAGAGCCGCGCCGAGGCGGGGGCCCGCGCGGTGCAGACCCCCTCGGTCCAGGCGGCCGCACGGGGCGGTGAGGACCGCGACGACGGCGACGGGCTCGCTGCCCGCGTCCATGCCGCCCACAGCGAGGCCGCCCAGGCCGCCGCCCGCCTGACCGGCAGCCACGCCAGCGCGGGTGGCAGCGCGGTGGCCCGCGCGATGGCCGCGGTCGACCAGATGCGCGCGGCCGGCCCGCCGCGGTCGGTGTCGCTGTCGCTGCCCGAGCTCGATGGGCTGCGGATGCGGGTGTCGCTGCGGTCGGCCTCGACGGTCGACGTGCGCATCGACGGTGGCAGCGGTGACGACCTCGACGACCTCGTCGAGGACCTCGAGCGCGCCCTGGCGGGCCGCGGCCTCGAGCTCGGCGACGTCGACGTCGGCGGCCAGCCCCACGGCGAGCCCGACGCCCGCGACGCACGCGAGCCGGTGGGTGCGCGCGCTGGCGCCGACCAGGCCGACGACGCGCCTCGGATGGCGCGTCGCGACGACGGACCCGGGCTGCGGCTGTGACCGCGACCCCTGACGAGCACGCGAGGAGGCAGCCATGCCAGGTGTAGGCCCCGCCGACGGGATGGGCGCCGCGCCCACCCAGGGTGCCGGGCCCTCGGCGCCCGGCGCCGAGAGCGGCCTGGACCAGCTCGGCAGCGACGCGTTCCTGAAGCTCCTGGTCGCCCAGGTGCAGCATCAGGACCCGATGGACCCGGCGGACTCGACCGAGATGCTCCAGCAGACGGCAATGTTCAGCCAGGTGCAGGCCCTCAACAACGTGCAGGAGTCCCAGCAGGAGCTGATCGGGTTCCAGCAGGGGCAGATGGCCACCGGCATGGTCGGCCAGCAGGTGTCGGGCTTCGACGAGGCCGGTGAGGAGGTCACCGGCCTGGTGGAGGGGGTGCGCTTCACCGACGACGGGCCGCGCCTGCAGCTCGCTGACGGCGAGCTCGCGCTGCGCGACGTCACCGAGGTGGGCGTGGTCGACGATGCCCCGGCCCCGCAGCCCCCCGGTGACACCCCGATCGAGGAGCCCGACGACCCCGTCGAGGACCTCCCTGGTGATGACCCTGACGACCCGGTGGACGACCTCCCTGGCGATGACCCTGACGACCCGGTGGACGACCTCCCCGGTGACGAGCCCATCGAGGACCTGCCCGGTGACGAGCCCGGCGGGGACCTGCCCGACGACCTGATCGAAGCCGACCAGCCCATCGTCCCCAACGTGTAGAGACCCGAAAGGAGCACACGATGCTGCGCTCGATGTTCGCCGGGGTGTCCGGCCTGCGCGGTCACCAGACGATGATGGACGTCGTCGGTGACAACATCTCCAACGTCAACACGCCCGGGTTCAAGCAGAGCCGGGTGAACTTCCAGGAGGCCCTCGCCCAGACGATGCGCGCGGCCACCGGCGCCGGCGAGGACGTCGGCGGCACCAACCCCTACCAGATCGGCCTGGGCGTCGACGTGGCGGGCACCGACACGGTGTTCTCGCAGGGCTCCAGCCAGACCACGGGCCGCAACACCGACCTGCTCATCGACGGCGACGGGTTCTTCGCGCTCGACGACGGGGCCGGCACGTCCTACACCCGCTCGGGCGCGTTCACGCTTGACGAGGACGGGACGCTGGTCAGCGGCAACGGCGGCCGGCTCCAAGGCTGGAACGCCGACGACGACGGTGAGATCGACACCGACGGCGAGACCGAGGCGCTCCAGGTGCCCTCCGGCGACAC
>PUKE01000124.1 GCA_003550425.1 Nitriliruptoria bacterium
AACCCGGAAGTTAAGCCCTCCAGCGCCGATGGTACTGCGCGGGAAACCGCGTGGGAGAGTAGGACACCGCGGAACACCAAACACCGGCGGCCGCCCCCACCACAGGGCGGCCGCCGACGCATGCATGGTGGGCATCCACGGCATGCCATCCGCTGCGAGGAGCGGTCATGAGTGGTCAGGACAGAGGTGGCGCGAGCGATGGCAAGGGACGCGGGGCGTCCGGTCGGCGATCAGGTCCGAGTCCCCGCAGCGGGCAGAGCAGACGAGGCGGCGGTGCCCAGCCCCGGGGTGGCAAGGGCAAGGAAGGACGCGACCGCCGGGGCGGCGAGGGCCGCGGTGGCGGCGCCTCCGGAGAGGCTGGCGGTGCGAAGCGCGGTGGCCGACCGCGGCGCGCTCCTGCCGTGCGCAAGCCGTGGATCCCCGAGGACGCACCCCGCCTGACCGGCCCTGCGTGGAAGGACGTGCAGCGCGCCGCGCCACCCGGGACGGCGCCGGAGGTGGCGCGCGCCATCACGACCGCCTCGGAGGTCCTCGACGAAGAGCCCGACCGGGCCCGTGCTCTGTTGGACTGGGCGAAGTCCGTCGCGCCGCGCTCGGCGGCGGTGCGCGAGGCGATCGGCGTCGCGGCCTACCGCAGCGGGGACTTCGCGACCGCGGCGTCCGAGCTCTCGCACTACCGCCGCATGTCCGGGCGCGAGGATCAGAACCACCTGCTGGCCGACAGCCTCAGAGCGACCGGTCGCGGTGACCGGGTGCGCGAGCTGATCGAGGCCATGGAGGGCCGCGCCCAGCCCCAGCGACAGGTCGAGGGCTGGATCGTGTACGCCGGCTCGCTCGCTGACCGAGGCGACGACCTTCGGGCGCTCGCGGTCCTCGAGCGCCTCGACCTCGAGCCGGATCGGATCGAGCCCCACCACCTGCGGCTGTGGTATCTGGCCGCCGACCTCTGCGAGCGCCTCGGCGACGACGACCGCGCGCAGGACTACCTCCACGCGATCGCCGCGTTCGACGCCGAGTTCCTCGACGTCGCCGAGCGCCTGCGGCTCGACGACGAGGCGCTCGAGCAGCCCACCGCCGAGGAGGTCGCGGAGCCCCCAGCGGCGCCCCCAGCCGACCCCGGGGCGTCCTCCGACTGAGCCGCGCCGTGCGAGCTCGCGTCAGCCCCGGTCGTCGGCGACGCGGCCCTGCTCGCGCAGGTGCAGATAGCGCAAGAGCCCGGCCGCGTTCGAGGACACCCCGTTCAGCAGCTCGACGCGCTCCTCGGCGTGCGGGTCGGCGGGCTCGGGCTCCAGGTCGTCGGCGAAGCGGGCGGCGAGCGTCTCCGCGACGTGGTCCAGCTCGTCGTGCTCCTGCCAGGCCCGCTCGGCCGTCTCCGCCCATGCCGCGAGGCGCTCGGTGGCCTCGTCGAGCGCGGCCTCGGGCTCCTCGAGGGGCCCGTAGTGCGCGAGCCACAGGGTCGTCGGCGCGAGGGTGCGGTAGCGATCCAGCGTGCGGCGAGCCAGCGCGAGGTCGAAGTCCGGCGGGGGCGTGGCCGGTCGGATCGCGCGCATGCCCGGCAGCCGCACGCCCACCGAGTCGCCAGCGAACAGCCACCCGGTGTCGGGATCGAGGGCGGACAGGTGGTGCTTGGCGTGACCCGGGGTGTGCAGCAGCTCGAGCCGTCGCCCACCCCCGAGGTCGAGGACCTCGCCGTCGGCCACCGCCCGCACGCGCTCCTGCGCGACCGGGGTGCAGTCCCCGTAGACCTCGTCGTGGAGCCGTCCGTAGACGCGTCGTGCGCTGGCGTTCAGCCGGCTCGGGTCCACGAGGTGGGCGGCGCCCAGCTCGCTGACCACCACGGTGGCACGCGGGAAGGCGCGCGCGAGGTCGCCAGCGCCGCCGGCATGGTCCAGGTGCACGTGGCTGACCACGACGTAGGCGAGGTCCTCGGGGTCGAGGCCGACCTCGCCGAGCGCGCCGATGACGGTGTCGATCGACCGTGCCGGACCGCACTCGAACAGCGTTGGCCGCGGCGTGTGCAGCAGGTAGCCCGCGGTGACCTGCGGCAGGTCGGCCGTGCGGGTGTCGATGCCGGTGAGGTCGTCGGCGAGCGGCGTGACGATCGGAGGATCCTGCTGCATGCCAGGCGAGTCTAGGCGACCGCGACGGGCCGAGGGCGCGGCGCCGCCTAGGGGGCCGACGGCGCCGCGCCCCGCGCCGCGACGTCGGTGCGCCGCAGCACCAGGCCGACCCGCGGCTTGGGCGCGAAGCGCGTGGACTTGGCGGGCAGCAGGCTGCCCGCGCGCGCCGCGGCCACGACCTCGGCCACCGCGAGCGCCGGCTGCGCCAGCACGCCCTCGGCCAGTCCCTCCGCGACGTCCGCCACCGAGGCGTCGAGGTCGGCGGTGGGGCTCGCCTCGGCCGCGTCGATGCCCAGGCGTGGCAGCAGGCGCTCGCGGACCGCGCGCACCCAGGCGGCCGGACCCCGCATCGCCTCGGGGCCGAGCGCGAGCGCCAGGTCGATCATGGAGGGCTCGCGCCCGCGCACCCAGCACACCACCCTGCCCTGCGGCGGCACGGGCAGCGCCGGGGCGCTGCCGGTCCTGTGGCTCCCCTCGCGCGGGAGCAGCGAGGTCGCCGCCGACGGCAGCACGCGCCGGGGATCGTTGGCTGGACGCTGCAGTCGCAGGTGCACCGGATCGAGGCGTGGCCCGTCGCTGCCGCTCGCGTCGGTCAGCAGCGCCAGCACGCGACCCACGGGGTCCGCATCGTCGCCGGGCGCGTCCTGCTCCCTGGCGGCACGCCAGCGGTGATGGCCATCGGCGATCACCGCGTGGGCCCCGCGCAGCGCGTGGCGGATGCGGGCGGCGTCCTGCTCGGGCAGGCGCCACAGGCGATGGTCGGCGCCAGCCTCGTCGGTCAGCGCGGCGGTGGGCGGTGCGGGCGGCGGCGCGTCGAGCGGGGCGCGCCACCCCTCGTCGGCCCCGTCGACCAGCAGCGTCACCGGAGCCGCCTCGACCGGGGAGCGCGCGCGTCGTCGTCGGCCAGCGTCCAGCCGTGCATGGTCGACGCGCTCGTGCGCGGCCACGCGACGGCCACCGGCCCCGCGCGCCGACACCGCGGCCAGCACGCCGCGCAGCACCCGGGGGACCCCGCCCTCGAGCCAGTGCTGCTCGTAGCGGTACATCGCCGGATGCGGCTCCTCGCGCAGCACGCCGAGGCGCCGCCACCGCGCGACGGCGGCCGCCGGGTCCTCACCGCCGTCGTGCCCGGCGAACAGGTGCAGCACGGTGTAGGGGCTGGCCGTGAGGCGGCTGAAGTAGTCGAGCCTGGCGAGGTCGTCCTCGGCCGGTGCCGAGGTGCGCGCGAATGGCCCGGCCACCGCCGGATCGTGGCGCAGCGCCACGAACGGCGCCGCGTCGACCACCGGCCTCACCCCCTGTCCTGGCGTCGCCCTCGGCCCGCGACGATACCCTCGAGGTCCTGGGAAGCGACGAGAGGGAGACCGTGCACGAGGAGCAGCAGGTCGCGGTCTACGAGCTGTTCCGCGACGGCAAGGAGCGACTGGACGCCGGCAACCCCGCGGGGGCGGTCGAGGTCCTCGAGCTCGCCGTGGAGGCCGAGCCGCACAAGGGATCGTTGCGCGAGACGCTCGCGCGCGCCTACTTCGCGAGCCAGCGCACCAGCCGTGCCCGCGATGAGTTCGAGCGCGTGCTCGAGCTGGACCCCAAGGACGACTACGCCCACTTCGGGCTGGGACGCTGCCTGGAGCGCCAGGGCGAGCTGGCCCGCGCCAAGGGGCAGTACAAGCTGGCGCGAGCCCTGTCCGACCTCCCCATGTACGAGCGCGCGCTACGGCGGGTGGAGGCTCGCCTGGCCTGACCACGCCCTGACCTCGCGGCGCTCGGCCCTCATCGGTCGGGGCGTTGCCGCCACCGTCGGTGCCGCCGGCGACGCCCAGCGAGCAGGGTGAGCAGCGCTCCCGCCGCGAACCCGGCGACGTGGGCGAGGTAGGCCACCCCGCCGCCACCGGCCGCCGCCTCGCCGCCGACCTCCCGGAGCTGCAGCAGGAACCAGGCTCCCAGCACCACGATCGCGGGGAGCTGGACGGCCAGGAACAGCAGCGGCACCACCACGACGGTCACGCGCGCCGTGGGGTGCAGCACTAGGTAGGAGCCGAGCACCCCGGCGACCGCGCCGCTGGCGCCCACGAGCGTCAGGGCGCTGTCGGGATTGGCGGCGGTGAACGCCAGGGCGGCGACGATCGCGAGCGCTAGGTACAGCGCCAGGAAGCGCAGGTGGCCGAAGCGCTCCTCGACGTTGTTGCCGAACACCCACAGGAACAGCAGGTTGCCGCCCAGGTGCAGCAGGTCGGCGTGCAGGAACGCGCTCGCGAGCACGGCCAGGCGCACCGACTTGTCGGGGGCTGGCTCGAGCGCGCAGTCGGTGGGCAGGGCGGCGACCTCGGCGGCGGTCAACGGGCTGCCGCGCACCACCTCCGCCGGGATCATGGCGTGCTCGAGGAACAGCTGCTGCTGGGCGCACGGACCCTCGCCGAGCGGCTGCACCAGGAGGAACACGCCGAGGTTGGCCACGAGCAGCAGCCGCAGGACCCAGGGCGTGGTGCGCACCGGGTTGAGGTCGCCGATGGGGATCAGCATGGGCCCTCGCGGCTCGGTCGCACGGCGCGTCGCCTATGCTGCCGTGTCGACGGGGTCGCGCGGACCCGCGTGAACGCCGACGCACCGCCGATGCCGAGCGAGGAGACCGTCATGGAGAGCCTCTGGCACGGAGCCCTGCGCGTCGCTGGGGCGGTCGGCGGCCTGACGCGACGGCAGGCCGAGCGGATCGTGAAGCGGCTCGTGCGCACCGGCGAGATCGCCGCGGAGCGCGCCGAGCACGCCGTCGACGCGCTCCTCGCCCAGACCGAGGAGCAGCGACGGTGGCTGGCCGAGCGCGCCCAGGCCGAGGCGGAGCGCTTGGGCCAGCGGCTCGGCCTGTTCGACGACGAGCGCGACGCCGACGCCGCGCCTCCCGCCGCGGACCCGCCGTCCGACGACGCCGCTGCTGCTGCGACGCCGCGCAGCGATCCCGCCGGCGACGTGGCCCACCGGCCCGACCTCGGGGAGGCGGGGACCGGCGGCGCGCGCGACGCGTCGTCCACCGCGAGCGCCGCCCCGGCGGCCGAGGGCGCCCCGGCGCGGAAGGCCACGACGAAGGGGACGGCCAAGAAGGCCACGAAGAAGGCCACGAAGAAGGCGACCAAGGAGGCGGCCGCCAAGAAGACCACCGCCAAGAAGACCACCGCCAAGAAGGCGACCGCCAAGAAGGCCACGAAGAAGGCCACGAAGAAGGCCGTCGACCCGGCGCCGGAGCAGACCAGCGACGCAGCGTCCGACCGGACGGCTGACCCGGCGGCGATCGACCCGCCAGCGCGAGGCCCCGAGGACGAGGAGGCCACGTGAGCGACGCCGAGCGCGACGACGGGGACGAGGGGGCGCTCACGCGGGCGCGGACGCTGCTGGCACAGGTCGAGGAGGCCGACCTAGCCGAGCGCGCCGAGCTGCTGGCCCGCGTGCACGACCATCTCACCGAGGAGCTCGAGGCGATCGACGAGGTCGCCCGCGCGGTGCGCCCGGCCGAGGAGCCCGGGCAACGGCATGGGTGACCCCAGCCGTGACCGGAGCGCCCGCGTGGGTGACCGGCCTCGTGGCTGACCGTCGGCGGCTGGACCGCGAGCTGGTCCGGCGCGAGCTCGTCGCCTCCCGGGAGCGGGCACGCGAGGTCATCGCGGCGGGCCGCGTGCGCGTCGACGGGCTCCCGGCCCACAAGCCCGCCTCGCTCGTGGACGCCAGCGCGGCGATCGCCCTCACCGGTGACGAGCCGGCGTGGGCCTCGCGGGCCGCGCACAAGCTGCTCGGCGCGCTGGCGGCGCTGCCCGACCTGCCCGTGGCGGGACGCTGCGCGCTCGACGCCGGGGCGTCGACCGGCGGCTTCACCGACGTGCTGCTCGCGCACGGCGCGCGCCACGTGCTGGCCGTCGACGTCGGCTACGGTCAGCTCGTCTGGCGGTTGCGCAGCGACCCTCGGGTGACGGTGCTGGACCGCACCAACGTGCGTCACCTGACCCCCGACGCGCTGCCGGCGCGTCCCGAGCTCGTCACCGGCGACCTGTCGTTCATCTCGCTGCGCACGGTCCTGCCGGCCCTGGCCGGGGTCTGCGCGCCCGACGGGGACCTGCTGCTGCTCGTCAAGCCGCAGTTCGAGGTGGGGCGCGAGCGCGTCGGCGGCAAGGGGGTGGTGCGCGACCCGACCGCGTGGCGCGCGGCCCTGGCGGGGGTGGTCGACGCCGGCGCCGCGGAGGGGCTGGCGCTGGTGGGCGCCTGCGCCTCGCCCCAGCCAGGGCCCAAGGGCAACGTCGAGCTGTTCGCGTGGCTGTCGGCGGCGCGCGCACCGGCCGAGGACCCCGCGGCCGTCCTCGACGCCGCGGTCGACCAGGCACGCGCGGTGGCGGCCCGCTGATCACGCCGCCCCGCTGACCGCGCCAGCCCGCTGATCGTGCCGACTCGCCTGCGGTGCGCGTGGCACGCTTGCACGGATGCCATCCGTCGAGCCCACGCAGGACGAACGCGGTCAGCGCGCCATCGGGCTGGTGGTGCACGGGGGACGCGAGGCCGCCCGCCGCTCCGCCGAGGAGGCCGCGGAGCGGCTGCGCGCGTGCGGCGCCACGGTGGTGGCGTGCGCCGACGACACGTGGTCGCAGCGTCACGCCGAGGCGCGCTCGGCCGCGACGTTCGCCAAGGGGCTCGACCTGATCATCGTGCTCGGCGGCGACGGCACGTTCCTGCGGGCGGCCTGGCTGGCGCGCGACGAGGGCGTGCCGCTGCTCGGGGTGAACCTCGGCCGGCTCGGCTTCTTCTCCGAGCTGGAGCGCGAGGACCTGCCCGAGGCGATCGAGCGGCTCGTCGCCGGTCGCTGGCAGGTCGAGGAGCGCATGACGCTCACGGTGACGGTGCGTGACGAGGCCGGTCAGCGCACCGCCACCAGCTGGGCGCTGAACGAGGCGTCGGTGGAGCGCCAGCTGCCGCAGCGGCTGGTCGTCCTCGACGTGCGCGTGGGGTCCACGACCTTCGCCCAGCTGCCCGCCGACGCGGTGATCCTCGCCACGCCGACCGGCTCGACGGCCTATGCGTTCAGCGCCGGCGGGCCGATCGTGTCCCCGCGCATCGCGGCGATCCTGCTGCGCCCGGTGGCCAGCCACTCGCTGTTCGACCGCACGGTGCTCATCGACCCCGACGAGCCGCTCTCGGTCGCGCCGGCGGAGCGCGCCCGGTGCCTGGTCAGCCTCGACGGGCGCGAGACCCTCGAGGTGCCCGTCGGCGGTCATGTGGAGGTCTCTCGCGGGGCGGTGCCGGTGCGCCTGGCCCGGCTCGCGCCCTTCGACTTCTATCAGCGCGTGCGCGCGAAGTTCAACCTCGGCTAGCGGGGCGCCGGCGTCCCGCGACGCTGCCGTCGGGCTGGCGGTGGGGACAGCCTCGTGGCCGCTGTGGCCAGGTCTCTAGACTTGCCGTCAGCGAGCCGGTCGCAAGGAGCGCGCGTGCTCGATGAGCTGCACATCCGCGGGCTCGGGGTCATCGACGAGGTCACCGTCCCCCTCGCCCCCGGCCTGACCGTGGTGACCGGGGAGACGGGGGCCGGCAAGACCATGGTCGTGGCGGCCCTGGAGCTGCTGCGCGGCGCCCGGGCCGACGGCGACCAGATCCGCGCCGGGTCCTCGCGCGCCCTGATCGAGGCGCGGCTGGACCCGGCCCCGCCTGCGGCGCACGAGTGGCTCGAGGACGACGACGACGCGCTGGTCGTCTCCCGCGAGCTCGCCGCCGGGGCGGAGGGGTCGGTGCGCAGCCGGGCGCGCCTGGGCGGCCGGCTGGCGCCGGTGTCGGCGCTGGCCGAGACCGTCGGCGAGCGCGTCGACGTGCACGCCCAGAGCGACCAGGTGCGCCTGGCCGACGAGGCGCGCCAGCGCGCGCTGCTCGACCAGGTCGGAGGCGCCGAGGTGGCCCAGCGGCGCGAGGCCTATGCGCAGGCCTACGAGGCGTGGCGCGCCGCCGACGCCGAGCTGCACGCGCTGCGCACCGACGCGCGCGAGCGGGCACGCGAGCTCGACCGGCTGCGCTTCGAGCTCGACGAGATCGACGCCGTCGCGCCCGAGGCCGGCGAGGAGGAGGCGCTGGACGCCGAGCTCGCGCGGCTCGAGCATGCCGCGGCGCTGACCGAGGCGGGGCAGCGCGCGGCCGAGGCGATCAGCGGCGAGGGCGCGGCCCGCGACGCGCTGGGCGGCGCGCTCGGCGCGCTGCGCGAGGTCGGTGGCATCGACGCCGAGCTGGACGCCCTCGCCGAGCGCGCCGAGGGCCTCGCGGCCGAGGCGCAGGACCTGGCCATGGCTCTGCGCCGCCACGCGGAGGCCGTCGAGCTCGATCCCGAGCGCCTCGAGCGGCTCCGTGAGCGCAAGGCCGCGCTCGCGGGGCTCTGCCGCAAGTACGGGCCGGACGCGGCGGCGGTCGCCGCGTACGCCGAGCAGGTCCGCGAGCGCGTCGAGCGCCTCGAGGGCGGCGAGGAGCGCGCCGAGCAGCTGGCCGCGGAGGTCGAGCAGGCCCGCGCCGCGCGCGACGAGGCCGCCGAGGCGCTGTCGGCCGCGCGCGGGCGGGCGGGGGAGCGGCTGGCCTCCGAGGTCGAGCGCCATCTCGCCGACCTCGCCATGGACGGGGCGCGCTTCCACGTTGAGCTGACCCCGGTGGACCCCGGTCCCACCGGCGCCGACCGCGTCGCCTTCGTGCTCGCCGCCAACCCTGGCGAGCCCGCGCTGCCGCTGGCCAAGGCCGCCAGCGGGGGCGAGCGCAGCCGCGTCGCCCTCGCGGTGCGGCTGGCGCTGGCCGACGCCGACGACACGCCGGTGCTCGTCTTCGACGAGGTCGACGCCGGCATCGGCGGCGCGGTGGCCACCGAGGTGGGCCGCAAGCTCGCGCGCCTGGCCCAAGGACGACAGGTGCTGTGCGTGACCCATCTCGCCCAGCTCGCCGCCTTCGCCGACGTGCACCTCGTGGTGCGCAAGGCCACCACCGACGACCAGCGCACCCGGGCCGAGGTCGAGGCCCTCGACGAGCCGGACCGCGTCACCGAGCTGTCGCGCATGCTGTCGGGCGCGGTGGACAGCGAGCTGGCAGCGGGCCACGCCGCCGAGCTGCTCGCGGCAGCGCGGGCCGACTGACGCGCCAGGGCGCGGGCACGACCACCCGCCGCCTCGCGTGGGCGGCCGTGCCCGAGGCCGCCTGGGGTGGGTCAGCCTGCCGCGCCGGTCGGGCTGGTCGGCGCGTGGTGCTGTCCGGGCGGTGGCCCGAACCGGTTCGGTCCGGGGGCGCCGCGGCGGGCGAGGTGCACCACCAGCGCCACCTGCGCACCGTAGGCGATCGGGTAGGAGAGCCCGACGACGATCGTGCCAAAGCCCAGGCCCATCCACGTGCCCATCGTGGGCTCCATGAACATGGGTGACACGGCGGGGCCGCTCACGCCGATCACCACCGCTCCGAGGATGAGCAGCGCCAGGCCGCCGAGCGGCGTGAGGAGCCACAGGCCCGACAGCCCCACGTCGTGGAGCCGTCGCACCGTCACCGACAGCGTCGGCAGGAACAGTGCCAGGACCACCAGCCCGAGCACGACCAGCAAGGCGAGCTGGCCCCCGCCCATCCCGCCACCGAAGTCGCCCTCGGCCAGCGCGCGACTGGTCCCGACGATGCCGGCGGTGACCTGCAGCAGCACCAGCACATAGACGAGCGAGCCAGCCGCGAGGTACCACCACCACAGCTCTGCTCGTGAGGCGCGCGAGCGGAAGTCCACGGGGTTGCTCGCCACCGCGCGCACCGCGTCGCGCAGCCCGAGACGGGGTGCTGGGGCCGGGTTGGACGAGGCCAAGGGGGCCGGGTTGGACGAGGCCGAGGGGGCCGGGTCGGGGGAGGCCGAGGGGGCCGGGTTGGACGCGGCCGAGGGGGCCGGTTCGGACGCGGCCGAGGGGGCCGGGTCGGACGAGGCCGAGGGGGCCGGGTCGGACGCGGCCGAGGGGGCCGGGTCGGACGAGGCCAAGGGGGCCGGGTCGGACGAGGCGCGGACCGGCTCGCCGGTCGGGGGCGCCTGGAGCGACCAGCCCTCGCCGTCCCACCACCGCAGTCGCGTGGGATCGTCGGGGTCGGTGTACCAGCCTGGCGGTGGCAGCGTCATCGTGGGCACCCCTCTCATCGTCGCTTGGCGCCCATGGCCCAGGGTGATGGCGCGGCGCCCCGGTCCCGACAGCCAGGCATCTTCCGGTCACGCCCGTCAAGTGCGCACCGTCCCCTCTCGTGGCGGGTCCGTGGCGCGTCCGTGGCCCGGTCGTTGGAGCGACGCGGCGCGCCTGCTACCGTCACCCAAGGGCCGCGGAGGTCCGGTCCGCGCTCCCCGCGTGGGTGGTCGTGCGTCGTCGTCGCCAGGAGGGCCGTGCCGTGGCCAAGCACATCCTCGTGACCGGTGGGGTGTCCTCCTCGCTGGGCAAGGGCATCACCGCCGCGAGCCTCGGGCGGCTGCTGATCGCCCGGGGGCATCGGGTCGTGATGCAGAAGCTCGACCCCTACGTGAACGTCGACCCGGGGACCATGAACCCCTTCGAGCACGGCGAGGTCTTCGTGACCGAGGACGGCGGGGAGACCGACCTCGACCTCGGCCACTACGAGCGCTTCATCGACGTCAACCTGCATCGGTCGTCGAGCGTCACCACGGGGCAGATCTACTCGTCGGTGATCACCAAGGAGCGTCGAGGGGACTACCTCGGCAAGACCGTCCAGGTGATCCCCCACGTGACCGACGAGATCAAGGAGCGCATCCTCGCCCTTGGCGAGCGCGCCGACGTGGTCATCACCGAGGTCGGCGGCACCGTCGGCGACATCGAGGGGCTGCCGTTCCTGGAGGCGATCCGCCAGCTGCGCTACGACGTGGGCCGCGACCACGTGTGCTACGTGCACTGTGCCCTGGTGCCCTTCATCGGCCCGACGGGCGAGCTGAAGACCAAGCCGGCGCAGCACTCGGTCCGCGAGCTCCGCTCGATCGGGATCCAGCCCGATGCCCTGGTGTGCCGCAGCGATCGACCGATCCCCTCGGACCTCAAGCGCAAGATCGCGATGATGTCCGATGTCGACGTCGAGGGCGTGGTCAGCGCGCACGACGCCGACAGCCTGTACGCCGTGCCGATGGTGTTGCGCGACGAGGGGCTGGACGACTTCGTGGGACGGCGCCTGGGCCTCGACCCGTCGGTCGAGCCTGACATCGCCGACTGGGAGGAGCTCGTCGAGCGCTCCCGCACCCCGCAGGAGCAGGTCGAGATCGCCGTGGTGGGCAAGTACACCGACCTGCCCGATGCGTATCTCTCGGTCGTCGAGGCCCTCGGGCACGCCGGCATCGCCCATCGCGCCGACGTCGACATCCGCTGGGTGCCGGCCGACGACATCGCCGAGCCCGAGGCGGCCCGCGACGCCCTGGCCGGCGTGGACGGGATCCTCGTGCCCGGCGGGTTCGGCGAGCGCGGGATCGACGGCAAGATCCGTGCCGCCCAGGTGGCGCGCGAGCAGCGCGTGCCCTACCTCGGCATCTGTCTCGGGCTCCAGGTGGCGGTCGTGGAGTTCGCGCGCCACGTGCTGGGCCTCGAGGAGGCGCACTCCAGCGAGTTCGCGCCCGAGACGCCTGAGCCGGTGGTGGACCTGATGGCCGAGCAGCGCGAGGTCGCCGACCTCGGCGGCACGATGCGCCTGGGCACCTACCCCTGCAAGCTCGTGGCCGGCACGCGGGCCGCGGAGGCCTACGGCGAGCCGATCGTCTACGAGCGCCACCGCCATCGCTGGGAGGTCGCCAACCGCTATCGCAGCCGCTTCGAGGCGGCGGGGCTGCGCATGGTCGGGCTGTCGCCCGACGAGCGCCTGGTGGAGATGGTCGAGCTGGCCGACCACCCCTGGTTCGTCGCCTGCCAGTTCCACCCGGAGTTCCGCTCGCGCCCGGATCGCCCGCAGCCGCTGTTCAAGGCCTTCGTGGGCGCGGCCGTCGATCGCATGCAGGCTCGCGCCGGCCGCCTGCCCCAGATCGAGGCGCCGGCGGGGGACCCCGAGGTGACCTCGGGGGCGCGCTGAGCCCCCGGCGACATCCGCACGTTGCCCTGCCATCCGCGGTGGGTATCGCTGGCCGAGGCGTGGCCCACCCGACCAACGCCGACCACACGGAGGACCACCATGGCCGAGCAGTCCGTCATGCTGCCCCTGGGCACCATCGCGCCCGACTTCTCGCTGCCCGACCTCGACGGCCGTCAGGTCACCCTCGACGACGTCGCGGGCACCCACGGCACGCTCGTGATGTTCCTGTGCGTGCACTGCCCGTTCGTCAAGCACGTGCAGGACGAGCTGGCGCGCCTGACCGCCACCTACGCCGAGCGCGGCATCGGCGTGGTCGGCATCAACGCCAACAGCCTGGAGACCCACCCCCAGGACGGGCCCGAGCACATGCGCGAGCAGGCGCGCGAGGTCGGCTTCGCCTTCCCCTACCTGCGCGACGACAGCCAGGAGGTCGCCAAGGCCTATCGGGCCGCCTGCACCCCCGACTTCTACGTGTTCGACGCCGACCGGGCGCTCGTCTACCGCGGGCAGCTCGATGACGCGCGCCCCGGCAACGACCAGCCGGTCGACGGGCGCGACCTGCGGGCCGCGCTGGACGCGCTGCTGGCCGGCGAGCCGGTCCCCGCCGACCAGCGGCCGTCGATGGGCTGCAACGTGAAGTGGACGCCCGGCAACGAGCCCGCCTACGCCGGGGGCGCGGCCTAGCGGCGCACCGACAGCACCACGAGCCCGGCGAGCACTGCCAGCCCGCCGACGAGCTCGAGGGCGGTGAGGCGCTCGGCGAGCAGGCCGACGCCGAGCACCGCCGCGGTCAGCGGCTCGGCGAGCGTCAGGGTCGCGGCGCTGCCCGCGCTGACGTGCGCCAGGCCCCGTCCGAACAGCGCGTACGCGGCCGCGGTGGCGATCGCGGCGATCCAGCCGATCGCGGCGAGCCCCGGGGCCTGGCCGAGCCACGTCCACGGGGCGTCGGTGAGCGCGGTGAGCGCCACGGCGACGGGCACGAGCAGCGCGCCGGTGGTCCCGAGCAGCCAGCCCATCGTGGCCACCGGGTCCGCCCCAGCGGTCAGGACGCGGCGGCTCGCGACCGCGAAGCTCGCGAACGACGCGCCAGCGAGCAGGCCGGCGCCAAGGCCGGGGAGATCGGCCGCGGCGGCCGGGTCGTCGTCGGCCAGCAGCACCACCACGCCGGCGACGGCCAGCGCCGTCGCCGGCCACCAGCGGCGCTCCGGCGCCACCCCGAGCGCGAGACGCTCCACGGCGCCGGCGAACACCGGGCCGCTGCCGATCGCCACCGCGGTGCCCAGCGCCACGCCGAGGCGGCCGATCGCGGCGAAGTAGCCGACCTGGAACAGCGCCATCGCGACCGCGGCCAGCCCCGCGGCCGCGCGTGGCCGCGGCGGCGCCCCGGTCCCGCCGGTCGCCCCCGCCAGCGCCAGCAGCAGCGTCGCCCCGACCAGCATGCGCAGCGTCGCCACCTGCCAGGGCTCGGCCGCCGCGGGCCCGAGCGCCAGCGCGGTGCCCGCGGTGCCCCACAGCGTCGCGCCGGCCAGCACCAGCCCGCGCCCGCTCGCGGCGTCGTACCTGGCTGGCGCGGTCCTCACCTCCCACGGGCAGCGCCGGCGAGCGCATCGGGCGTGCGTTGACGAGTGCCGGGTCGGGCCGCAGGATAGCCGCGGTCCCGCGCGCCCCCGGCGCGCTCGCCGCTGGAGGAGCCCATGGCCCACGAGCCCCACGACCCCGCCGCCCTGCCGCGCCAGGAGCCGGTCGACCCTGCCACGCTGGCCGCGCTGGACCTGCGGGTGGGGCGGGTGGTGGCCGTCGAGCCGTTCCCGGAGGCGCGCACGCCGGCCCTCAAGCTCTGGGTCGACTTCGGGCCGGCGGTGGGCACGCTTGCCACGAGCGCCCAGATCACCAACTACGCGCCACAGGAGCTGCAGGACCGGCTGGTGGTCGGCGCGATCAACCTGGGGGACAAGCGCATCGCGGGGTTCACCAGCCAGTTCCTGGTCCTCGGCGGCCTGGAGCCCGACGGCACCGTGCGCCTGCTGTCGGTCGACCCTGGCGTGGACCCTGGCGCGCCCGTGGCCTAGCGCCCGGCCTCCCGCCCCGCCGATCCTCCCGATCCCCGACAGGAGCCCGTCATGCACGTCGAGGTCCTCGAGTCCGCGATCCTCCTGGAGGGCTTTCGCTCTCGGGTGCGCAACGACACGGTGCGCTTCCCCGATGGGAGCGTGGCCCCGCGCGAGGTGATCGAGCACCTGGACGCCGTGGCGATGGTGCCGCTGCACGACGACGGGACGGTCACGCTCCTGCGCCACCACCGCCACCCCCTGGGAGCGGAGGTCCTGGAGGTGCCCGCCGGCGTGCTCGACGTCCCCGGGGAGGACCCGGCCGACGCCGCGCGCCGCGAGCTCGCCGAGGAGGTGGGCCTGGCCGCCGAGGCGCTGACCCACCTGACGACCTTCGCCAACTCCCCGGGCTGGACCGACGAGATCACGACCGTCTACCTCGCCACCGGGCTCGACGCGGCGCCGGCGCCGCCAGGGTTCGTCGCCGAGGGCGAGGAGGCGGGGATGCGCGTCGAGCGCCTGCCGGTAGCCGAGGCCATCGCCGCGGTGCGTGCCGAGCGCTCCGACGCCAAGACGCTGATCGGGCTGCTGCTGGCCGCGGAGACCCTCGGGCAGCGCTGAGGGGCCTCGTGGCCGCGGCCGGGGGGACGGGCGGCCCGGCGCGGCAGGGCCCGCGCCGCCCTTTCGGGGATCCGGGCGGCGCCCACTAGACTCGCGGGCGCTCGCGGCAGTCACCGGCGACCCGCCGCGGGAGTGGAGCCACGATGCGCATCGGAGTGCCGACCGAGACCAAGCCCGGCGAGCATCGGGTGGCGATCACCCCCGCGGGCGTGCGCGAGCTGACGCTGGCGGGCCACGACGTGGGCGTGCAGTCGGGCGCCGGCGAGGGATCCTCGCTCACCGACGCCGACTACCAGCGCGCGGGCGGCAGGATCGTCCCGGACGCGGCGACGACCTGGGGCGAGGCCGACCTCGTGCTCAAGGTCAAGGACCCCACGCCAGAGGAGCTCGGCCACCTGCGCCCCGACCTCACGCTGTTCACGTTCCTGCACCTGGCGGCCCACGAGGGGCTGACCGAGGCGCTGGCCGCGTCGGGCTGCACGGCCCTGGCCTACGAGACCGTGCGTGACGCCCACGGCGGCCTGCCGCTGCTCGCGCCGATGAGCGAGGTCGCCGGGCGCATGGCCACCCAGGTCGGGGCGCACCTCCTGGCGGCGCCCGCGGGCGGGCGCGGCGTGCTGCTCGGCGGGGTGTCGGGGGTGATGCCGGCCCACGTGGTGGTCATCGGCGCCGGCAGCAGCGGTCACAACGCGGCGTGGGTGGCCGCGGGGATGGAGGCCGACGTCACCGTGCTCGACATCGACGTGGGCACGCTGCGCGGCATCGACCAGATCCAGCAGGGCCGCGTGCGCACGCTGACCTCGAACCAGCTGACCCTGGAGGAGCAGGTCGCCCTCGCCGACCTCGTCATCGGCGCGGTCCTCGTGCCCGGCGCGCGTGCGCCGGTGCTGATCACCCGCGAGATGGTGGCCTCCATGCCGCGCGGCAGCGTGCTGGTGGACGTCTCGGTCGACCAGGGCGGCTGCGCGGCCACCACGCGGATGACCACCCACGACGACCCCACCTACGAGGTCGACGGCGTCATCCACTACACCGTCGGCAACATGCCCGGCGCGATGCCGCGCACCTCCACCTATGCCCTGACCAACGTCACCCTGCCCTACGCGCTGCGCCTGGCCGAGCAGGGCGTGCGCGAGGCCTGCGCCGCCGATCCGGGGCTGGCCGCGGGCGTCAACGTCACCGAGGGGGCCGTGGTCGAGCCGGGCGTCGCGCACGCCCACGGCCTCGCCCACACCCCGCTGGAGCAGGCCTGGAGTGGCTGGCAGCGCTGAGCGCCCCGCGAGCGGGGCGCTGCCCCGTCACGCCGACCGCTTCCTCGACCACCTGCGGGTCGAGCGGGGCCTGTCGTCCAACAGCCTCGCGGCCTACCGCCGCGACCTCGGCCTGTACGGCGCCTACCTCGCCGCCGCCGGGCACGACGACCCGACCGCGCTGACCCGCGAGGACCTCGCGGCCTTCGTCGCCTGGCTGCGCGCCGACACGCCGGACCGCGCGGCCTACGCCGAGTCCTCGGTCGCGCGCACGCTCGTCGCCGTGCGCGGGCTGCACCGCTTCCTGGTCGCCGAGGGGCTCGCCGCGTCCGACCCGACCCGCGAGCTGGCCGGCCCGCGCGGCGACCGGCCGCTGCCCAGCGCCCTGCGCGTGGCCGAGGTCGAGGCGCTGCTGGCCGCGCCCGCTGGCAGCGACCCTCCGGCGCTGCGCGACCGGGCCATGCTCGAGCTGCTGTACGCCACCGGCCTGCGCATCTCCGAGCTGGTCGGCCTCGACCTCGACGACGTCGACCTGCACGAGCGCGCGGTGCTCGCCCGCGGCAAGGGCGGCCGCGAGCGCGTGGTGCCGCTGGGCCGCGCCGGGGCGCAGGCCGTGGAGGCCTGGCAGGTCCGAGGTCGTCCCGCCATGGGGCCGCCGCGCGGCCCGGCGCTGCTGGTCAACCAGCGCGGCGGTCGCCTGACCCGCCAGGGGGCGTGGAAGCGGCTGAAGCTCCACGCCGAGGCCGTTGGGCTCGCGCAGCGCGTGAGCCCACACACGCTGCGCCACAGCTTCGCCACCCACCTGTTGGAGGGCGGCGCCGACGTGCGCCTGGTCCAGGAGCTGCTCGGCCACGCGAGCATCCGCACCACGCAGATCTACACGCTGGTGTCCGACACGCGGCTGCGGGCGGTCTACGACCTCGCGCACCCGCGGTCGGGCGTGGCCGACGAGCCGTTGGAGCCCTCATGACCGGACCGGACCCCCGAGACGACGCGGCGCCGACCGCGGGCTGGCGGGCCGTCGACCTGATCGCCGCCAAGCGCGACGGCGCCGAGCTCGACGAGGGCGCCCTGGCCTGGCTGATCGACGGCTACGTCGCCGCCGACGGCCCCGTCAGCGACGCCCAGATGGCGGCGTTCCTCATGGCCGGGCTCTGTCGCGGCTTCTCCGACGCCGAGGCCGCGGCCCTCACGCGCGTGCTGGTGGCCTCCGGCGACGTCGTCGACACGGGCGGGCTGCCCGCGCCGGTGGTCGACAAGCACTCGACCGGCGGGGTCGGCGACAGCACGACCCTGCTCGTCGCCCCGCTGGTGGCCGCGGCGGGGGCCACGCTCGTCAAGCTGTCGGGCCGGGGCCTCGGCCACACCGGCGGGACCCTCGACAAGCTCGAGGCCGTCCCGGGGCTGCGCACCGACCTGGAGCCCGACGAGCTGCATGGCATCGCGGCCCGCGTGGGCTGCGCCGTCGCCGCCCAGTCACCGCGGCTGGTCCCCGCCGACGCGGCCCTCTATGCGCTGCGCGACGTGACCGCCACGGTGCCCGATCCTGCCCTCATCGCCGCGAGCGTCATGAGCAAGAAGCTGGCCGGTGGCGCGCCCACGCTGGTGCTGGACGTCAAGGCTGGCCGCGGCGCGTTCCTGCCCACCCCGGACGCGGCCCGCGATCTGGCCGGGCGCTGCGCGCGCATCGGTCACGCTGCCGGCCGCCAGGTGGCGGCGCTCGTGACCGCGATGGACCAGCCGCTGGGCACCGCCGTCGGCAACGCGCTGGAGGTCGGCGAGTGCGCCCGGCTGCTGGCCGCGCCCCCACGGGGCCGGCTCGCCGCGGTGGCGCTGGAGCTGGCCAGCCACCTCGTCGCCGCCGGGCGCCAGGCCGACGCCGAGCGCCCCGACGCCGTGGCGATCGCCGCCGTGCGCGACGAGCTCGCCCGGCGCTGGGCCGAGGGCGAGGCCAGCGAGCGGCTGCGCGCCCTGATCGCGGCGCAGGGCGGCGACCCCGCCGTCGTCGACGACCCCGACGGGGTGCTGCCGCACGCGCCGGTGCGCCGCGCGGTGCCCGCGCCGCGTGCCGGCACGGTCCGGGCGGTGGACGCCCGCGCGGTCGGCGAGCTCGTCGCCCGCCTGGGCGCGGGGCGGGCGGCCAAGGGGGAGGCGATCGACCCGGCGGTGGGGCTGCGCCTGCACGTGGAGGTCGGCAGCGCCGTGGCCGCAGGCGAGCCCCTCGCACAGGTGCACGCGCGCGAGGACGCCGCGGCCGACGCGGCCGCCGCGGCGCTGCTGGCCTGCGTGGAGATCGGCGAGGAGCCGGTCGAGGCGGCGCCGCTGGTCCACGCGGTCGTGGGCTGACGCCGCGGGCCGCAGCGGGGGAGCCTCTACACTCGGCCCGGCCATGCCGCGCTCTACCTACACCGTGTCCACGGCGGCCTTCGAGGGGCCGTTCGACCTGCTGCTGCAGTTGATCTCGCGGCGCAAGGTCGACGTTTGGGAGGTGTCGGTCGCCGAGATCACCGAGGACTACCTGTCGGTGCTGGCGGAGATGGAGGCGCTGGACCTCGAGGTCACCACCGAGTTCCTGGTGATCGCGGCCACGCTGATGGAGCTCAAGGCCGCGCGGCTGCTGCCCGACGCCGACGACCCCGAGGCCGAGGAGGCGGCGGTCGCCGCGCGCGACCTGCTGTACGCCCGGCTGCTGGACTACCGCACGTTCCAGCATGCGGCCTGGTGGATCGGCGAGCGGCTGGCCGACCAGCAGGGCCACGTGCCCCGCGAGGTCGGCCTCGAGCCCCCGCTGTCCACCCTGCGCCCCCCGGTGCGCCTGACCGCCAGCGCCGACCGCCTCGCGGCGCTCGCCGCCCGCGCGCTCGCCGAGTCGCGCCGCAGCGTCGACACCCGTCACCTGCGCCCGGTCCGCCTGTCGGTGCGCGAGGCGGCGGGCCGCATCGTCGACGAGCTGGCGCGGGCGCGGGGCGCCGCCACCTTCGCCGAGCTGACCCGCGGGTGCCGGCACCGCTCCGAGACCATCGCGCACTTCCTCGCGCTGCTCGAGCTCTACAAGCTCGAGCTGGTGGACCTCGACCAGCCCGAGCGCCTGGGGACGCTGCTGGTGCGCTGGGAGCCCGACGACGTGCCGCCCTGCGAGGAGGCGCTCGTGGCCGCGGCCTTCGCCGACACCACCACGACGGCGCCCGACGCCGAGGACGCGGGCGGCGAGGACGCGGGCGGCGAGGACGCTGGCGGCGAGGACGGGGCCGCTGAGGAGGCCGGCGCCGAGGCCGCGGCCGCGACGGCGGAGGGCCGCCGATGAGCGCTGCGTCCCAGGGCAGCCGCGACGGGCGGGACGCGACCCCGGCCGAGGGGATCGGGCTGCGCAAGGCCCTCGAGGCCATCCTGCTCGTGATCGACGAGCCGGTGGACGTCGCGGTCCTCGCGGAGGTGCTGCAGGCCGAGCCCGAGGAGGTCCACGCCACCCTCGAGGCGCTGCGCGGCGAGTACGCGCAGGCCGACCGCGGCTTCGTGCTGCGCGAGGCCGCTGGCGGGTGGCGGCTCTACACTGACCCGGCGGCGCAGCCGGTGCTCGAGCGGTTCGTGCAGCACGGCCGGAGCGGCTCGCTCAGCCAGGCTGCGCTCGAGACCCTGGCGATCGTGGCCTACCAGCAGCCGGTCACGCGCGGCCAGATCAGCAGCATCCGCGGCGTCGACGCCGACGGCGCGGTGCGCACCCTGCTCGCGCGCGGGCTCATCGAGGAGGTCGGGCGCGAGCAGGCCCCAGGCCAGCCGCTGCTGTACGGCACCACGAGCGCCTTCCTCGAGCAGCTCGGCCTGCGCTCGCTCGAGGAGCTGCCCACCCTGCCCGACCTCGACCCTGGCGGCCCCGCCCCGCCAGAGCCCGAGCCGGGCGGCTACCGCGAGGCCCGCCGCGCGCTGGCGGTCAGCCGTGACCGACACCGCGACGGCTGACGTGCGCCACCAGCCCACCCACCCCACCATCAGACCGGACCCCACCCCATGAGCCGTCCCGAGCGCGCCACCGAGACGCCGCGCCCACCGCGGGTGCAGAAGGTGCTGGCCAGCGCCGGCCTCGGCAGCCGTCGGTCCTGTGAGGAGCTGATCGCCCAGGGCCGGGTCACCGTGGACGGCGCGACCGCCACCCTCGGCGATCGTGCGGACCCCCGAGCGAGCGTCATCGAGGTGGACGGCGAGCGCATCGCCACCCACCCCGAGGGCGTCCATTGGATGCTGAACAAGCCGCATGGGGTCGTCACGACCGCGGACGACCCCGAGGGTCGCCCCACGGTCCTGGACTTCGTGCCGCCGACGCCGCGCACCTTCCCCGTCGGCCGGCTCGACCGCGACACCGAGGGGCTGCTGCTGCTGACCAACGACGGCGAGCTCGCCAACCGCCTGGCGCATCCCCGCTACGAGGTCCCCAAGACCTACCTGGCCCGCACCCGCGGGGTGCCCGCCCGCAAGGCGCTGGCCCAGCTGACCCGCGGGGTGGAGCTGTCGGACGGGCCGGCGCGCGCCACGCGCGCCGAGGTGGTGGGCCGCTCGGGGGACGAGGCGCTCGTGGAGGTCACCGTGACCGAGGGACGCAACCGCGAGGTGCGCCGCCTCCTCGGCGCGGTGAGCGTCCACGTGACCCGCCTGGCGCGGATCCGGCTCGGCCCGCTGGCCCTGGGCGACATGAAGCAGGGCAAGCACCGTCCCCTGACCGCCGCCGAGGTGGGTGCGCTGTACGCGGCCGTGGGGCTCGAGGAGCAGCGTCCCAGCGAGGAGCCGACATGAGCGAGCCGACCGCCGACCCGCCGGTGACCGCGCTGCCGCGCCGCCGTGCCGACGACGAGGGGCCCCGCTCGCCGCGGCCGCCGATCGCCGGCGTGCGGGGCGCGACGACCCTGGAGGCCGACACGCGCGAGCAGATCCTCGAGCGCACCGCCGAGCTGCTCGCCGCGATGCTCGAGCGCAACGGGCTGACCAGCGAGGACGTGATCAGCCTGGTGTTCACCGCGACCGACGACCTGCGCAGCGAGTTCCCCGCCGCCGCGGTGCGGGCCGCGGGCGTGGCCGACGTGCCGATGCTGTGCGCTCGCGAGCTGGCGATGGACAGCGAGTCCAACATCCCCCGCTGCGTGCGCGTGCTCGCCCACGTCCACACCGACCGGGCCCTTGACGAGCTGCGGCACGTGTACCTCCACGAGGCGCGCCAGCTGCGCAGCGACCTGCCGGAGTGAGCGCGGCGGTGCGCGTCGCCATCATCGGCACCGGCCTGATCGGTGCGAGCCTCGGCCTGGCGCTGCGATCGGCCGCCGCGGCGTCCGAGGTCGTGGGCTTCGATGTCGACGCCGACGAGCTCGCCACCGCGCGCGAGCGGGGCGCCATCGACCGGACCGCGGCGACCGCGGCGGAGGCCGCCGCCGACGCCGACGTCGTGTGGCTGGCGGTACCGGCCTCGTCGGTCGAGGCGGTCGCCGCGGAGGCGGCCCCTGCGATGCGCGACGGGGCCGTCCTGACCGACGTCGCCAGCGTCAAGGCGCGGGTCGTGGAGTCGCTGCAGCGCGCCACGCCCCAGGGGGTGCACCTGATCGGCGGGCATCCGATGGCCGGCACGCACGAGACGGGCGCCGCGCACGCCACCGCGGACCTGTTCGTTGGCGCCACCTACCTGCTGACCCCGACGACCCACACCGACCCGGCCGCCTATCGCCGCCTCCACGGCCTGGTCGCCGCCCTCGGCGCGCGGGTGCTGGCCGTGGCGCCCGAGCGCCATGACCTCCTCGTGGCCGTGGTCAGCCACCTGCCGCAGCTGGCGGCCACCACGCTGATGAACCTCGCGGCCGATCGCGCCCGCGACGAGCACGCGGGCCTGCTGCTGCTGGCCGCTGGCGGGTTCCGCGACGCGACCCGCGTGGCCGCCTCCAACCCCGAGCTGTGGCTGGACATCGCCCGCGAGAACCGGGCGGCGATCGTGGCGGTCCTCGACGACTACCGGGAGCGGATCGGCGCGCTGCGCAGCACCTTGGCCACCGGCGACGACGGCTCGCTGGCACGGGCGCTCTCCGACGCTCGCGACGCCCGGCGCGCGCTGCCGGGCAAGACCGAGACCACCGGCGCCCTGCTGTGGCTGTGGACCGCGATCCCCGACCGTCCCGGCGTCCTCGCGGAGGTCACCACGACCGTCGGGCAGGCGGGGGTCAACATCGAGGACCTGAGCATCGAGCACGCGCCCGAGGGGGGCCAGGGCCGGCTGCTGCTGGCCGTGGCGGGCGAGGAGGCCGCCATCAAGGCGCGCCGCGCCCTCGAGGGCCGCGGCTTCGAGGTGTGGGAGGAGCGCCCGTGACGGCGCCGGCCGGCCCGGTCGTCGTGCAGGCCCCGGGGGACCTGGTGGCGCGCTGGCGCGCCCCGGGCAGCAAGTCCCACACCAACCGCGTGCTGGCCGCCGCCGCGCTGGCGCGTGGCACCTCGACCGTGCGGGGCCCGCTGGACGCCGACGACTCACAGGCCATGCGCGCGGTCGTGGCCGGCCTCGGGGCCGGCGTCGACGATCGCGACCCGAGCGCCTGGCAGGTGCGGGGCGTCGGCGGGCGCCCGGCCACGCCCAGCGGGACGCTGCACGCCCGCCAGTCGGGCACCGCGCTGCGCTTCGGCGCGGCGCTGGCCAGCCTCGCGACGGGACCGGTCGTGGTGGACGGCAGCGACCAGCTGCGCCGGCGACCGGTCGGCGCGCTGTGCGCCGCGCTGCGCGACCTCGGCGCCGCGGCGCGCGACGTCGACGGCCATCCCCCGGTGACCGTCGGCGGCGGGCTCGACGGGGGCGCGGTCACCGTCGACGCGCGGGCCTCCAGCCAGTTCGCGAGCGCGCTGCTGCTGGCCGCGCCGCATGCGCGCGGCGACGTCACCGTGACCGTCCAGGGGCTGGGAGCGGGGGCCTACGTCGAGCTCACCGCCACCACCCTGCGGGCCTTCGGCGGGCAGGTGGCCCGTGCGGCCGACGACCGCTGGACGGTGGCCGCCTCGGGGCTGCGGGCCGCGACCGTCACGGTCGATCCCGACGCCAGCGCGGCGGCGCACCTGCTGGCGCTGGCCGCCGCGACGCCGGGGACCGTCACCGTGGACGGCGCCGATCCCGACGACCAGCCCGACGCGGCCGTGCCCGACCTGCTGGCGGCGATGGGCTGTGCGGTGCGCCGCGAGGGCGACGCGGTCACCGTCACCGGGCCGGCGCGGCTGCGCCCCCTCGAGGCGGACCTCGCCGCGCTGCCCGACCAGGTCACGACCCTCGGGGCGCTGGCCGCCCTGGCCGAGGGCACCTCGCGCCTGACCGGCGTGGGGGTGGCCCGCGGCCACGAGACGGATCGCCTCGCCGCGCTGCGCGGCGAGCTCGCCAAGCTGGGGGTGACGGTGGACGAGGAGCCCGACGGGCTGCGCGTCCACGGCGGCGCCGCCCGGGGGCCCGCCGTGCTCGACCCCCACGACGACCACCGGCTGGCGATGGCGTTCGCGGCGCTGGCCGCGCGCCTGCCCCGCGTCGCCGTGGCCGACCCGGGCTGCGTGGCCAAGACCTACCCCCGCTTCTGGGACGACCTCGCCGCCGGCGGCCTGATGGTGCGCGAGGCCAGCGAGGAGGACCTGCGATGACCGACCCTGCAGGCCGGACCGACGCCGGGCGCGGGCCCGTGGTCGCCGTGGATGGGCCCGCCGGGTCCGGCAAGTCCACGGTGGCCGGCGCGCTGGCGCGCGCCCTCGGCGCCACCCACGTCGACACCGGGGCGTTCTACCGCGCGCTGACCCTCGCGGTGCGTCGCGCCGGCGAGGACCCGCGCGATGCGCAGGCGTGCGTGGCGCGGGCCGAGCGGGTCCGCCTCGCCCGCGTCGACGGCCGCACCCTGCTCGACGGCGAGGACGTCGAGGAGGCGATCCGCACGCCCGACGTCGATGCGCACGTGTCGGCGGTGGCAGCCCATCCCGCGGTGCGCGAGCGGCTGGTCGCCGCGCAGCGCGCCGCCGTCGGCGCACAGGGCGCGGTGGTCGAGGGACGCGACGCGGGGACCGTCGTCGTGCCCGACGCTGACCTCAAGGCGTGGCTGACGGCGACCCCCGCCGAGCGGGCGGCGCGCCGCGGCGCCCAGCTCGGGGTCAGCGACCCCGACGCGCTGGCGCGCATCGAGGCCGACCTGGCGCGGCGCGACGACGCCGATGCCGCCCAGATGGCCCGCGCCACCGACGCCGTGATCGTCGACACCACCGACCGGACCGTCGCGGACGTCGTCGCCGACCTGGCCGACCGCGCCCGCGCCGCCCGTGCCCGCCACCGATCCGAGGTGCCGCGATGAGCGCGTCAGGACCGCTGCCCCGCCCCGTCGTGGCCGTCGTCGGCCGTCCCAACGTCGGCAAGTCGACGCTGGTCAACCGTCTCGCGGGCGGCCGCACCGCCATCACCGAGGAGCGGCCGGGCGTGACCCGCGACCGCACCACCCACGAGGCCGAGTGGCGCGGTCGGACCTTCACCCTCGTCGACACCGGCGGCTGGCTGCCCGGTGGGCGCGACACCGACCCGCTGACCGCCGCGGTCAGCGGCCAGGCCGAGCAGGCCGTGGCGCAGGCCGACGCGATCGTCCTGGTCGTCGATGGTGGCGGCGAGCCCACCGGCGAGGACCACGCGGCGGCCCGCTGGCTGCGCGAGGCGGCCGCCCCGGTGGTGCTGGCCGCCAACAAGGCCGACCGGCTCGCCGACCTGCGGCACGCCGAGGCCGAGCTGGCGGGCTGGCACGCCCTGGGCCTCGGGGAGCCGCTGCCGGTGTCGGCGGTGCACGGCACCGGCTCGGGCGACCTGCTGGACGCCGCCTTCGCCGCCGCCGGGGTGCTCGACGCGCCCGACGCGCCCGACGACGCGACGCCCGGCCCGCCGGCGGTGGCGCTGCTGGGCCGGCCCAACGTCGGCAAGTCCTCGCTGCTGAACCGCCTGGCCGGATCCGACCGGGCGATCGTCGACGAGCGACCGGGCACCACCCGCGACGCCGTGGACACCGTGGTCACCACCGACGACGGCCGCACGTACCGGTTCGTCGACACCGCGGGGCTGCGCCGGCCCGCCAAGGTGCGGCGCAGCGACGCCACCGAGTACTACGCCTCGCTGCGCACCCAGCGGGCGCTGGCCTCGGCCGACGTGGCCGTGCTGGTCCTCGACGCGGCCGAGGTCATCGGCGAGCACGAGCAGCAGCTCGCCCGCTCGGTGGTCGACGCGGGGCGCGCGCTGGTGCTGTGCGCCAACCAGTGGGACCGCATGGATCCCGAGCGCGGCGAGGACTTCACGCGCGAGCGGGAGCGCCGGCTGTCCTTCGTGCCCTTCGCGCGGCTGGTGCGCACCTCGGCCACGACGGGCCGTGGGATGGGCAAGCTGCTGGACGCGATCGACGAGGCGCTCGAGGGCTGGCACCAGCGGGTGCCGACCGGCCGCCTCAACCGCTGGCTCGCCGACGCGGTGGCGGCCACCCCGCCGCCGCTGCACGGTCGGCGGCCGGTGCGGCTGCGCTACGCCAGCCAGCCCAGCACCGGGCCGCCACGGGTGGTGGTGCACGGCAACGCGCCGGTGCCCGACACCTACCGTCGCTATCTGGAGCGCACGCTGCGCGAGGCGTTCGCGTTCCCGGGCACGCCGATCGAGCTGCGGATCAAGGTGCGCACGCGCTGGGAGGATCGGCGCTAGCGCCGACAGGGATCGCGCTGGCGGTCTGGTCGGGATGGGCGGATTCGAACCGCCGATCTCCGCTCCCCCAGAGCGGCGCCCTAGACCAAGCTGGGCCACATCCCGGTGCGCCGCGCGGGGCGGCGCACCGGGCAGGGTAGCGTCGCCGCACCGACTCGGCCAGCGGCGCGGCGCCGTCGTCAGCAGCAGCGGTCACCCTCGCCTACCCTGCCCAGGCACCCGCGCCGCGCCCCGCGGGTCGGGTGGGGCACGCCAGGGGCGGGCGTGGGCGCACGCCAGGCGCCTCGGCGCGCGAGCGCGCGAGAGGAGGGAAGGCCGCCATGGGGCTGTTCGATGCGGGGCGGCGCCCCGGCGCGCAGGAGACCGTGCACGAGCGCGTCCTGACGGCCCCGAACGCCATCACCGCGGTGCGCCTGGCCGGCCTACCGGTGGTCGCGTGGCTGGTGCTCGGCGCCGACGCGCCCCTGGCCGCCTTCTGGGTCCTGGCCGCGATCGCGGCGACCGACTGGGTGGACGGCTACGTCGCGCGCCGCTTCGACCAGGTCAGCCGTGTGGGACAGGTCGTCGACCCGCTGGTCGATCGGCTGCTGCTCATCACCGCCGCGCTCACGCTGCTGGCCGCCGGGCTGCTCCCGTGGCCGCTCGTGGCGTTGCTGGTCGGCCGCGACGTGGTGCTGCTCGCGACCTCCTTCGCGCTGTTCGGCGCGGTGCCGCCCATCCCGGTGAACCGCGCCGGCAAGGTCGCCACGGCCGCGCTGCTGACGGGCCTGCCCGGGCTGCTGCTGGGCGCCGGCGACTGGGCGGGCGCCGAGCCGGTGCGCCTGCTGGCCTGGGCCCTGCTCGCGGTCGGCGCCCTGGCCTACTACGTCGCCGGCGTGCAGTACGCGGTGGCGGCGTGGCGGCTGCGGCGGGGCACGGGGCAGCCCGATGTGGGCCCCCACGGATGATCGCCCCGTCCGGCGTCAGCCGATAGCATCCGACCGGCCCCGCGACATCGTCGATCCGCCAGGAGGCGCCCGTGTCCGAGATCCCCGCCGATCTGCGCTACTCGCAGGACCACGAGTGGGTGCGCGTCGACGGCGACCGCGTCACCGTCGGCATCACCGACTACGCCCAGGACGCGCTGGGGGACGTGGTCTTCGTCGACCTCCCCGAGGCCGGCTCGTCGGTGCAGGCCGGCCAGGCGTTCGGCGAGGTGGAGTCGACCAAGAGCGTGTCCGACCTGTACGCGCCGGTCTCGGGCACGGTGGTCGAGCGCAACGCCTCGCTCGAGGCCAACCCCGAGCTGGTCAACTCCAGCCCCTACGTTCAGGGCTGGCTGGTCGTGCTCGAGGTCAGCGACGCGAGCGCCCTCGACGAGCTGCTCGACGCCGACGGCTACCAGCGCCTGCTGGACGCCGCCTGAGGCGAGCGGTCAGGGCGGCGACCCGCCTGCTAGCATCTGCCTGTCGGGACCGGTGGTGAGGGGTCGATGTACTGCACGCGCTGCGGGGCCGAGAACCCCGAGGACGCCAACTTCTGCGCCCGCTGCGGGCAGCGCCTGACCAGCGCGCCGCCCTCGGCCACGACGTCCTCGGTCGATCCCGAGGCGCTGCTGACCGCCGAGCCGCCCGTGCCGACGCCGCCGACGCGGGCGGTGCCCGGCGGCGTGCCCGAGCTCGACCCGGGCACCGCGCTGCTCGTGGTGGTGCGAGGACCCAACGAGGGCGCGCGCTTCCTTTTGGACCGCGACGAGATCGACTGCGGTCGTCACCCCGACTGCGCGATCTTCCTGGACGACATCACCGTCAGCCGCGCGCACGCCACCTTCCTGCGCACCGCGCAGGGCTTCTCCCTGCGCGACGACAACAGCCTGAACGGCACCTACGTCAACGGCGAGCGGGTCGACGAGCAGGTCCTTGCCACCGGCGACGAGGTGCAGATCGGCCGGTTCAAGCTCGTGGCCTTCATCGCCGGGTCGGACCAGTAGGGACGGAGCGTCGTGGCAGCGGACGGCTACACCATCGGCGAGGTCCTGAACCAGCTCAAGGAGGACTTCGAGGACATCACGATCTCGAAGATCCGCTTCCTGGAGAGCGAGGGCCTCATCTACCCCGACCGCACCGAGTCGGGGTACCGCAAGTTCACCGATGACGACGTGGACCGCCTGCGGTTCATCCTCACCGCCCAGCGCGACCACTACCTGCCCCTCAAGGTCATCCGCGAGCAGCTCGACAAGCTCGACGCCGGCGAGGCGCCGCCGGAGGCCGCGGGCGGGGCCAGCGCGCATGAGGCGCCCAGCGCCGCGGTCGAGGACGACCGCGCGCCGCTGTCCCTCGACGGCCCGGGGGAGGAGCAGGCCCTGGGGCTCCGCGACCTGTGCGAGGCGACCGGGCTGACCGCCGAGCAGGTCCGCGCGCTGCGGGAGTACGGCGTGGTCGGCGGGCGTGACGACGACGGCGCCCCCTTCGACGGCGACGACGTCGCGGCCGGCCGGGCCGCGCGCGAGCTGCTGGGCCTGGGCCTCGAGCCCCGTCATCTGCGGATGTACCGGCAGTTCGTCGACCGCGAGGTCGCGCTGTACGAGCAGCTCGTCGCCCCCCTGCAGCGCCAGCGCAACCCGGAGGCGCGCCGCCAGGCGGATCGGCAGCTCGAGCGCCTGGCGGCCCTCACCGGGCGGCTGCAGCGCGCGCTCCTCGCGCGCGCCCTCCGCGAGGCGCGGCAGGGCTAGCGCGATGGCCGCCGGCGACCGCAAGCCCTGGGGCCCCTGGCCGGTGCTCCTGCTCGTGCTGGCCCTGCTGGGCCTCGTGTACCTCGTGGTCCAGTCCGAGCTCGCTGGCCTGTGATTGTCGGTCTGGGCCCCTGGACGTAGACTCGCCCTGACCCGAGCGAAGGAGCGCCCGTGATCGAGCTGGAGCTCGTGGGAGTCCGGGTCGAGCTTCCCCACAACCAGCCGATCGTGCTGCTCAAGGAGACGACGGGGGAGCGCTACCTCCCCATCTGGATCGGCGCGGTCGAGGCGACGGCCATCGCCTTCGCGCTGCAGGGGGTCACCACGGCCCGCCCCATGACCCACGACCTCATGCGCGACCTGCTCGCCAACCTCGAGGTCCAGGTCGACCGCGTCGTCGTCACCGAGCTGCGAGACGGCACCTTCTACGCCGAGATCCACCTGACCCACGGCGGCCAGTCCGTCGTGGTCTCCTCGCGCCCCTCCGACGCGATCGCCCTCGCGGTCCGCGCCGACGTGACCGTCTACGCCGAGGAGGAGGTCCTCGACGAGGCCGGCATCGAGATCGAGGACGACGAGGAGGAGGAGGTCGAGCAGTTCAAGGAGTTCCTCGACTCCGTCTCGCCCGAGGACTTCAAGTAGCGCCGCGGCCCTCGACGGTTGTCCCGGCCTGGACCGCTCGCGTAGACTTCGCGGGCGAAGTTCCACCGGCGAGACCAGGGCAGGAGGCCGCATGGCGCGCACCAACCGCTACCTGCGTGAGATCCCCCTGCCCGGGTTCGAGGAGGGCCCCACCGGCTACCGCGCGCCGAAGGTGACCAAGCTCGTGGGCATCACCTACCGGCAGCTCGACTACTGGACGAGCACCGGGCTGGTGCGGGCGTCGGTGCGCGACGCGGACGGGTCTGGCAGCCAGCGCCTCTACAGCTTCGAGGACATCGTGCAGCTGCGCGTCATCAAGCGGCTGCTGGACACCGGCGTCGGCCTCAAGCGGATCCGGGCGGCGATCGACTACATCCGCGACCGCGGCCTCGACCTGCGCAGCATCACCCTGGTGTCCGACGGCAAGACCATCTACGCGCTCGACGACGAGTCCCAGGTCGTCGACCTGCTGCAGCGCGGCCAGGGCGTCTTCGCGATCGCTCTCGAGCCCGTCGTCACCGAGCTCGAGGGCGACATCGCCGTGATCGAGCCCGAGCCCGTGCCCCCCGTGGTGGAGCAGGCCCGCGACCCCGAGGCCGCGACCGCCGGCGACGACGCTGGGCCGCAAGCCGCCGCGGAGGGGTAGCGCGGCCGCGGGTCAGCGCGCCTGCGGGGCGTTCTCGGCGAGGTCCTCGAGCGCCGCGCAGGTGCACATCAGGTTCTTGTCGCCGTAGGCGTTGTCGATCCGTCCCACTGGCGGCCAGTAGGTGGCCCAGCGGCGCGCCCCGGCCGGGCGAGCCGCGCGCTCGCGCGAGTAGGGGCGGTCCCAGTCCGCGGCGAGGACGTCGTCCTCGGTGTGCGGCGCGCGCCGCAGCGGGCTGTCGGCCAGCGCCACGTCACCGCGCTCGACCTCGTCGATCTCGTCGCGGATGGCGGCCATCGCGGTGAGGAAGCGGTCGAGCTCCTCCTTGGGCTCGGACTCGGTGGGCTCGACCATGAGCGTGCCCGGCACGGGGAACGACATGGTCGGGGCGTGGAAGCCGTGGTCGATCAGCCGCTTGGCGATGTCCTCGGCGGTCACGCCGGTGCGCTCAGTCAGCGGGCGGACGTCGATGATCGCCTCGTGGCCCACGGTGCCGGCCGGCCCGGTGTAGAGGATCGGATAGCGCTCGCTGAGGCGGCGGGTCAGGTAGTTGGCGGCGAGGATCGCGGCCTCCGAGGCGCGCGTCAGCCCGTCGGGCCCCATGAGGGCCAGGTAGGCCCAGGAGATCGGCAGGATCCCGGCCGACCCCCATGGCGCCGAGGAGACGGCGCCAGCGCCCGGCTGCGGCCCAGCCTCGGGGCGCACCGCGCTGGAGGGCAGGTAGGGCGCGAGGTGCTCGCGCACGCCCACCGGGCCCACGCCCGGACCGCCGCCGCCATGGGGGATGCAGAAGGTCTTGTGCAGGTTCAGGTGGCTGACGTCGGCGCCGAAGTCACCGGGGCGCGCGAGCCCCACGAGGGCGTTCAGGTTCGCCCCGTCCAGGTACACCTGCCCGCCGTGGGCGTGCACCTGCTCGCAGAGCTCGGTGATCCCCTCCTCGAAGACCCCGTGGGTGGAGGGGTAGGTGACCATGATCGCCGCGAGGCGGTCCCCGTGCTCGGCGAGCCGCGCGGCGACGTCCTCGCGATCGACGTCGCCGCGCTCGTCGCAGGCGACCGACACGATGCGGTAGCCGACCATGGCCGCGCTCGCGGCGTTCGTGCCGTGCGCCGACTCGGGGATCAGGCAGACGTCGCGGTGGGTCTCGCCGCGCGCCGCGTGGTAGCCGCGGATGGCCAGCAGGCCGGCGAGCTCCCCCTGCGCCCCCGCGTTGGGCTGCACGCTGACGCGGTCGTAGCCGGTGATCTCGGCCAGCCAGCCCTCCAGGTCCGCGATGAGCTCGCGGTAGCCGGCGGCCTGCTCCAGCGGCGCGAAGGGGTGCACGTCGGTGAAGCCCCGCCAGGAGATCGGCTCGAGCTCGGCGGCGGCGTTCAGCTTCATCGTGCACGAGCCCAGCGGGATCATCGTGCGGTCCAGGGCCAGGTCGTGGTCGGCGAGGCGGCGCAGGTAGCGCATCAGCGCCGTCTCGGAGCGGTGGTCGTGGAAGACGGGGTCCTGCAGGATCGCGTCGGTGCGGCGCAGCGCGTCCGGCACCGCGGTCGCCCCCGTCACCTCGGGCGCGTCGACCGTGCGGCCCGTCCCGGCCGCGACCGCGGCGAGCACGGCGTCGACCACCGCGTCGTCGGTGGTCTCGTCGACGGTGACGCCGACCGCGTCGCCGTCGAGGCGCCGCAGGTTCAGCCCCCGCTGTCGCGCCGCCTCGAGCACCGCGTCCGCCTGGCCGGGGACCTCGGCGACGACGGTGTCGAAGAGGGCCTCGTGACGCACCGCGACCCCGGACGCGGCGAGCCCGCGCGCCAGGCGGGCCGCGTGCGCCGCGACCTGCTCGGCGATGGTGCGCAGCCCCTCGGGGCCGTGGTGGATGGCGTAGCAGGCCGACACGATCGCCGGCAGCGACTGGGCGGTGCAGACGTTGCTGGTGGCGCGGTCGCGGCGGATGTGCTGCTCGCGCGTCTGCAGCGCGAGCCGCAGCGCCGGGTTGCCGTGGTGGTCCACCGACGCGCCGACCAGCCGTCCTGGCAGCGACCGGCGGTGCTCGGGGTGGGTGGCGATGTAGCCGGCGTGGGGGCCACCGAACCACAGCGGCACGCCGAACCGCTGGGTGGAGCCGACGACCACGTCGGCGCCCTGCGCGCCGGGGGACTCCAGCAGCGTCAGCGCCAGCGGGTCGGCGGCGACCACCACCATGGCCCCGGCGGCGTGCGCCGCCTCGATGGCCGGTCGCAGGGAGACGAGCTCGCCGCTGGAGCGGGGATAGGACAGGAGCACGCCGAAGACGTCGTCGCCCAGCAGCTCGGTCGGCTCGCCGACGACGACCTCGAGGTCCAGCGCCCGGGCGCGGGTGGCGACCACGTCCACGGTCTGCGGGTGGGTGTCGGCGTCGACGACGAACCGCCCGCCACGGCCGCGCTGCACGCGCCGGACCAGGGCCATGCCCTCGGCCGCGGCGGTGCCCTCGTCGAGCAGCGAGGCGTTGGCGAGCCCCAGGCCGGCGAGGTCGGCCACCATGGTCTGGAACGCCAGCAGCGCCTCGAGCCGACCCTGGCTGATCTCGGGCTGATAGGGCGTGTAGGCGGTGTACCAGGCCGGGTTCTCGAGCACGCCGCGACGGATCGCCGCCGGGGTGTGCGTCCCGTGGTAGCCCATCCCGATCAGCGACGTCAGCGTCTGGTTGCGCGCGGCCAGGTCGGCCAGGGCCTGCTGCACCTGCGCCTCGCTGCGCGCGGCGGGCAGGTCGAGCGCGCGGTCCTGACGGATGTCCTTGGGGATCGTGTCGGCCAGCAGCGCCTCGACCGAGTCGTAGCCGAGGACCTCCAGCATCGCCCGCTCGTCGTCGGGGGAGCAGCCGAGGTGACGGTCGCGGAACCGGTGCGCGTCGTGGGGGGACGCGGCGTCGGCGAGGGGATCCATGGGGTCCTCCTGGGAGCGGGCAGGCCACGGTCGGTGGGCTGCCCCGGCTCTGTCAGGGAACCTGAGAGTTCGGCCGGCGCGGGCCGGCGTGCCCCTTCGGTTCCAGCGGCGCCGTTGCCACCGGATCTCCAGAGTGGCCTGGACCCCGCGGTCCGGGTGCCTGAGAGATTCCCGGGGCGGGTTGCTCCTTCGGCGCTCCGG
>PUKE01000297.1 GCA_003550425.1 Nitriliruptoria bacterium
AACGAGCGGCGCGAGGCACGACGCGCGCTCGAGCCGGCGCCCGCCTGAGGCGCAGGGAGGGGCGCTGCCTCGCCCGCGTCAACACGAGTCGCGTGTCGCGTGCCGCGTGCCGCGATCCGCGATCTGCACCCAGTCCACCAGCCGCACGCCGCAGCCGGTGCCGATCCGTACCCGCAAGCCCCCGACCCGACCAACCGGGTGCACAGCAGACCACCACAGCGACGATCCGCACCCAGTCCCAGCGGGCCGGGTCAAGCGGGTGCAGATCGACACGCCCGTGTCACCGATGGCACCCAGAACGAGGCCTGGCCGAGCACCGGGTGCAGATCATGCCGCCACAGCGACGATCCGCACCCAGTCCACCAGCCGCACGCCGCAGCCGGTGCCGATCCGCACCCGCAAGCCCCCGACCCGACCAACCGGGTGCACAGCAGACCACCACAGCGACGATCTGCACCCAGTCCCAGCGGGCCGGGTCAAGCGGGTGCAGATCGGCCTCCGCGACCCTCGGGCAGCCCGCAGACTGTCGGCTGACGGTGGCTACTCGAGCAGGCGCGCCATCTGATCAGGGTCCTCGGCGTCGATCAGCGGACCGAGCCACGCCGCGGCCCGGCGGGGATCGGCAGCGATGGACTGCAGCGTCGCCAGGCGCTGGCCCTCCGGCAGGGTCGTGAAGCTGGGATGGGCCTCGGCGGCTCGATCGAGGTCCTGCTGCATGTGGGGATACATCGAGGCGAGATACCCGATGAGCAGCCCGAAGGCGCAGGCCCGGGCAGCGGGCGCCTGGGGAGCGTCGCGCCAGTGCGGGGTGACGGCATCGAGCCGGGGATCCACCTGCTCGGCCACCTGCTCGAGCCACCCGGCGCTCTCCGCTGCGAGCTCGGCCCGCTGGATCGCGACCAGGTTGGGGTCGGCGGGTTGGCCTGCCGGCTCGGGCGCCGGCTCGGGCTCGGGCTCGGGCGCCAGCGCCGGCTCAGGCTCGGGCGCCACCGCCGGCTCAGGCTCGGGCTCGGGCGCCGGCTCGGGCTCGGCGTCGTCAGGGCGCGCGTCGGCCTCCGCGAGCACCTCGTCGAGCGCCGAGGACAGGGTGTACGTTGGCTGCTGGCCCTCCGACTCGGACACTGCCGACTCGCGGTGCTCGGCCTCGGCGAGCTCGGGGTCAGCCGGCTCGTGGGAGTCGGGGTCGCCAGGCTCGGCGTCGGGCGGCTCGGCGCCGCGGGGCTCGCTGGCCTCTGCCTCAGCGAGCTCCGCCTCAGCGAGCTCCGCCTCGGCGAGCTCGGCGTCGGTGGGCTCGGCCTCAGCGAGCTCGGCGTCGGCCGGGTCGGCGTCGGCGAGCTCCGCCTCTGCCGGCTCGTCGTCGGCGGGCTCGGCCTCGGCCGGCTCGGCGTCGGGGTCAGGGGACGCGGTGGGCGCGGCCTCGATCGGCGCAGGCGCGAGCTCGCTGCTGCTACGGCCCAGCGCGAGCATCGGCAGCGCCGAGGCGGCGCCGACCTCGGGCCAGCGCAGCTCGGCGGGCAGATGGCGGCGGCGGACCACGACGGTCCCGGCGAGCAGGTCGTGCCAGGTCTGCTTGCGCGCGCTCCACCCGGCCCATAGGAAGCCGAGCGTCACCGGGAGCAGCGACAGCACGCGGGTGATCATCCGTCCGGCGGCCACGCCCGCCTCGACGCGCTGCCCCGATGCCTGGTCGCGGACCTCGATGCCAGCCGCGCGCTTGCCGAGGGTGCCGCCGGCGCCGGCGGTGGCCAGCACGTCATACAGCACCAGCACCAGCACGCCAAGGCCGACCAGCAGCCACAGCGTCAGCGCCGCTTCGTCGACGGTGCCAGGCAGCGGCAGGTCGGCGACCACGCCGACCAGCGCCGGCACCACCAACCCGGCCAGCAGCGCTGCGGCGGCGACGACGACCACGAGGTCCACACCGAGGGCGGCCACGCGCAGCCAGAAGCCGGCGAGCTCGCGCCGGCTCCACTCCATCGTCTCCTCCGAGCCCGCAGTGCGGGTGCGCGTCTCGTCCACGGTCATCCCTCCGGCGTGTCCGTCGTGGCAGGCTCATCAGCGTCGGCCCGCTGCGCGCCGGGTGCCGCCGCGTCACCGGGCTGGAGGTCGCGCCGCTCGAGGCCGCGTCGCCAGCGGTCGAGGTCATCGGCGAGCTGCGAGCCGATCGGGCCCGCGCCAGGCAGGTCGACCCCGTCGATCTCGATGACCGCGAGCAGGGGCCGCACCGCCGAGCTGACCAGCACCTCGTCAGCGTACTGCGGCGCCTGCACGTTCCAGCGCCCGGCCACCACCGGGATGGAGCGCTCGGCGGCCAGCGCCTCGACGCTGCGCCGGCTGATGGAGTCGACGATCCCAAGGCCCCGCGACGGGGGGTGCAGGACGCCGTCGGCGACCCAGCAGACCTGGAAGGTGGGCCCCTCGGCGACCCAGCCCTCGAGCGTGATCAGCAGCGCGTCATCGCCGCCAGCGGCCTGGGCGGCGCGGGTGGCCGCCATGTTCGGCCCGTACGACAGGCTCTTCGCGCCGGCGTAGCCCCACGTGTCCAGCGGCCGCACCCACGGCGCTGGCTGCGTCACCAGGCGGCGCGGCAGCACGCGACGCGGTGGGGCCTCCAGGGTGACCGCGCGCGTGTCCGAGGCAGTCGCGAACAGCTTCAGCGCCGCATCCTGGGTGATGCCGTCGAGGACGGCCTCCACGTCGGCGAGGAGCGCATCGCGGTCGGGTGGGGGCAGGCGCATCGCGGCCAGCGACGCCCCGAGACGGTCGATGTGGTCGTCCAGGCGGAACGGCCGCCCGTCCCACACCCCGACCGTCTCGAAGGCGCCGTCGCCACGCGTGAAGCCCTCGTCGAGCAGCGCCACGGTCGCCTGATCGAGGGGCTGGTCCACGCCATCGACGCGGGCACGACGGGGAACGTCCTGGGGCTCGCTCATGGGCGCACCGTAGCGGGCGAGGCCCCACCACGCGCGGGAACTCGCGCGGTCCGGGGCGTCGCGCGCGGCAGGCGCGGGCGGCAGGCGCGCGCGGCAGGCGCGCGCCTCTAGTCGCTCGTCGGCTCCAGGGTCTCCAGCAGCGCCTGCCCCACCGAGAAGTCGCCCTTGCGGCCCTTCCACAGGTCCCCGAGGCGGGCGTGGTCGGCATGGCCCGCGGCATCCGGGCGACGACCGAGGACCTCGCTGACCACCGACACGAGCGCGTCGACCTCCACGCCGTCCTCGAACGCGGGGAAGGCCTCCAGGATCTCCCACACCCCCGGGAGGGGCCGAGGCTCGCGGCCGAGGGGCAGCGGGTCGCTGCCGGGGTCGTCGGCCTCGGCCAGCCCGCCGAGCACCAGGTCGAACAGGTCGTGCGGGTTCACCCCTCGGGGCATGACGAAGCCGGCCGGAGGGTGCAACCGCCACTCGAGGGTGACCTCGCCCGGCCCGTTGGGCTCCAGCCAGACCTGCCAGCCACGGACATAGGAGTCCAGGGGCGGGCCGAGGCGCACGTCGAGCGCCTCGATCAGCGCGGGGTCGACGCGCCACACGCAGGTGGGGACCAGCCCGCTCATCGGGCCTCCTTCAGTCGGGCAGGGTGAGGCCGGCCTCGGTGGGCGGGGCGACCTCGACGGTCTGGAGCGCGAACCCGTCCCACCACGTGGCGCGCTCGGGCGCGAACGCGCCGTCGCGGGCGAGGGTGCCGTGCAGCGCCACCCCGGTGACGCCGGTGGGTCGACCGTCGTCGTCGTCGACGGCCACCACCGCGCGGGTGCGCTCGGGCAGCATGACGTCGCGGGGGAACGCCAGCCGGCGCCCGCCCGCCCAGCTGGCCGTGGTCACCTGCGGCGGAGCGCCCTCGGTGGCGACCAGGACCTCCCGCCGGCCGCTGAGCCGTCGGCGCACCCCGCGGGGGATCTCGGTGGGCAGCGGCGGTGGCACGCCGGGCACGTGCGGTGCGGGCAGCAGCGGGGTCACGTCGTCGACCGCCACGCGCACCACGACCCGGCGGTGGGCGCGCCAGCGGGAGGGCACGCGGGCGGCCTGCCAGGCGTAGTCGGCCACCGCGGGCAGGTTGCGCAGCGTCAGGGCCGTCACGGCGCCCGAGATCGCCGGCGCGTGCAGGGCCAGCCGCAGGGGCTCGTCGGGCCCGAGGACGCGGGCGCGCCCACGGGCCAGGGCGCCGGGCTCGTCGGCGTGGGCGGGGACCGCGAACGCGCAGCGCGGCTCGCGCCGCAGCACGCCGACCTTGGTGGCATCGGCGGCGGTGGTCATCCACAGCCCGGCGCCGTCCCACCATGCGGCCATGGGCGACAGCAGGGGGCCGCGCCGCCCGGCCACGGCGAGCATCCCGCGATCGGCGACATCGAGCGTGGTTGCGGGATCCACGGCGTCCTCCTCGCCCTCGGGTCAGGGCTAGGCTGCCCTGCACCGGCCGCACGCGCCAGCCCGCACGCGCCAGCCCGCACGCGCCGGGCTCGCGTGCGCCGCACGAGCCGCGACCCGCAGGGAGCAGCCCATGGCCTTCGTCGCCGTCAACGTCCTGGCCGTCCCGCGGCACGCCAAGCGCTCGCTGGAGGAGCGCTTCGCTGCCCGCGCCGGGGAGGTCGACGGTCGGCCGGGGTTCCAGCGCTTCGAGCTGCTGCGACCCGCCGACGACGCGCACGGCCCCGAGCCCGAGGGGGAGGGCGAGGAGGCCACCGACCGCTACCTCGTGATGACCTGGTGGGACTCCGAGGCCGACTTCCGCGCCTGGCTCGACTCCGAGGAGTTCCAGCGCGGTCACGCCCGCACCGGCGCCCAGGGCCCGGCGGCCTCCGGCGCGCAGGTCTGGACCTTCGACGTGGTGACCGCCCGCGAGCCCAGCGAGCCCAGCGCCCGCGAGCCCGGCAGCGCGTCGACCGACGCGACCAGCGGGGGCCACCCGTGACCGAGAGGGACCCGGCCGCGTGGGCGCTGCGGGTGCCCGCGGACCTGGAGGCGGTCGACGTGCACCGCCCCGCGCTGGAGGCCGCAGGGCTGCTCGGCGTGCTCGAGGACGCCGAGGGCGCGGTCCTGTACTTCCCCTGCCCGGTCGAGGACCTGCCCGAGGACCTGTCCCGGGAGGGGAGCTGGGAGCCGGTGCCCGACCGCGACTGGCACGCGGCGTGGCGCGAGAGCGTCACCCCCGTGACGGTCGGGCGGCTGACGATCGCGCCGCCCTGGGCCGCCGAGCCCGACGAGGACACGCTGGTGCTGGAGCCCGGGCAGGCGTTCGGCACCGGGCACCACGAGACCACCGCGGGCTGTCTGGCCGCGCTGCAGGAGGTCGACCTGCGGGGCCGCTCGGTGCTGGACGTCGGCTCGGGGTCGGGGGTGCTGGCCGTGGCGGCCGCGCGCCTGGGCGCCGCGCCGGTGGTGGCCTGCGACACCGACCCGCTCGCCGTGGACGCCACCCGCGAGACCGCCGCGGCCAACGGGGTCACCGTGGACGTCCACGCCGGCGAGGTCGCCGACGTCCCCCGGCCACCGGAGGGCTTCGCGGTGGTGGTCGCCAACCTCGACACCACGACCCTGGCCGGCCAGGCATCGGCGCTGGTGGCCGCCCTGTCCCCGGGCGGCACGCTGATCGCCTCGGGGGTGTCCCTCGAGCGCGTCGACCAGGCCACCGGCGCGCTCGAGCGCGCCGGCCTGTCGACCCTGGTGCGCCAGGGGGCGCAGTGGGCGGTGCTCGTCGGCCGTCGGCCGGTCGAGCCGACGGCCCCCGCCGACCGCCCACGCTCGTCCCCACGCTGACCCACGCCCAGCGCCCGTCCCCACGCTGACCCGCACCCCGCAGCCCCCTCCCCACCCCGAGGAGCGCCCGTGCCACCCGATGCCGACGACGCCGCATCCGACCCCGCCGCCTCGCCCAGCGCGGCCGCCGAGCATCGCGTGACGGTGCACGGCATCACCCACGGGATGGAGGGCGTGGCGCGGCTGCCCGACGGGCGCGCCTGCTTCGTGCCCTTCGCCCTGCCCGGGGAGACCATCGACCTCGTGGTCACCGAGACGCGGGCACGCTGGGCGCGCGGGCGGCTGGTCGACGTCGTCGAGGCGAGCCCGGACCGGGTCGCGCCGCCCTGCCCCTACGCCGGGCCTTGGCCGGCCGCGCCGCCGGCCTGTGGCGGATGCGCGCTGCAGCACGTGCGGACCGAGGCGCAGCCGCACCTGAAGCGCCGCGTGCTGGTCGAGCAGCTCGAGCGCATCGGCCGCCAGCCCGACCCGCCGGTGACCGAGCCGGTGCCCACCGGCCCGTGGCACTACCGCAGCCGCGCCCGCTTCGCGGTGGACGAGCAGGGGCGCCTGGGCTTCCGCGAGCCGCGCAGCCACGACGTCCGCCCGATCGACCGCTGCCCGCTGCTCACCCCGGACGCCCAGGCGCTGCGGGACGCCGCGGGCGATGCCTGGCCGGGGGTGGAGTCCGTCGAGGTCCACGCGGGCTCGGCGGGCGGCAGCGGCCTGCTGGTGCGCCCCGGCGCCGACGCGCTGCCCCCGCTGCCGGAGGCCCCCTCGGCGATCGCGGTCGTCGACGCCGGACCGCCGGTGGCGCTGCGAGGCGACCCGACCGCCCACGAGACGGTCGCCGGCCTGCCGCTGCAGGTGTCGGCCGGGGTGTTCTTCCAGGCCGGGCAGGAGGCGGCCGAGGCCCTGGTCGCCACGGTGCGCCGCGCCGCGGGCGACGTGGCCGGCCGCCACGTGCTGGACCTGTACGCCGGGGTGGGGCTGTTCGCGGCGGCGCTGGCCGACGACGGGGCGCACGTGACCGCCGTGGAGCACCACCGCGGCGCGGTCAGCGACGCGCGCGCGAGCCTCGCGGGGTCCTCGGCCACCGTGGTGTCGGCCGACGTCGGCGCCTGGCTCGCCGAGCACGCCGACGAGGAGGAGGCGGACGTGGTCGTGCTCGACCCGCCGCGCCGTGGCGCGGGGCCCGCGGTCTGCGAGGCGCTGCCCCGGCTGCGCGCCGGCCGGGTCGTCTACGTCTCCTGCGACCCCGCCGCGCTCGCACGCGACGCCCGCACCCTGGTCGAGGGCGGGGCGACCCTCACCGAGGTGGTGCCGGTGGACTGCTTCCCCCACACCGCGGCCGTGGAGGCCGTGGCCACCTTCACGCTCCCGTGAGCGCGTGGGCGTGGGCGTGAGCACGGGCCCCACCCGCGCGCCGCGCCCTCGCGCTGCGCCGCGCTGGCATAGGATCAGGGGAGGATGCCTCGACCACTGCTGTTCGCGCTGCTCGGCCTGACCACGCTCGCAGTGGCGGTCCTGCTGCTGGCCAGCCTCCCCGCCGATCGTGAGGGGGCCGACGACGCCGAGCAGGACGGCGCCTCGACCGCCGAGGCCGACGCCGAGGACTCCTCGGACGAGGACGCCGAGGACGACCCCGACGACGAGCCCGACCCCGACCGCGGCGAGGTCGAGATCGAGGGCCTCGCGCATCCCACGGACGTCGAGCCCGTGCGCGAGCTCGACGACGACGTCGTCGCCGCGATCGAGGACCGCATCGCCGAGGCCGAGCCGCTGGAGCGCGTCAGCGTGGCGGTGGCCGGGCCCGATGGCGTGGTCCAGCTGGACCACGACGCGGACGAGCCCCGGGTGCCGGCCTCGTCGGTCAAGCTGCTCACCGCCGCGCGAGCGCTGGAGGTCTTCGACCGCGACCATCGCTTCACCACCGAGGTCCACGCCACGAGCCCGGTCGAGGACGGGGTCGTGGCCGGCGACCTGGTGCTGGTCGGCGGCGGGGACCCGGTGCTCGGCGAGCCGTGGCAGCAGGACGCGAACCCCCAGCGCCCGCGCACGCCGCTGGAGGACCTCGCCGAGGAGGTCGCCGCGCAGGTCGAGGAGGTCGAGGGCACGGTGCTCGCCGATGCCCGCGTGCTGCCCGACGAGCCCGAGCCCGACGGTTGGACGCAGCGCTATCTCGACCGCGGGCACACCGGCTACTCCTCCGGTCTGGCCCTGAACGCCGGGCGGGAGCTCTTCGAGCGCGGCGACGACCTCGTCGCCTCGCCGGCCGAGGACCCTGCCCTGGAGGCGGCCACGGTGCTGATCGAGCTGCTCGAGGACGCCGACGTGGCGGTGGCCGACGACGATCCCGCGCACGTCGACGCCGACGCGGAGCACGACGGGGAGGCGCTCGCGACGATCGAGAGCCCTCCGCTCGACGAGCTGCTGGTCCACACCGTCCAGGAGAGCGACAACCACCTGGCCGACGGGCTGTGGCGCATGACCGCGGCCGAGGAGGGCGACGGCTCCTGGGAGGACGCCGAGTCGCTGGCCCGCACCTCCCTGGCACGCCGCGGGATCGACCCGACGGCCGCCCGCCTGCCGGATGGCTCGGGGCTGTCGGTCGACGCGCGGCTCAGCGCGCGCCAGCTGGTGAGCCTCGACGTCCTCGAGCGGCGCGCGCCGCACGGCGGGCTGTGGACCGACCTGATGGCGGTCGCCGGCGAGTCGGGCACGCTGGAGCCGCGCCTGGTCGGCACCGAGGCCGAGGGCAGGGTGCGCGGCAAGACCGGGACGCTGCGGGATGCCCGCAGCCTGACCGGGCACGTGCAGGGGCCCACGGGCCGCTGGCACCTCGCCGTCCTGGCCGACGGGCTCGAGGGGGAGGCGCTGCCCGAGGCGCTGCCGCTCATCGATGACCTCGCGCTCATCCTCGCCCGCGATCTGCTGGGCTGTGACCCCGACGGCTGCAACGAGGACGAAGACGCGCCAACGGAGTGACGCGATCCCGTATCCTGGGGGCTGCGGCACGGGGTGCGCTCCGCCCCCTCAGGGTGCGACCCGCCCCCTCGGGGTGCGACCCGCCCCCGCGGGGTGCGACCCGCCCCCGCGACCCGCCGCCGACAGGAAGACGAGGGCGACGTGACACAGGGCGCCGACGACCACGACGACCGCGGGGACGCGCTGCTCACGCTGCAGGAGGCGGCCGACCGGCTCAAGGTCCACTACATGACCGCCTACCGCTGGGTGCGCCGCGGCGACCTCCCCGCGTTCAAGGCTGGCGGCCGCCTGCGGGTGCGAGCCGGTGACCTGGAGGAGTTCCTCCAGGCACGCCAGGTGGACGTGACCGCGCCCTCGGACGGCGGCGGCACCGACTGGGCCACCCACGTCGACGCGCTCCACCGGCTGCTGCTGGCCGGCGACCGCGCCGAGGCGGGTGCCCTGGTGCGCAAGGTGATCGCCGATGGCGCCCCCGTGGGCGACGTCTACGTCCGGCTGCTGACCCCGGTGATGCACCGCATCGGCGACGACTGGGTGGAGGGGCGGATCTCGGTGGCCGAGGAGCACCGGGCGACCGAGATCGTCTCGGGCCTCGTGGCGCGGCTGGGCGACCAGTTCCGCCGTCGCGGTCCCAGCCGTGGCGTGGCGGTGACGCTCACCCCGCCCGGCGACCATCACGCGCTGGGCGCCACGATGGCCTCGGACTTCCTGCGCGGCGGCGGCTGGGACGTGCACCAGCTCGGGGCGAACGTGCCGGTGGAGGACCTGCGCACGTTCCTGCAGATCGTGCCGGCCGAGCTGGTCTGCGCGTCGGTGACGCGCCCCGACCTCGAGCGCGAGCTGCTGGAGCGGCTGCGCGACGTCGTCGTCGAGACGACCGGCCGCCC
>PUKE01000104.1 GCA_003550425.1 Nitriliruptoria bacterium
CAGTCGAGGTGCTGACCCCCGCCCGGTGATCAGGGCATAGAAACAGTGCTGCCAGCGACACCATGATCGGGACGCCGCTCGGTGCTGACCCCCGCCCGGTGATCAGGGCATAGAAACCTCTCTCGCACTCTCTACCTTGTGTAGTTCATGCACTAGGTGCTGACCCCCGCCCGGTGATCAGGGCATAGAAACAGTCGGCAAACGCGCCCGTCCACCGATCAACTAGGTGCTGACCCCCGCCCGGTGATCAGGGCATAGAAACTGCAGCGTCGATCCGCCGGTTCACGAGCTTGCGCCCGGTGCTGACCCCCGCCCGGTGATCAGGGCATAGAAACCGCGGGCGCGCCAACATAGCCATGGTGATTAGGTGCAGACCCCCGCCCAGTGATCAGGGCATAGAAACACTCCAGCGTCACGGAAGCTCGTGGGCTGACAGCCCCGAGGTGCAGACCCCACCCGGTGATCAGGGCATAGATTGATTCGACGGTGGCAACGGCACCATCAGACGTCCTTGGTGCGGAGTGTGCCCGGTGTTGAAGGCATCCGCTGCCTCAAGGCCCGTAATGCAGCAAGGGTCTCGTTCACACGCGCGGCAGACGCCGTCAGCTACAGAGGCGGTGCCTTGCCCAGTGCATCAGTACGACAGGAGCGCATCAGGGATAACTTAGCGACGCACAGTCTGTAGAGGCCTTGGAACGAGAACTCCCAATCGACTGACGCATATCTGCCTCGCTACGTTCGAATCCAGGGCCGACGCGTGGATCAGTCGAGCATTCGTGCTATCAGTAGCGCACAGTCGCCGGATGTAGCTCGAAGGCCGCCCGTTCTCGGTTAATCAGATGGTCCCTGGACTCGTGAACGGCTTGGCGGGGACCCCGCTCCGCTCAAGCCATTTCGGCCACCGCATGCTTGCTCTTCTTCCTCCTTGATCATTAGGCTTGCAGAAGCAAGGCAGGACGCTGCGGACAGACGCAGTCATCCTGGTCTACGGTCGGGAGAGCGCCAGTGAACGTTGATCAGCCCAGCGACGGACCCGACGAACAAGTAGCGCTCGTCGGTGCGAATCCGCTACCACTATTAAGGAGCGTCTGTACGGTTCAGCCACCTGTCGTGGTGCTGGTCCACAGCGCTGGAACCGAAGGGCCCGCCCGCCGTCTTGAGGATGCGATCAAGGTCACGGTGGGATCGCACGTACGGCGGGTGGCGTTGGCAAGCGCCTGGGCGGCGCAGGAGGTTGGCTCCGCTTGCGAGTCCGTCCTGACCAAGCGCTCGTGGCTCGACTACACGGGCGGGACCAAGGTGATGGCAGCCCATGCGCGCCTCGCGCTGGATCGGGTCGTTGGTGATGCCGCTGCCGCGGCGCGTCGGGCGAGCTACGTGCACGAGGCCCAGCAGTCACTCCAGTTCGACGATGGCACGACCCTGAAGCTCGCGCCCGTCCCTTCGCTAGGCAACCTCCTCGGGTTGCACGGCATCGAGGTCCTCACGCAACGCACCGGCCAGGAAGACGAGGACGACGCCCGTTACCCCGGCGCGCGGGACGCGTGGGAGGTCGCTCGAGCCGCGATTCGCGATCTGCACGTGCTGACCGATCTGCACAAGGCGCTGCACTCGCGCAGTCCGACCACCCTCGCTCGTCAGCCCGTCCCGTTGCCCAGCGCTTTGCACGGCCTGCGCGTGCAACGCATCCCGGACAGCGGCGACTGGGATGTCGACTGCGTCGCCCGCTGGCGTGCGTTCCTGACGGGAGGATGGCTCGAGCAGCTGTTCTCCGACGCGCTGCGCCAAGCCGCGCCAGATGCCTCGGTTGCCATCAACGTGCACTGCGTGCGTGGTGGCCGCGAGTTCGAGGTCGACGCGGTAGCGCTGCACCACGGCAGGCTCTACGTCGGCTCCTGTGCGACGACGCCCACGATCACCGCCGTAAAGGAGAAGAGCTTCGAGTTGGCGCTACGAGCCCGGCAGATGGGCGGCGACCTCGGACGAGGTGCAGTCGTCACGCTGCTCGCGGGCGACGACCAGAAGACCAGCTCCCCCCGGGTGGACGCCGTCCAGGCAGATCTCGACGAGCTCTGGGGCGGACCAAATCGCATGCTCGTCCGGGGTCGCGACCACATCGCGCGTTGGTCCGAGGGCGATGTCACCGACCTCGCTGACTGGATGTCGGTCGGGCATCACTCCTGACCCTCTTCACCATCGCCGGCACCGCTGCGGTCCAGAGCCACCCCACCGACCTCGACACTGGCCTCGCAAGCACCGTCATCACCGGTGCGCTCCGTCCGTCGGCCGCGGCGCGCCGTCCCTGATGCTCGCGCGGCTGTTCTCTCCGGGTCAGTGGGCAGCGCAGTCGTTGACCGCGGCCTGTGCCTCCCCGAGCGCGTCGTCCGGCAGCACCACCTCACGTGTCCGTGTCGTCGACCCATTCCAGATGCGCGAGCGGGTACGTGATGGGCCTGGCCTCCCAGAGCGCTTGCAGCAGCACGCCGAGCACGAGACCCGCAGCCGCCACGAAGGCGATCAACCGCACGACCGAGGCGAGGTCCTCGGGGACAGCGAAGCGCGTGGTGACCTCGGCCGCCAGATAGTTGATCAGCAGCGAGGCGACCAGCACCGACTGCACCAGGCCCAGCGACAGCACGGCGAAGGCACGACGCAGGACCGCGGGAACGCCGAGATCGTGGTTGCGCCCCTCTACCACCAGATAGCCGTAGGCCAAGGCGATCATGCCGAGGATGATGGGCCAGGCGACCCCGTCCCTCCATGGTCCGGCGTTGACGGTCACCAGCGCGGCCGCGCCAAGGGCAGCCACGGCGGGGATCCGGAGGCACAAGGGATAGGTGACGCCGGGCGAGAGCCACAGCGAGCCAGCGACCACGGCGACTCCCAGCGCGAGCCCTGCCCATGCGACCGCCGTCAGAGCCGCATCCTCGGCGCCGTCGGCCTGCCATGCACCCCACGCCGCCACACCAGCGGCGGCGACCACCGCAGCGACAGCGAAGATGAGCACTCGGAGATGGCTGCCTCGCACCACGAGAGCGTCTCCCAGCATGAACCGGGGCAGGAAGAACTCTCGGGCAAGGATGCGGTGCCGACGCTCTTGCCCGCTCATCCGTGCAGACCGCTGGCCTCGGGCCCCCTCCTCACTCGCGGCCGTCGAGTCGGCCAGCGGCAGTCGTCGCCACCGTGCGCGCCACGACGCGACCGTAGGGTCGCACCACACGAGCTGTCGCGCCTCGAGCTCGACCCGAGCATCCCAGGGAAAGTTCGAGGGATCCGACTGATAGCGCAGCAGTGCGTCCTGCCATTCGCGTGCGGCACGAGCGAGACGCAGACCAAGGACCTCGTCGGGCAGCACACCCGAGCTCGGCTCTACCCACTTCGCCCACGCGGAACCCGCGGAATGCCGGAAGGGCTCGGATAGGAGCAGGAAGCGGGTCCGTGCAGCGAGGGTCCTCGCCTCTCGGTCGGCGGGGAGATCATCGGAGAGATGCGTTCGCAGCAAGGGGTAGACCGCCTCCACGAGCCGAACGGCGAGCACCCACCGGTGGAACGGATCCGCGGGAAGGCGCCGGCCGACTCCCGACTCGGCATCTCCTCTGTCGAGGATTCGGTTGACCCAGACGCGCAGATCACGCAGCAGCAGGACCAGGTGATCGGGCTGTACCTGCTGCTCGACTACCGACCGCAACTCTTGTTCGTGCCGTGCCACATAGCTCTTGAGCCGCAGCCTGCCGGATCCGACCCACTCGAGCGTGCCCTGCCGTGATGGATCGATCACGAGCCGGAGGACGGACTGTGAGGCGTCGCGGACGCGGCGAGTGAGCGTCAGCTCTGCTCGGTGCTCGTCGTCGTTGTGCGCCGTCACGGTGTAGTGCGGATCGTGAGCCTCGGATGGCCCTCGCAACCGAGAACGCAGCGCCTGGAGCTCGTCCTCGACGTCGAACTCAGCCATGCACCGCCTCGGCTTCGTCGAACAACGCGAGCATCTGCCAACCGATGGAGGTCAGGCTCGGCGCACTGCGCGGCCCGGTCCACGCGAAGCCCTCAAGCAGGTACCGGTTGCCCATGTCCTCGCCCTCCGCAGCACGACGCAGCACGTCTGCAGCGAAGTTGGTGCCGCTGCGGTTGATCGGAATGGCCACAGGCCTGCTGCCGCCCTCGAACAGACAGTACGCCCGGATCTCCCTGCCCTCCTGCAAGGGAACGAAGCCCGCGAACGTGTGCAGGAACGGCAGCGTGGCCTTGAAGCCTCCCGTCAGGTGGACGATCACCTCGTCATCATCATCGGGCTGGTTGGCAGCCCAGGCGAAGGCGCGGGCGAGACGCGGAGCCGTCTCGTGATGGAAGCGATCGGGGGTGTCCTGCGGATCGAGGCCGCGGACGAGGGCGACCAGCACGCGCGGACGTGAGTCCTCGTCCGTGGCGAACCTGGCAAGGGGCGGTGTGTCGGCGACGGGCCTGTCGCCGTCAACGACGCGGACACTGCACGACCCACCGATGACCAGGGCGGTCAGCGTTGCCCACAGCAGGCCGAGGGAGGTGTCGGATGGCATGAGGACCACCGTGTCGTCGCTGCCTGGCGGCTCGTGGTCCGTGCCGCTCCACAGCGAGTCGAGCTCGGCGCTCAGCCGCTTGCCCGGGTTGGCCTCGCGGTAGCGCCGCACTGCGTCACGCGCCCGAAACAGCTGTGCCCAGCCGGGGTCTGTGGGTGAGATCCCGTCGAGCAGCTGGGGATGGTGGTGGAGCTCGCTCTCGGCGGCCCACTTGGGAAGCTCCCCCGCGCGGCCCACCAACTGCTGCCAGCCATCGCCGTCATCGATGGTGCCGAGCAGCTGCTGGATGGAGAGGCCTACGGGGGCGATGAAGACGGACATGGATCGCTCTTTCGGTCGTCGTGCTCTGGCCTGTCGATCACCGAGAGAGCCCGTGGTGCGCCTGCCATTCGACCGTGGGGCGGGACGAATGACGCCACTGCGAGTGGGTGACCTTGTGGGCGATCAGCGTGCGGGATGCTCACGTCGGTGGCCCGATGACGCTCTATGCGCGGGCTGTCGTGCGGGCAGGTCAGGACTCGTGGGTGGTCATCCCAGTGGCTGCGGGGATCTCGAGGAAGCGCAGCGGGACGGGCTCGGCGGTGCTCAGGATGCGCAAGCGGCGTCGTGCGTCGTTCTCGTCATCGCCGCGGACGATGGCGGGCAGTGGCCCGATGTGCGACATGCCAGGAGGCCACGCGTCGACCCACTCGTCATCGACCTCGAGGCGCTCGCCGTTGCCCGTCTCCTCCTCGGTCAGCACCGCGAGGATCCCGCCGCCATCGTCGATGCGGACGCGAGCCCACCGAGCCTCCGGCCACCAACCCCACAGGTGGGTGAACGCGGGCGGGCACTCGGGGGCCGGTCCGAGCCGCACGCCGTGCACATCGGCCCACAGGCAGGTGGCTCCCGCCAAGCGCTCGCGCAGCGTGGTCCAGTCCAGCAGGCCATGCGCCTGCAACTGCAACTGCGCCCTCATGATGTGCTCTCCTGTGGCGCGCCATCCTTCAGGGCCTCGACGAGCGAGGGCTGACCATCGTCGAGCTCGGCCAGGAGCGAGGGGTCCGTCAGCGACAGCGTCCCCTGCCCCCGCGTGGTGCCGCGACCCAAGCCGACGAGGCCGTCGTGGATGTCTCGCAGGACGTGCAACAGCAGCAGCCGGCCCCATGTGGGCACCGGGCGACGCGCCTCGATGCACAGGGTCAGCGTTCCCGAGGTGACCACTCGCTCGGTGAAGAGCAGACCCTCCTCCTCGGCAGCGCCGCCCGTCACCCGGTCGATCGCCACATGGCTGCGCTTCTCCACCGTGGGCTGCTGGATCGTGCTGCTCGCGATGGACAGGAGCCCCAAGCGGTCGGGGGCGCCGAAGAGCTCACAGGCTCCGCACCGACCGCAGGCCTTCCCTGCCGTCACCCCGCGGCACGCGTCATGGCCGAGCGACCGCAGGATGTACTCGGCCCGGCTTCGCAGCAGCCCCTTCAGCGAGGCGCCGTCGACGACTGGCGTGCCCTGCCGCGTCAACGGCTCCGCACTGACGCGGTCCTCCGGGCTCTCCACGCCGATCAGCAGCGCATCGGCGATGGTCAGGCCGGCCTCGATCAGGGGCGACTGGTCGTGCCCAGACGCTTGCTCGAGATCCTCAGGTGAGCACGAGGTCTGGCAGACCTCGCGATGCAGTGACCTGCCGCCCTTGGTGAGCCACAGGGTGAGTCCCTCGGGGGTGTCGAGATCGATGACGCCGTACCGGAGGCTCTCCAGTCGACCTCGTCCTTGCCCCTCGCTCGCGCCACCACCGAGCCGAGGCTGCCAGGAGCAGAGCGCGGCAAGCCCAGCGTCGGGCAGCGGGCCATCGTGGCGCAGGTAGACCGTCACCCTCGCGCCGGGCTCGACCAGCTCCTGGACGCGCAGCGTCCGCGCGGCGGCGGCGCCGCGATCACGATCGATCGCCGTGCGTTGACGCAGCGACGGCGACGCCTCTGACAGGTCGGTGCCCACGACGCGCAGTGGTGAGGCCGACAGTGTCTCGTCGTTGGCGACGGTGCGCGGCCCCATGAGCTGGTCGGCGAGGCCCTCGGAGGCCAGATGCGCGCGCAACGCCCCGGCCACGCTGGCCGGGGGCACGTAGAGGTTGCCGAACCCGTCGCGGGCGACGGGAGCATCGAGCGGTCCGCCCACCTCGGGTGCGCGGATCGCCCAGGGCTCCTCGAGCACGATCTCGGCGAGCAGCAGCGTGACGGTGCGGTCGCTCATGTCGATCCACCCACAGCGGTCGCCTCCTGATGCCGCTCCAGCAGCGCGACGAGGTCGTCGAGCTCCGAGGGCCCAAGGCGGTCGACGAGCGACAGCATGCTTCGGCTCCGCTCATCGCCCCCTGTGCTCGGCGTCGCGGGGACGGCTCCGCCGTGCATGCGGGCCACGCCGAGGCCTCGGGCGTAGGCGATCAGCTCGGGGATGCCAACGGCCGGATCGGCGCCGTGCCCGTAGTAGGCCATGACGGCAAGCGCTCCCTCTGGGTCGGGGTCAGCCGCTGGCTGCCCGTCGCGCTCTGCCTGGTCGGTGTCGGGGTGAGGGTCGGACGCCCGCGACGGAGGGTTGACCACCACCCAGCCGAGGCCCTCGCTGCGTCGCAGACCCAGCCCCCGGGCCGCGAGCAAGCGACGCTCATGCTCCTCGAGCGGACCCTCACGGAAGCGCAACAGGACCGCGGAGCCCTCGGCGAGCGCGTGATCCATCGGCTTGGGCAGCCGCGACGCCGCATGCCATCCGCCGACGTCGGTCATGCGCGTCCATGACCTCACGATCTCCGGCTCCTCGCGCTCGAGGACTCGGGCGATCTCATGCAGCGGGAACGAGGTCAGCGGGCGTCCGGCCTGGTCGACGAACACCCCGGGGGCCTGGAGCTCGAGATGGAGCAAGCCGTCCTCCCGCGCGGCTGGCGTTGGCAGCTCCATCCGCTGGACGTCCAGCGACGCGAGACCGCCAACGGATCGCTTGCCCCCGATCCAGGCACGGCCCGGTGCAGCATCCAGCCAGCGATGCTCACCGACGATGGTGCCCTGCAGTCTCGTGCCAGCGGGGAGGTACTCGCGACTGTGCAGATTCCCCTCCGCGGCCGTCTCGTCGGAGGCCAGCGGGGCGTGCATCGCGTCGACCAACGACACGCCACCCTGCAACTGTCCCTTCCCGGGCTGTAGGGGCCCCCCACAGTGCGCGCACGCACGGGGCGCGTCGCTGGCAGGCTCGGGAAGGTGGGCCGCATCCACCACCTGCGACGCGCATTGCGGCCAGGGTCGGTAGCGACAGTGCGAGACCGGCAACGGCACGAGGGCGCTGCCCTCGGGGAACAGTGGACCGAAGCGGATCGCCCCCTCGAACAGCGCAAGGAACTCCTCCCGCTGCTGGGCGTCCACGGTGTCGGGGGAGCCGTGCTCCGCGATCCAGCGGGCGGCGAGTGCCCCGCGAAGCACGCTTCCCGGGACATGCGGCTGGGACTTGACGACCTGACCGATGGTGCCCGCACCGATCCGGAGCGGCTCCTCTGCGGTCAGCGTGACGTGGTAGGCGTTGACGCTCGTGACGCTCACCGCAACTCCCACAGGCGCTCGACGTCGGTATGCTCGATGGGCGGATCCGGGGTGATCGTCACCCACCCCAATCCACGACGGCGACTGCGACCGAGCGCGTGGACGCCTGCGGCGCTGGCCCGCAGCACCAACCGGTCACGCTCTGGATCGTCAACGTGAGCTTGGCCAAGGACGCGGAAGCGACCGGTCGCCGCCCACACCTCCTCGGCGAGCAGCAGCCCCCGATCGACGGCGATCCCATCCTCGGGGTCGATCGCGACCTGGGCGCGAGGGACGATCTTGGCATCGTCGATCTCGGCTGCCCGCCAGCTCCAGGGGCTCTCGTGGGCGGGGGAGCCGAAGACGTCCTCGACCACGCGATCATCCAGCCCGAGAGTCCGACACGCCGCCGCGCGCATGACGCCCTTGAGCCTCGTGGCGGGCAGCAGCTCGGGAAGGTCGACGTCCCTCGGTGCTCGCGGGCCGCGATCATCGACGACCTCGCCTCGACGGCCCGTGGCCCCGACGGTCAGGTCAGCGCCACGGTCGGCGGTTCCCGTGGCCGTGGCGAAGGGCGTCTCGAAGCTGATGGTGAACACGAGCTCTGGCACGGTCATCGTCATCCGGCTCCTTCCGGGGCCTCGGCGCCCGCGGTCTGGGTGGCCTCCGACGGGGGCCACCACTGCGCCAGCGAGAGCGCGTCGCGAAGCCCTTGCACGCCGACCCCGTGCGCGTCGTCGAGAAGGCTCGCGACCTCGTGGAGATCACCTGCTCGGCGCACGGCGCGAGACGCGTGCGCCGCTGCGATCTCGTCGTTGGATCGGGCCACGGCTCGCTCCAACTGCTTCCTGGCGTGCTGCGGCCGTGCCGCGAGTCGCGAGAGGTCGTCGTCGTGGCGATCGAGCGCAGCGAGCGACCAGGCGTTGCGCCCGCGTGGTGGGTCGACGCCCTCTTGGGTGACCAGGAGCCATCCCAGCCTTGCGTGCGTTCCTCGACCGAGGCGCTTGGCGTCATCGAGGAGCTCACCGGCCAGGTCTGCGCAACGCAGGAACGGGAACGAGCGATGGGCGATCACCACTGACGCGGACATCGTCAACGGCGTCTCGGGTCGCGCCACGTCGTCACCACCCTGGGAGAGCCCCTCCTCGACGGCCTCGGCGAAGCGGCTGGCCAGGCGACGCGCGAACGTCAGCCCGTGCTCTGCGGGCACGCTCACCATCACGTCGTCGCCACCCACGACGTGGGCCGCAACGGGGAAGACGCCGCCGGGCCGACACAAGGGTGTGGCGGCCTCGCGCAAGGCGTCGTGGACGGCCTCCTTGACGATCTTGGAGAGCTCCCTGGCGGGGCCACCGGGGTCGTCCCCGCTCGTCTCCCCGAGCAGCTCGGCGAACGCCGCCCCGAGCCCGTTCGCGTCGGCGTAGATCGTCGCCAGGTGGTTGTCGTTGCGGGTGCCTTGCTTGGCCAG
>PUKE01000033.1 GCA_003550425.1 Nitriliruptoria bacterium
ACCGGGGCGCTCTCGACGGCCACGAGGGCGGTGACCGGGGCCCCGCCCCAGCGATGCTCCGCCGCCTGGACGCGCAGGTGCACGCCAAGGGCGACGAGGATCACGAGGACGGCGACCATCAGCAGCCGTGCGCGCGGGGGCAGCGAGGCCCAGCGCTCGGCGACCGCCTCGAGTGGCCCCGGCCACGCGGGCGAGGGTCCGGCGAGCGGACCCAGGAGCGGCAGTCGGCGGCGAGGGGCCATCCCCGCAGGATGGAGGCCGGCGACGAGGCCGCGGCGGTCAGCGGCTCGCAGGCTGTGGACGAGCTGCCGTCAGCGCGGCCCCTGCGCGGGCCGCGACGCTCGCCGTGCCGCTCGCCCGCGGGGCGAGGTCAGGCCGCCGACTCCGAGCCCTTGGCGTCCGAGGCGCCGCCCGAGCCCGTCCCCGAGGCAGCGGTCTCGCCCGAGCCCGAGGCGGCCTCGCTCGAGCTCGAGGAGGAGCCCTCCCCGCCGCCGTCGCTGGCGGCCTCCGAGCGCTCGCTGGACGAGCCGTTCTTCAGCGTGGCCTGCTCGGCTCGGGTGTCGGTGACGTAGTAGCCCGACGCCTTGAAGATGATGCCGGCCGGGGAGAAGACCTTGCGCAGCGAGCCCTCGCAGCGCGGGCACTCGGTGAGCCGCTCGTCGCGGAACGACTGGACGACTTCCAGGTGATGGCCGCAGTCGCGGCAGGCGTACTCGTAGGTTGGCATGGCGCGGTTCCCCCAGGGTCGCCCGCAGGTGGCAGTCGGGTTGCGGCTGCTGGCGCAGAGTATGCCCGAGGCGGGGTCGGCGACACCCGCGAGGCCGGGGCGCTCACGAGGGGTGGATGACGCCCTCCTCGGTGACCACGCGGTCCACCGCCACGTCGTGGGGGCGGCGCGGGATCTGCTGCACCAGCTGGGCGTGGAACGCCACGCCGAGGGTCGTTGCTTCCATCGGCGCCAGCAGACGGTCGAAGTGCCCGCCGCCGTAGCCCAGGCGGCCGCCCTCGCGGTCGAAGCCCACGCCCGGGACCAGCGCCACCGCCACGGCGGTCGGGTCGATCGTCGCGCAGTCGGCGCGCGGCTCGCGCACGCCCAGGTGGCCGGCGACCAGGTCCGCGTCGAGGTCGGTCACCGCCGCCAGCCGCAGCCGCGAGCCCTCCACCACCGGCAGGGCGACGGTGGCGCCCCGTGCCAGCAGGTCGGTGAGCAGCGGGTCGAGGTCGACCTCGGCGTCGGTGGCCGCGTAGCCGAGGACCACCTCCGCGCGCGCCACCTCGGCCAGCCCGGCGAGGTGGGCGCGGATCCTGCGGCTGGCGCGCGCTCGCGCGGAGGCGCCGAGGCCACGTCGCGTGGCGAGCAGTCGCGCTCGCAGGTCGGCCTTGCGAGGGTCGGTGCGGTGGGGCTTGGCCACGGCGGACCTCCTGTCGCGGTCGACCTCGACCTCGGCCGCGGCCTCGTGCTCGCGCTGGCGCTCGCCCTCGGCTCGGCCTCGGCCCTCGCGGGCATCATGCCCGGTGGCGCCCAGGCGCGGCACCACCAGCGGCGCTTGGGCCAGCGGCGCTCGGGCGCGACGCGTCCTGGCCGCGCTCCCTGGGTGACCGCGCCGGCCGGGCGTGGCAGGATGCGCGACCAGCAGCGCGAGCGCGGGGGATCCCGCCCGTGCCAGCGGGCTCCCGCCCCGCGAGCGGAAGGAGAGGACGTGCGGGCACGCAAGGCCGTCATTCCCGCAGCAGGGTTGGGGACCCGGTTCCTGCCCGCCACCAAGTCCTCGCCCAAGGAGATGCTGCCGATCGTGGACAAGCCGGCGATCCAGTACGTGGTCGAGGAGGCCGCGACCGCCGGCCTCGACGACGTGCTGCTGGTCACCGGCCGTGGCAAGCGCGCGCTGGAGGACCACTTCGACCACGCCGTGGAGCTCGAGCGCCAGCTGGCCGCGGCCGGCAAGGAGGACCTGCTGGCGGCGGTGCGCGCGGTCAGCCAGCTCGCCGCGGTGCACTACGTGCGGCAGGGCCAGCCCCTGGGCCTGGGGCACGCCGTGGGCTGTGCGCGCCACCACGTGGGCGACGAGCCCTTCGCGGTCCTGCTCGGCGACGACCTGATCGGCGCCGAGGAGCGCCTGCTGTCGCGCATGGTCGACCTCGCCGACCACAGCGCCCGCTCGGTGGTGGCCGTGATGGAGTTCGACGACGCCGAGCTCGACCGCTACGGCGTCATCGACGGCACCCCCGATCCCGACGCCCCGGGCGTGTACCACGTCAACGACATGATCGAGAAGCCGGGCAAGGCCAACGCGCCGAGCAACCTCTGCATCATCGGCCGCTACGTCCTGACCCCTGACGTCTTCGGTCACATCAGCAGCACCAAGCCCGGGCGCGGCGGCGAGATCCAGCTGACCGACGCCATGCGCGCCCAGTGCGCCGAGGAGCCCATCCGCGCGATCCGCTTCGACGGCGCCCGCTACGACGTGGGCACCAAGCAGGACTACCTGCGCGCGACGATCGAGATCGCCGCCGCCCGGCCCGACCTCGGGCCGGAGTTCCGCGACTACCTGTCCGACTTCGTCGCTCGGCTGTAGCGGTGGGCGAGCCGACCGACGCGCTCCCGCCCCGGTCCCTGCCGGCCTGGCGAGCCGAGGCGCTGGGGCAGGTCAGGGCCCTCGAGCCGATCGACCTCTCGCTGCTGGACGCGCTTGGCCAGGTCATCGCCGAGGACGTCGTCACCACCGAGCCCGATGCCCACGGCGACGCGCTGCGCGTGCCGTCGGGGCGCCGGCTGCGCGTCGGGGACCTCGGCGTGCTCATGGCCGTGGGCCGCAGGCGCGTGGCCGCTCATCCGCCGCCCCGCGTGGCCGGGGTGGCGGTGCGCCCGGCCAGGGGTGCCCGCGACGCCGGCGCCCGCGACGCACAGGCCCGTGAGGGCGCGCCGGACGCCGCCGAGGCGACCAGCCTCCTGCTCGCCGCCCTCGCGCGCGAGGCCGACGCGCGCGCCCCGCGGCTGGAGCCCGTGCCGGGCGAGCCCCGCGAGGTGGCCGGTGCCGTCGAGGACGCGGCGGCCCACAGCGACCTGATCGTGCTCGCCGCCGGCGTGCCGGCGCCGACCGTCGGCGACCTCGCGCGGGCGCTCAACGGCGCCGGGCGCATCCGCGCCGCGGACGTCGCGGTGCATCCCGGCAGCGAGCAGGGCTTCGGGCTGGTCGAGACCGAGCCCGACCGGCCCGTGCCGCTGCTGGTGATCCCCGCCGATCCGCTCGGTGCGGTGGTCGCCTTCGAGGTCCTCGCGCGGCCGGCGATCCGCCTGCTGCAGGGGCGTCGCGACCTCAACCGGGCGCGGGTCCCGGCCGTGCTCGAGACGCCGCTGGACAGCGTCGTCGGCAGCGTCGGGGTCCTGCCGGTGACGCTGACCCGCCAGGAGGGCATCTGGCGGGCGCGGCCTGCCCCCTCGGGTGGCGTGCACGAGGTGGCGCCGTTGGCGAGCGCCCACGGGCTCGCCGAGATCCCTGCGGAGCTGGGGCGTCGCGAGGCCGACGAGACCGTGCTGGTCCACCTGCTGGTCGATCCCGGCTAGCGGGCGCGGCGCCTCCATCGTCCTTGCGAGGCCGCTTGCTACGGTCAGCCTGCGATGGAGGTCCTGCTGCTGACGCTAGCGCTCGTGGGGAGCGCGGTGCTCATGCGCGGCCCGCTGCGGCGCGAGCTGCGCCACCTGACCCCCCACGGTCGCGCCGCGGCCTACCGCGAGGCCATGGGCGTGCTGGCCGGCGCGACGCTGACGTCGCGCTCCGCGTCCACGACCGCGACGAGGCCGGTCGCTCCCACGCGATCGGCCGCCTCAACGCGATCGGCGGCTCCGTCGCGGCGCGCCGAGCGGCGCCGCCGGGTTGCGCGCGAGCGCGCGGCGCTGCGACGACGCCGGGTCCGCGTCGTCCTCGCCGCGGGGGTGCTGGCCGCCGCGGCCGCGGTGCCCAGCCTGGGCGTGGGGGCCCTGCCCCTGCTCGCGCTGACCGGGGGCCTGCTGGCCTTCCACGTGTGGCTGGGCGCGCGCCTGGTCGGGGCGTCCTCGGCCCGGGAGGCGTCTTCGAACCGGGAGGCGTCGCAGGCGCGGGAGGCGTCGCGGTGACCGCCGAGCCCGACGTCGGCCTGCTCCGCGCGGCGCTGCGCGATCCCCTGCAGCGCGCCCATGAGGCCCGCGAGGTCGGCCTGGAGGCCACCCGCCAGGCCACGCGGCACGCCGCCAACGCCATCCGTGCGGTGCATCGCCAGGACGCCGCGCAGGTCGACGCGCGCCTCGGCGAGGCCCACGCGGCCCTGCAGCAGGCACGGGAGGCGCTGACCGCCCATCCGCGGCTGCTGCACGCGGGCTTCGCCTTCGACGCCGAGAAGGAGCTGGCCGAGGCCGAGCTCACCGCCGCGCTGGTCCTCGAGCGCCCCCTGCCCACCCCGGAGGGCATCGGCGTGGACCCCGCCGCCTACGCCGGCGGCCTGGCCGAGACGGTCGGCGAGCTGCGACGCCACGCACTCGACCGCCTGCGCGCCGACGACCTGGAGGGCGCGGACGCGACCCTGTCGGCGATGGAGTCCATCTTCGGGGTCCTCGAGGAGGTCGACCTCCCCGACGGCGTGACCGGCGGGCTGCGGCGCGCGACCGACGTGGCCCGCTCGCTCGTGGAGCGCACGCGCGGGGACGTGACCACCGTGGCCACCCAGGTGCGGCTGCGCAGCGCGCTGGAGCGCGCCGCCGACGCGGGGCCCGACCGCGCTCGGGGGCCCGACCCAGCGCGGGGGCCTGAGCGCGGCGGCGAGGACCGCTAGGCTGCACCCACGCAGCGACGACCGCTGCGCTCGGGGCCGTAGCTCAGGTGGAAGAGCGCCTCCCTCGCACGGAGGAGGTCAGGGGTTCGAGTCCCCTCGGCTCCACCCGACCACGGCGGGAGCACTACGCTCTCGCGCATGCGACTCGCGATCATGATCGAGCCCCAGTTCGGGCTCTCCTACCTCGACCAGCTGGCGGTGGCCCAGGAGGCCGAGCGCCTCGGCTTCGACGCCCTGTTCCGCAGCGACCACTACGGCGCGAACGCGGGGGAGCAGGAGCCGGGCTCGACCGACGCCTGGGCGGCCCTCGCCGGCCTGGCGCGCGAGACGCGACGGATCGGGCTGGGCACGCTCGTCAGCCCGGCGACCTTCCGTCCTGCGGCGGTGCTGGCCAAGAGCGCGGCGACGGTGGCCGAGATGGCCGGCGCGCGTCCCGACGGGCACAGCCGCCTCGAGCTCGGCATGGGCACCGGCTGGATGGAGTCCGAGCACCGGGCGCACGGCTTCCCCTTCGGCGACTGGGACACCCGCTTCCGACGCCTGGAGGAGCAGCTGCAGGTGGTCCGCGGCCTGCTCGACCCCGACGCCTCGCCCTTCTCCTTCGCCGGCGAGCACGAGCACCTCGAGGAGGCGGTCTTCGCGCCCACGCCCGAGCCCGCCCCGCGCCTGCTGGTCGGCGGCAAGGGGCCGCGGCGCACCCCCGCCCTCGCCGCGCAGCACGCCGACGAGCTCAACGTGATCATGCTCGCCCCCGAGGACTGCGCGGAGCGGCGGGCGACGCTCGACGCGCGCGCCGCGGAGCTCGGCCGTCCGGCGCCCTCCCTGTCGCTGATGACCCCGGTCCTGGTCGGGCGCACGCAGGAGGAGGTGCACGAGCGCGCGGGTCGGCTGCTGTCGTGGATGGGCTCGTCGCGCACCGTCGAGGAGTACCTCGGGCGCCTCGCCGAGATCGGCATCACCGGCACCCCCGACCAGGCCGCGGACCGCCTGCGGGCCTACCGCGACGCGGGGGTCGAGCGCGTCATGCTCCAGCACCTGCTGCACGCCGACCACGACCACCTGGCGGTGCTGGCCCACGACGTGGCGCCCGCCCTGGGCTGACCTCGCCGTGACCGGCCCCGAGCCCGACGCGCCCGACGCGCCCACGCCATCTGGGGCGGGCGCGCCCGCCGGGCGCGTGGTGCTCGTCGGCACCCCCATCGGCAACCTCGACGACCTGTCGCCGCGGGCGCAGGCCGCGCTGGCGGCAGCGGACGTCGTCGCGGCCGAGGACACGCGCCACACGGGTCGGCTGCTCGCGCGCCTGGGCCTCGCCGCCGAGCTCGTCAGCTGCCACGACCACAACGAGGCGCAGCGCGCGCCGGTCCTGGCCCGTCGCGCCGCGCACGGCGCCGTGGTGGCGCTCGTCACCGACGCCGGCACGCCGGGGATCGCCGACCCCGGGTACGCGGTGGTGCGCGCCGCCCTCGCCGAGGGGGTCGCGGTCGAGGCGGTGCCGGGCCCCGCGGCGTTCCTGCAGGCCTTGATCGTCAGCGGGCTGCCCACCGACCGCTTCGCCTTCGAGGGCTTCCTGCCGCGCAAGCCCAGCGCGCGTCGGGCGCGCCTGGGGCACCTGGCCGACGAGCCCCGCACCCTCGTGTGGTACGCCTCGCCGCACCGCGCCGCCGCAGAGCTCGCCGACGCCGTCGAGGCGCTGGGCGGCGAGCGTCCCGCCGTGGTGGCGCGCGAGCTCACCAAGCGCTTCGAGGAGGTCCGGCGGGGTGCGCTGGCCACGCTGGCCGAGGAGCTGGTCGCCCAGCCGCCGCGCGGCGAGCTGACCGTGGTGGTGGGCGGCGCGCCCACCTCGCCCCCAGACGACGCCGAGCGGTCGCTGGCCGACGCGGTGGACGCCGTGGAGGAGCGCGTGGCCGCGGGCGCGTCCACGCGGGACGCCGTCGCCACCGAGGCCCGCGCTCGCGGCCTGCGGCGTCGGACCCTGTACGAGGCGGTGCTCGCCCACCGCTGATCCGCGCGGCGATCCCCACGATCGCGCCCGTCCCATCGGCAGGGCGCGCGCGAGCCGATACGATGCCAGGCTGCAACGCGCCGGCCGCGGGAGGGTCCGCGCCCGCCCCGGCACCGCTGATCGCCACCCACGAGGGGTCCCCGTGCTGACCGACACCCACGCGCACCTGGCCATGGGCGACGAGCCCGTCGAGGCGCTGCTCGAGCGCGCCCACGCCGCCGGGGTGTCCACGATCGTCACCATCGGCATCGACCTGGCCTCCTCGGCCGAGGCCGCCCAGATCGCCGCGGTCCAACGCGGGGTGCACGCCGCGGTGGGCATCCATCCGCACAACGCGATCGAGGCCACCGACGGGGTGCTGGAGCGCCTGGCCGACCTCGCCCGCGGCGACGCGGTCGTCGCGATCGGCGAGACGGGCCTGGACTACTTCCGCGACCACTCGCCGCGCATCCGCCAGGAGGAGTCCTTCCGGTCCCACATTCGATTGGCCAAGGAGCTCGACCGCACGCTCGTGATCCACGACCGCGAGGCGCATGACGACGTCGTGGCGATCCTGCTGGACGAGGGCGCGCCACCGCGCACCGTCCTGCACGCCTTCTCTGGCGGCGTGGAGCTGGTCAACCTCTGCGCCGAGCAGGGCTGGTTCGTGTCCTTCGCCGGCAACGTGACCTTCCGCAACGCTGAGGAGCTGCGCGTGGCGGCCAAGGCGACCCCGCCCGAGCTGCTGCTGTCCGAGACCGACAGCCCCTACCTCTCGCCCCACCCGCTGCGTGGCAAGCCCAACGAGCCCGCGCGCGTGGCCTACGTGGTGGACCAGCTGGCCGAGCTGCACGGCCTCGACTCGCAGGACATGGCGCGCCTGACCTCGGCCAACGCCCGCCGGGCCTTCGCGCTGCCCGCCGACCCGGGGGACCCGCAGGGGTGAGCGGCCCCGAGGATGGTGCGCCATCCGAGCCCTCGCCCTCGGGCGAGCCGCGGCCTGAGCCAACGCCGCGCGAGCCACCGCCCGCGCCGCCGGCGGCACCGTCGGGTGGGCCCCCGGGGATGGCGCGCACCCGCGCGCTGCTGGAGCGCCACGGGCTCGCGCCGCGTCGGCGCGACGGGCAGAACTTCGTGGTCGATCCCAACACGGTGCGCAAGGTCGTGCGGGACGCCCACGTCGCCCCCGGCGAGCTGGTCCTCGAGGTCGGTCCCGGCCTCGGCGCGCTGACCGTGGCGCTGCGCGAGGCCGGCGCGCGGGTCGCGGCGATCGAGCTCGACGGCGGCCTCGTGCGCGCCCTGCGCGAGGTCCTCGGGGACGACCCCGGCGTGACCCTCGTCCACGACGACGCCCTGCGCGCCGACCTCCATGCCCTGCTGGCGCGCGCCGCCGCGCCCGCCGAGCAGGCGGGAGAGCCCGCGCGAGACCCCGCGGGGGATCACGCCGGCGGCCCCGAGGGGCGCGACGTCCCCGCCGCGGCGCTGGTGGCGAACCTGCCCTACGACGCCGCGACGCCGATCGTGCTGCGGTGCCTGCGCGCGGGCGTGATCGGTCGCGCGCACGTCATGGTCCAGCGCGAGGTAGGGGAGCGGTGGGTCGCGGGGGTGGGCGACCCGGCCTATGGCGCGGTCAGCGTCAAGGTCGCCGCGCTGGCCTCGGCGCGCCTGGCGGGGCGCGTCAGTCGGCAGGCCTTCTGGCCGGTGCCCCGCGTGGACTCGGTGACGGTCAGCCTGCAGGCGCGGCCCTGGCCGCACGACGTCGACCGCGAGGCGGTGCTCGCGCTGGTCGACCAGGGCTTCGCTGCCCGCCGCAAGCGCCTGGCCAACGCGCTCGTCGGTGCCGGATGGGACCGCGCGCACGTCGACGCGGCCCTCGGGCGCGCCGGGCTGTCCGCCGACGTGCGCGCCGAGCGGCTGGACCTGCCCGCCTGGGTGGCGCTGGCGCAGGCGCTCGGTCCCGGTTTGGGATCGCCGTCGTCGCCCTCTACCATGCGCAGCACTCGCCCTTGCGATCGATGAGCGGGCCGTCTGCGGTCGCTGACCGGCCGCCGCACCCGCCCGAGGAGCGATCGGTGCCGCCACAGCTCGACGGGGTCTCCGACCGGGTGGTCGTCCGCGCCCCGGCGAAGGTCAACCTGTTCCTGTCGGTGCACGGTCGGCGCGATGACGGCTACCACGAGCTGACCACCGTGCTGCAGACGGTGTCGCTGTGCGACGAGCTCCACCTGCGCTTGGCCGGGCCCGAGGCGCGTCGCCACCACCCCGCCGGGCGCGGCCGCATGCGGGTCGAGGTGCGCGCCGACGACCCGCGCGTGCCCGACGAGGGCAACCTGGTCCGCGCCGCTGCCGAGCTGATGGGCGCGGCGTCGCGCGCCGGGGACCGGGCCGCGCAAGAGGAGGGCACCAGCGCTCGGGTCGGCGGCGCCCGGCCCACCCCCGGCGGGTCGGCGCGGTCGGAGCCGGTCGGCCGTCCCTGCCGCACGCTGCAGGTGGTGACCGACGACGATCCCCCCGGGGAGGGGGCACGCCCACCAGCGCCCGGCGCACGAGAGGCGACGCCGTCGGGCGTGGGCGCCGAGGACGATGGCGCGCTGCGCACCGTCATCGAGCTCGCCAAGGCGATCCCCGTGGCCGGCGGCATGGCCGGCGGCTCGACCGACGCCGCCGCGACGCTGCTGGGGCTGGACGCCCTGTGGGGCTGCGACCTGGAGCATCCCGAGCTCAACGC
>PUKE01000238.1 GCA_003550425.1 Nitriliruptoria bacterium
CGCAGCGCGGCGACGAGCCGATCGGCCTGGGCCAGCACGAGGTCGGTGGCGCGCACCAGCGTCACCGCCAGCGCGGTGTCCAGCAGGTCCGAGGAGGTCAGGCCGTAGTGGACCCACCGCGAGGGGTGCTCGCCGCCCTCCCCCGCGTCCGCCGCGTCGCCGGTCGGGGGGATGGTCTCGGCGAAGGCGGTCAGGAAGGCGATCACGTCGTGGTCGGTGGTCTGCTCGATCTCCGCGACGCGGGCGGGGTCGGGGACCGTGCCCTGGCGGATCGCGGCGAGGTCCTCGGCGGGCACCACGCCGAGCTCGTGGTGCGCCTCGCAGGCCAGGACCTCCACCTCCACCCAGGTGGCGAGCTTGGCCTCGTCGGTCCACAGCGCGCCCATCTCCGGGCGCGTGTAGCGGGGGATCATGGCGCCTCCAGCCGGCAGCGCGGGCCGGCGCCGCGCCACCGCGGCGATCGTGCCGCACCGCCGCGCCGAGCGCACCTCGCGCGCACCTCGCGCGCCGCGCCCGGCGCCGCGGGCGCCCCCAGCCGCCCTCAGCCGCCCCCGTCGGGGCCCGCCACCGGCTCGATCGACTCCACCAGCCCCGAGACCAGCGACACCTCCAGCCGCACCGCCTCGCCGGCCAGGCGGCGCTGCAGCGCGCGTGCGTCGGCGTCGACGGGCTCGCCGTCCAGGCGCAGCGGGTCGCCGCCCAGCCCGACCGTCACCCGCCGGTCCGACGCCGCGGCCAGCGCGGGTGCCTCGAGCACGCGGTCGGCCTGCGCCTCGAGGACCCGCACCGCGAGCCACCCCTGGCCGTGGTGGCTGGGAGCGACCCCGTCCAAGGCGCCGAGATCGTCGGCGGGGCTCTCCCCATCGGGCCAGTCCTCGAGCACCTCCCCGGTCACGATGAGGGTGCCCTCCAGCGGCTGCCGGGCGCGGGTGGCCTCGGGCGCGACGAGGACCTCGGTCACCGCCCCGTCCTCCAGGCGCGCCCGCAGCGGGCCCGCCAGCAGCTCGCCGTGCCCCTCCTCGAGGTCGGGCAGCGGCGGGAGCGCCGTGGGCTGGGCGCGCTCGCAGTCGGGGACCTCGTGCGCCGCCAGCCGCGTGGGGGGCTCCAGCGGTCCGCGGGGCGCGGCGTCGTCGGGGCGGGCGCACAGGCGCGGACGCTCGCCCGGCGCGCGCTGGACGAGCGCGGCGTCCACCGACGCCCAGCCGTCGGCGGGCAGGTCGGCGGCGTCGCCGGCGAGCGCCGCCGGCGCGAGGCGCTCGGCCGGGAGCGTCGGGGCGCGGAGCTCCCCAGGGGCGCACCGCCCCGGGCCCTCGGGCTCGGTCAGGGTCCCGCCCGGCGCCCCGAGCGGGGCGGGCTCGTCAAGGCTGACGGTCCGGGCGTCGGCGCGCTCGGCCACCGGCCGGCCGCGCAGGCGCGGCTGCTCGGCCGGCTCGCCGACGCGGGCGCCCGCCCCACTGGCGTCGACCGGCCGGCCGGCGAGGTCCCAGGCCAGCCCGCTCTGGGGGTCGAGCAGGTAGTCGCCGTCGGCGCACCAGCCAAGCAGCCCGCGACGCCCCGCCTCGGCGACGGGGGAGCGCGCCTCGATCACCCGCGCGCGACCGGTGCGGTCGTGGACGGCGAGGACCGGCGTGCCATCTGGCAGGGCCGCCGGCGCCACCGACCCGGCCTCGGGCAGCCGCAGCACGTCAGGCTCGTCGGGGGCCACCAGCCACGATGCGATCGCCAGGAGCAGGCCCGCGGCCACGAGCCCGGCGGCCCACGCCGCGGCGCGGTGGCTCACGGGGCGTCGTCCTCCGCCGCGGCGGGGCCGGGGTCCTCGCTGGCCAGCCGCGTCACCTCGCCGGTGACGCGGTCCACCCAGGCCTCGACCGTCGGGGCCTCGCGCAGCGACCGCCCCTCCAGGGCCGCCAGGAGGCCCTGGGCGTCCTCGACGGGATCGCCGTCGGGGTCGCGGAGGTCGGGGACGGCGACGTCGACGTCGTCGGACAGCCACAGCTGGACCTTGATGCCGCGGCCGCGAGGCATCGCCTGCGGCTCGCCGCGGGCATCGCCCCAGTCGCGCACCCGCACGCCGGTCAGCGCCGCGTCCGCGGTGCCCGGTGGCTCCTCGCCAGGGGTGATGCTGCGCCAGGACCCCTCCTGCGCCTCGCCCGCGGCGCGCGAGAGCAGCCGCCCCTCCAGGCGGACCTCGCCGGCGACCGGGCCGAAGGCGAGCTGGGCGTCGGCGGGCACCTCCAGCCGCTCGAGGCCCTCCTCGCCCACCACGGCGCCGACCGTGCCCACGCGGGCCACCGCGTCGCCGTCCGAGGCCACGCCGTCCCAGCTGTGCGCGGCGCGCAGCGGGGCGCCGTCCTCGCACAGCGGCATGGGCCAGTCGACGTCCTCGCCATCCCCGCGCCGCTCGGCGGCCGCGGCGACCTCCTCGGACACCGGGCACCAGCGGGTGGCGTCCCCGACCTGCTCGACGACGGCCTCGAGCCGGTAGCGCCCCTCGGGCAGCGTCGCGAGCCCCTCGGGCGCGGCGGGGCTGACCCGCTCGCCCGACAATGGCGGCGTGCCGGTCTCCTCGGGCGGGCAGCCGCTGGGCCAGGGGAGCTGCACCGGCTCGACCTCGCGCGGCGGCGTCTCGCGCTCGCCGACGCGCACCGGCCCGTCGCCCGCGCGCTCGTGGGCGAACCCGGCCAGGGGGCGATGCGCCTGCGGCCCCTCGGGCGCCGCGCCGAACGCCCCGACCTGGGGCAGCCCCGCGGCGTCCCAGCTGCGCACCCCCAGCGGCTCGACGACCGTGGGCCCCCTGCTGCCGGCGTCGCACCAGCCGAGCAGGCCCACCACCTCGGCCTCGTCGCCGCTGGGGGTGGTGGCGTCGTCGGCGTCGGCGTAGGGCAGGCGCGCGTCGAGGACGTGGACGGCGTCGTCCTCCTCGGTGCGCGTGACGAGGACGGGGGTCCCATCGGCCAGCGTGGCGGTCCGCGCCTGGCCGGGGGGCGGCACGTCGAGCACGTCGTCGGCGCCGCCGAGGTCCCCGAGCATCCCCACGCCGAGCACGGCCACGAGCACCACGGCCACGGCTGCCGCCACGGTGACCGCGCGCCCGCGCGGGCGCGAGGCACCGGCGTCGGGGGCCTCGCGGTCGGCGGTCGGGGGCGTGGGGGCAGCCATGGGCTCGCCCCGATGGTGGCGCGCCCGCGCGGTCACCGCACCTGCCCGCGCGGCGACGCCCGCGTCGGCGCCTCGGCCTCGTCGGCGCGCGGGCCTCGTCGGCGCCTCGGCCTAGTCGGCGCGACCGGGCCCCTCGATCGCCTGCGCGGCGATGTCACGGCGGCAGAAGGCGCCCTCGACGTGGATGCGGTCGACCGCGTCGTAGGCCGCGTCGCGGGCCGCGGACAGGTCGGCGCCCAGGCCGGTGACCGCCAGGATGCGCCCGCCGTCGGCGAGCAGCTGGCCCTCGCGCTTGACGGTGCCGGCGTGGAAGACCAGCACGTCCTCGCGCGCGGCCAGCGACTCCAGGCCCCTGATCCGGGCGCCCTTCTCGTAGCGCCCCGGATAGCCGGCGGCGGCCAGCACCACGGTGACCGCGGCGGCGTCGGTGGTGGGCAGGCGCGTCTGGGAGAGACGGCCCCGCGCGGCGCTGCGCAGGGTCGCGGCCAGCGAGCCCGCCAGGCGGGGCAGGATCACCTGGGCCTCGGGGTCGCCGAAGCGGCAGTTGTACTCGAGGACCTTGGGGCCCTCCCGCGTGAGCACCAGGCCCGCGTAGAGCACGCCCTGGTAGGGGGTGCCACGGGCCGCCATGGCCTCGATGGTGGGCTGCAGGGCCTCGCGCCGGACCCGCTCGAGCAGCGCGTCGTCGGCGATCGGGACCGGCGAGTAGGCCCCCATGCCCCCGGTGTTGGGCCCGGTGTCGCCCTCGCCGACGCGCTTGTGGTCCTGGGCGGGCGCGAGCAGCGCGACGCGCTTGCCGTCGCTGATCGCGAACACCGACAGCTCGGGGCCCGCGAGATGCTCCTCCAGCACCACGCGCGCGCCGGCCTCGCCGAAGGCGCGCGCCAGCAGCGCCTCGTCGATCGCCGCATGGGCCTCCGCACGGGTGTCGCAGACCGTGACGCCCTTGCCGGCGGCGAGCCCGTCGGCCTTGACCACGTAGGGGGGCGCGAACCCCTCCAGCGCCTCCTTGGCGGCGTCGGGGTCGGTGCCGGTCCAGTGCGCGCCGGTGGGCACGCCGGCCTGGTGCAGCACGTCCTTGGCGAAGGCCTTCGAGCCCTCGAGGCGGGCCGCGGCGGCGCTGGGCCCGAACACCGTGATGCCGGCCTCGCGCAGCGCATCGGCGACGCCGGCCACCAGCGGCCCCTCCGGGCCCACGACCACCAGATCGGCCGCCTCGCGCTCGGCGAGCGCGCGCACCGCGGAGGGGTCCTCGGGCTTGACGTGCGCGCAGCGCGCGAGCCGGGCGATCCCGGCGTTCCCGGGGGCGCACACCACCTCGTCGACCTCGGGCGCGCGGGCGAGCGACCAGCACAGCGCGTGCTCGCGCCCGCCGCCGCCGATGACCAGGACCTTCATCGCTTGCTCCTTGGTCGGGAGCCGAGCGGCGCGTCAGCGACCGTCGCGCTCCAGGGTCTGGGCGCGCGAGGGGCCCACGGACACGTAGCGGATCGGCGCGCCCGACAGCTCCTCGATCCGGTCGACGAACGCCTGGGCCTCCTTGGGCAGCGCGGCGTAGTCGCGGACGTCCCCGAGGTCGGTCTGCCAGCCGGGATGGTCCTCGTAGACCGGCTCGGCGCGGTGGAAGATGGACTGGTGGGGCGGGAAGTGCTCGTACTCCTCGCCCGCGTAGCGGTAGGCGCGGCAGATCCGCAGCGTCTCGAAGCCGCTGAGCACGTCCAGCTTGGTCAGGAAGTGCTCGGTCAGGCCGTTGACCCGGGCGGCATAGCGGATCAGCACCGCGTCGAACCACCCGACGCGGCGCTGGCGCCCGGTCGTGGTGCCGAACTCGTGGCCGGCGGCGGTCAGCCGCTCGGCGGTCGCGCCGGAGACCTCGGTGGGGAAGGGGCCCGAGCCCACGCGCGTCACGTAGGCCTTGGTGACCCCGATGACGCGGTCGACGTGCTTGGGGCCGAGGCCCGCGCCCGTCAGCGCGCCACCGGCCACGGGGTTGGAGGAGGTGACGAACGGATAGGTGCCGTGGTCGAGGTCGAGCAGGGTGCCCTGGGCGCCCTCGAGCATGACGGTCCGCCCATCCTCGAGCGCGTCGTGCAGCAGGCCGACGGTGTCGGTGATGTAGGGTCGCAGCCGCTCGGCGTACACCGCGTGCTCGGTCTCGATGTCGCCCGCCTGCATCGGCATGCGGTTGTAGACGCGCGACAGCGTCGCGTTCTTCTCGCGCAGGACCACGTCGAGCTTCTGGCGGAAGATCTTCATGTCGTACAGGTCCTGGACCCGCAGGCCGACGCGGGCGGCCTTGTCGGCGTAGGCGGGCCCGATGCCGCGCTTGGTGGTGCCGAGCTTCTGCTTGCCCAGGTAGCGCTCGGTGACCTTGTCCAGCTCGCGGTGGTAGGGCATGACGAGGTGGGCGTTGCCCGAGATCTTGAGCTGCGAGACGTCGAGGCCCTTGGCCGTCAGCTCGTCGAGCTCCTCCAGCAGGGCCGCGGGATCGACCACCACCCCGTCGCCGATCACCGGGGTGACCGCGGGATAGGCGATGCCGCTGGGCACCAGGTGCAGCTTGAGCTCGAGGTCGTCGACGATGACGGTGTGGCCGGCGTTGCTGCCGCCCTGGTAGCGGACCACGTAGTCGACGTCGTCGGCGAGCAGGTCGGTCGCCTTCCCCTTGCCCTCGTCACCCCACTGGGTGCCGACGAGGATGATCGCTGGCATGGGCCCTCCAGTCGTGATCGCGCCGCGCGATCCTAGGCGACCACGGCGCCGCGCACCGGCCACGCGCCCGCGCGCCGGCGAGGCGCAGCCACGCGCGGCCACGGGCCAGGGCGTGTGGTCCCGGCTGGCCGGGCAGGATGGCGTCGAGCGTCAGGCCCCTTGCCAGTACCCTCTGGGGTCGAGGTTCGTCGACATCCGAGCGAGGGAGGGCACGCACATGACCGCCACCGCTGCCGCTGATCGCATCGCGGATCTGCTGGGCGACGAGGCCGACTACTACCTCGGCCACAAGAGCCAGACGATCGACGCGTCGCACCTGCACCTGCCCGGGCCGGACTACGTGGACCGCGTGGTGGCCCCGACCGACCGCAACAACCAGGTGCTGCGGAGCATCCAGCAGATGCTGGGCAACGGCCGCCTGGGCGGGACCGGCTACGTGTCGATCCTGCCGGTCGACCAGGGCATCGAGCACTCCGCCGGCGCGAGCTTCGCCAAGAACCCGGCCTACTTCGACCCCGAGAACATCGTGCGCCTGGCCTACGAGGGCGGCTGCAACGCCGTGGCCTCCACCTTCGGGGTCCTCGGCGCGTGCTCCCGCACGTGGGCCCACAAGATCCCGTTCATCGTCAAGATCAACCACAACGAGCTGCTGACCTACCCCAACCAGTTCGACCAGGTGCTGTTCGGCAACGTGCGCGAGGCCTGGAACATGGGGGCGGCCGGCGTCGGCGCGACGATCTACTGGGGCTCCGACAACGCCACGCGCCAGCTCGTCGAGATCGCCGAGGCCTTCCACCAGGCCCACGAGCTCGGCATGTTCACGGTGCTGTGGTGCTACCTGCGCAACCCGCACTTCAAGCAGGACGGCACCGACTACCACCTGGCCGCCGACCTCACCGGGCAGGCCAACCACCTCGGCGTGACGATCGAGGCGGACTTCATCAAGCAGAAGATGCCCGAGACCAACGGCGGCTACAAGGTGCTGAACCAGGAGTCGAGCTACGGCAAGTTCGACGAGCGGATCTACACCGAGCTGACCAGCGACCACCCGATCGACCTGACCCGCTACCAGGTGGTCAACAGCTACATGGGCCGCATGGGGCTGATCAACAGCGGCGGCGCCTCCAGCGGCGACAGCGACCTGGTCGAGGCCATCAAGACCGCGGTGATCAACAAGCGCGCGGGCGGCATCGGCCTGATCAGCGGCCGCAAGGCGTTCCAGCGCCCGATGGACCAGGGCGTGGAGCTGCTCCACGCCATCCAGGACGTCTACCTCTCCGACGAGGTCACCGTCGCGTGAGGCGCGCGGGGCAGGGGCGCGCGACGCCCCGTGCCCCGACGGCACGAGGACAGCGACGCACGGCCCGGCCCCTGCAAGGGCCGGGCCGTCGTCGTGGGTCAGGTCGTGGCCGGCTCGCGGGCGAGCGCCTCGGCGGCGACCGGCGCGATCGCGTCGGCCCAGAAGCCGTAGCCGACCGGGGCCGGGTGGAAGCGGTCCACGCTCATCGACGCGGGCACGCCGGCGAAGCGCGGGCTCGCGTCCCGGGCGATCTCCACCAGCGGCAGGCCGGCGTGCTGGGCGGCGCGCCGCTGCACGTCGCGCTGCACCCGCGCGAACGCGACCACGACCTCACGCAGCGGGCGTGGCAGCGCGGTGACGCCCTGGAACAGCGGGATGCCCGCCAGGACGGGCGTGCGCCCGGTGAGGCGGCGCGACTCGGCGGCGAGGTCGGCGACGTCGCGCCGCAGCCGCCACGGCGGCGTGCCGTGGATGACGTCGTTGGCGCCGCACACCGCCACGAGCACGTCGGGCCGCGCGCGGGCCGCGGCCGGCAGCTGGGTGACGGTCACGTCGAGGGTCTCGGCCCCGGCCACCCCGAAGCCGTCCACGCGCACCGGGCGGTCGAGCAGCGCGCTCAGGCGGCGGCCGACGAGCACCGGCAGCGACCGCTCCACGGTGGGCGCGCCGACGCCGGCCACCGTCGAGTCGCCGACGACGGCCAGGCGCAGCGGCCGTTGGCGCGCCGCCGCGGCCGGCCCGACGAGCACGCCGTCGACGCGATAGCCGGGGTCGCGGGGCAGGTAGGCGCGGCGGCGCGCCACCCGCGCCTGCGCGCCGACCAGCCCGAGCAGGGCCAGCGGCAGCCCCCGCGCCAGGCGGCGACGATCCAGCGCCTCGGCGACGGCGGCGCCGGTCACGACCCCTCCCTGGCGCCGGCATCCGCGCGATCGAGCGCCGCCGCGAGGTCGGCCCACAGGTCCTCGAGGGCCTCGCACCCCACGCTCAACCGCAGGAGGCCGGCGGGCAGGTGGTCCTCGCCGGGCTGCGCGCCGCGGCGCTCGATGGTGGACTCCACCCCGCCGAGGCTGGTGGCGTGCGCGATGAGCCCCAGGCTCGCGAGGACGCGGTCGGCGGCGGCGCCGTCGGCGAGCTCGAAGGACACCATCGTCCCCGGTCCCTCGGCCTGGCGCGCATGGCGGTCGTGGCCGGGGTGGGAGGCCAGCCCCGGGTAGCGCACGCGCTGCACGGCCGGATGGTCGGCGAGGCGCTCGGCGAGGGCCATGGCGCTCGCCTCGGCCCGGTCGAGGCGCACGCCGAGGGTGCGCAGGCCGCGCAGCGCCAGCCATGCCGACTGGGGCTCCAGGACCGCGCCGTCCAGGCGCCGCCGCACGCGCAGGGCCTCGGCGACCTCCTCGTCGGCGGCGATCGCCGCGCCGGCGAGCAGGTCGGAGTGCCCGGCGATCAGCTTGGTCACCGAGTGCACCACCACGTCGGCCCCCTGCTCGAGGGGTCGCAGGCGCAGTGGGGTCGGGAAGGTGGCGTCGACCACCACGCGCACGCCGCGCTCCTGGGCGCCGGCCACGAGGGCGGGCACGTCGGCCACCGCCATCAGCGGGTTGGTGGGGGTCTCGATCCACAGCACGTCGGCGCCCTCGAGCGCCGCCAGGGTCGCGGCCGTGTCGGCCTGCTCGACCCGGGTCCACGCCAACCGCTCGTCCGCCTCGAGGTCGGCGAGCAGGGCGCGGGTGCCGAGGTAGGCGTCCCACGGCGCGACCACGCGTCCGGCCGAGGGCGTGAGCGCGCGCACGGTGGCGCTGATCGCGCCCATCCCCGAGCCGAAGGCCACGGCCTGCCCGCCGTCGAGCGCCGCGAGGGCCTCCTCGAGCGCGGTGGCGGTGGGGGAGGCCTTGCGCGCGTAGTCGACCGCGCCGCCCGCACGGAACGCCGAGGCCGGCACGGGCGGGGCGTTGAGCGGCGCGCCGGGCCCCTCGGGTCGTGCGGCCGCGATCGCCCGGGTCACGCGGTGCCAGCGGGGGGTCGCAGGGTCCATGGCGCCCGATCGTAGCCGAGCCCCGGCGCCACCGACCGGCGGGTCAGCGCGGCCGATCCGCGAGCGGCTGCTGGGCGCGGCGCCCGCCCTCGGTCGGGGTGGGTCGCGCCGTCGCGGTCTGGCGCGTCAGGCGCCAGCCGGTGACGAGGAGCACCACCACGAGCCCTGCGCCGATCGCCAGCTGGGTGCCCAGGGGGACCGCTGCCCAGGTCATCACCGCGCGCACGGCGATGACCGGCTCGAGCTCCGCGGGCCCCCACCAGCGC
>PUKE01000326.1 GCA_003550425.1 Nitriliruptoria bacterium
CCGGGTGAGCTTCGGGTCATAAACCGAGCCCACCGCGGGGGCAGCACGACCCCGCACGAGCACGAACGTGCAGGTCAGCGGCCTACAAGGTGCAGGTGAGCAGCAGTTGCTGTGGGCCCGGCAAGTTCCAGACCTGCGGCCAGCGCGTCGCATCCTTGATATCGCTCCTGGTCAGCGGCTCATCCCGGTGCGCGGTTGCCTCTCGCTGCCCCTCCCCTACCGGCTCGCGGTCAAGAAACGGGTCATAAACCCTGTCGGTTGACGAGGGTCACTCTACGAGCTTGGGCCGGGGTTCGTGGACGACGTCTCACCCTCGATCCACCGTGCGGCTTGGGTGAGGACCAGTGAGACTCTCGCCGTGGGTACGTCTGTGCCTGCTGGTGAGCTGCGTGGGCGTCGAGGGGGCTGGGGGCGGTGTGAGCGCAGCGGTCGGCCCCCCGTGGTGGCGGTAGCGCCTGGCGATTGGGGGGTCACGGGCGGAGGCGGGGACGTTGGCGCTGCGGAGTAGGGTCAGCCGGGCGCGAGGTTCGGCAGAGTGCGGATCCGTTCGAGGGCGGTGAGGAACTGCTCGCGCCGGGGCCGTCGGGCGTGCAAGGTGAGGCGCCATCGCTCGCCACTGCAGGTGAGCCGGCCGGGGACAGTGAGGTGGGGTCGCAGCAGCGTCGTTGTGACCAGCGCGCCTTCGGCGAGGCCGCCGGGCGCGGCGGACCAGAGAGCGAGGTTGTGGGCGAGCGTGCCCAGGACGAGCGAGACCGCGTTGGCGTTCACGATCCCGCAGGGAACTGTGGACCAGCCCTGCGGTCTTGAGATCACGGATGGCTGTGCTCGCATACACATGGTGGCGGTGAAGCGCATCGAGCGCGAAGGCCTGGCCGGTCTGGTCGGCCACGAACGCGTGGTCGCACCAGTCGCCCAACAGCTCTTAGTCACGATGGTCGATACAGGTGCAGCGCACCGTCAGCCGGTGCCCATCCAGAACCGTGTCGGCGGCGTCGGTGGAGGCGATGTCGGTCCACACGTCCTCGTCGATCGCATCGATGGCCGCGCCCTCTCTGTCAGGGTGAGGTGCTGCGCACTGTCAACGAGCACCGCACGTCATGATCGGCGCAGGCGGCGGGGGCACTCCCTGCTGACCCCCGCCAGCGGCTGGTCGCCCAGTGCCGTCAGCAGCCGGTCGTAGGTAGCTTGATAGGTGGTCTGGCTGTGCGGCAGGACGTCGGGGCGGACAGGGAGGCCGCCATCACCTCGCTGACGGTGCGCTGAGACTGCGGGGTGAGAAGGGGCTCACCATCGCCATCACCGGCCTCCTCGGGGTTGTCGCACAGAACGCGGGCTGCTGCGGGTCGTGTGGGCTCGCAGAGGCCCAGCATCACGCACCCCTACGACACACCCGCCGCAGAGAACTGGAGGTTATCTGCGGCAACTGGTGTGGGGCGTCAGGACGAGAAGGGCATGTGCTCGCGCCGTTGCGCCCGGAGGTGCGTCGGCCTACTGCGGGCTGCTGGCCCGCGGCGGTCTCACGCAGACCGTTGGTCTCGTTCCGTCGAGGCTGCTGGCTTCTCTGCGACCACCAGTGCCCGCTCCACTGCGTTCTCATGGCCGGGGAAGGAACCAAGCTGGCGCACGCTCGCGAACCCGAAGCCAGTGAGGAACTCGCTCACCCAAGCTTGCGGGCGGCAGCACCACGTCGGTCACGCCACACCCCGCGCCGGTCCGTCCTGGCGCGGGGTGTGGTGTCGTGCCGCCAGGATCACCGCACTGCAGGATGCTCGCCGCTGGCGGCGCGGTCGAGCTCGACGGTGGTCAGCGGGCTGACCGCGGCAGGCCCACCGCTGACGCGCACGCGTGACGGGTCATGTTCGCGGACCCAGGAGACCAGTGGCTCGTTGGCGCGCTCGTCGACGGTGCGGCGCTCGCCGACCGACTGTGCGGTGAGCAGCACGCCGCCCTCGCGTGCTGCGGCAGGGCCAGCGGCCAGCGCGTCAGCCCAGTCGTCGGCGGTGGCGAGCCAGACCGTACCGGGGTCGGCGCCGCGCTCGACGGCTTCCTCGGCCACTGCCTGGGCGGTGTACTGCCGGTCGACGCCCGAGGCGCGGGCCCAGGCGAGGTCCTCCCAGGGGCCGCGGGTGAGCGCCTGCTGCTGGGAGGGGCTGATGGCGGCCTGCCCGCCGACGATGCGCGCCTCGGTGATCTCCTCGGCGAGGTCAGCAGCCGCCTCCTGGGTGTCCTGCGGCATGTGGTCCTCTCCGGCCAGCAGCACCGGCCACTCCTTGAAGGCGCCCAGCTGGCTGGCGAGTACTGCGTCGGGCCATCCTCGCGAGGGGTCGCTGTGGGCGCCTTGGGCCAGCACGGCGCCGGTGACCTCGGTCTCCTCACGCAGCCGGTCGGCTGCGGCGCGTGCGGTGGCGTACCGGTTGTCGCCCGCGATGCGACTGGTGGCGTAGCCGTGCCGCTCCAGGTCGCGTTCGACGCTGTCGTCTAGCGCAGTCGTCCCGCCCATCAGCACGACCTCGTCGACGTCCAGCGCGTCCAGCGCGCCGCGAGCGGCTTCGCCCAGCGACGTCGAGTCAGTCAGCAGCAGCGGCGCGTCCAGCGCGCTGGCCAGCGGCCCGGCGCTGAGGGCGTCGGCGTAATCGTCGCTGCGCGCGAGCAGGGCCGTGTCGGCCTGGTCGTGCGTGCCCTGGGCGATGGCTGCCGCGGTGGCGGTGCGCTCTGCTCCGGCGTAGCGCTCAAGGTCGCCCACGGCGATGTCGCCGGGTTCGCGTGGGAGGTCGGCGTCGTGCAGCGCGTTGTAGGCGGCCAGCGCGTCGAGATGGGGCATGCCCTCCCGCTGTGGGCTCTCCCGCAGCGCGTCGGCTACCGCGGGACCGTCCGGTTGCTCCTGGGTGGTCAGCAGCAATCCTGCGACGCCGGCGACCGACCCGATCGCCTCCGCGTTGCTGCACGCGGGGGCTCGGGTCTTGTAGTGCGTGGCGTTGCGCTCTTCGGCGGGCGCCAACGCTGGGCAGCCGGCCACCGCGAGCGCGGTGTCAGGGTGCCACTGCCCCGTGCCATGGAAGGCGCCGCGATTCTCGTCTGCCGGCAGTTGACGCACACCGATCACGTCGTCGTGGTCGGCAGGGGGCTGTGGCGTGGCTGGCTGCGTCTCCGGCTTCGCGGAAGGCGCGACCATGACGAGCCCCTCAGCGGCGGCGCGGTCCAGCGCGGCGTCCAGCTCCTCGCTGCCGCTGTCCGCCGATTCGGTGAATGCGATGACGTCGGCGCCCTCATCTACTGACCAGTGCACGGCCTCGGCTATGTCGCCGGCCTCCGCGGCGACTGGCTCGCGGTCGGTGATGTCTGCGAGGAGGATCTCGCAATCCGGGCAGATCCCGGCGACCTCCGCGTTCTCCTGGTCGGTGGCGATGAGCTGGGTGGCGTTCGTGGTGGCATGGGGCCGCGACGCGTCGTCATCCAGCCAGCTCCTGGTGGCCACCGGGTCGCGCAGCGCCTCGTGGTACCCGGGGGTGCCAGCCAGCACCGCAACCCGCGGCGCCTCGCCGGGCCGCGACGCCTGGGGGTCATGGTGCTGCCACAGCGCCCACACCCCCATCTGGTCGAGGTTCCACTGCATGAACACTCGCGAACCCTCGGGCGCGTACGCCGCCTCCGCGGGCGCGACGTCGCCGGGCTCGGGCGCGCTGGACCCGACGTCGTCATCTGCCGTGGCAATCGGGGCCATCACGGCCATCAGGGCCAGCGTGAGGGCGACGCCGAGGGTGGCGAGGTGCGTTGGCCCCCGCGCGTCGCCCAGCCGTGGTTCGGTCAACGACGTCTGTGCGGCCAGCGGGTGCTCAGGACGGGATGCGGGCGTGCTCACGGTGCGCTCCTCGTGCGGTCGGCAGTCGCGGTGCGGGTCGGTCGCGGTGCGGGTCGGTCGCGGTGCGGGACGGTCGTGGTGCTGAATCGGCGGCAGTGCGGGACGGCGAGCCGCGGCCGCGGGGTGCAGCGTGCGGCGGGTGCGCTGTCCGACACATACGTCGTTGCGCGCGCTGGCGACCACCGGCGGCAGCGGCGGTCTGCTCTCACGGCGCGCCCCCCGGGGCGGCGCATCGCTGTGTTTGGTGGCGGTTGCGCGATCCTTTCGCCGGGCTCGAGCCAGGCGGCGTGCTCGACCAGCAGCCGCCGGGTCTCTTCAAACAGGCGACGCTGAGTGGCCAGACGGTCCCGCACCCGCACAAGGCGGGCGGCACAGACCGGGCAACACAGGCACGGTCATCAGACTGCGCGGAGCCTACGCGGTGTGTCCGTGATGGGACAATCCCGCCTGCTTGACGGTGGCCAGACGGTCCCGCGTCTGTGAAGCCCGGGGAAGAGAGCAGCGGGGACGGCACCAGGGATGGGCGGGTGGGGCGCTGCGGGTCGCGGGGGGTCGCCCGGAGCGCTGTGCCAGACCCCGCTGGGCGGGGAGGCTACACCACCGCCGCACGGTGATGTCGGCGACGGTGAGGACCAGAACATGCAGCGTGGTGCGACGGTCGGGGTGGCAGCACCGAGGCTTGTGGGGCTGATGACCCGTGGCTGATTGGGCCGCGGCTGGTCGAGAGGCTGGGGCTGGCTGGGTCAGGGTGCGCGGGTCGTCTCGCTGGCGGGGTCGGCGGGCCAGCGGAGGCCGGCGAGGTGGTGGCGGCAGGCGCCGCAGATGGCGTGGACGGGTTCGGGAGTGTGGGGCAGGGTCCAGGCGAGCGCACCACAGGCGCAGGCACGCAGCTGGTAGCCGCGCTTGCGGTGGCTGGTCCACAGGTCGGTGGCGGCGCGCAGCTGCGCCATCGTGTTCCAGATCATCGGCGTGCTGACCGCGGCGTGGGCGGCAGCGTCGGCAGCAAGGACCGTTCCGCCGTTGGCGACGGCGAGCTGGTAGAGGGCAGCCCGGTCGGGGCGGGGTGGCTGCTGCCAGCGGGTGCGTGGCTGGGTGAGGTGGGTGTGGCGCACGCGCGCAACCAGCGCCTCGGGACAGTTGAGGTCGCGGGCGAGGTCGGCGTCGCGTTGGTCGGGGTCGAGGTGGAGGCGGGTGGCGATGGCGGTCACTGTCGGGTCGGTGCAGGCCAGCACCAGCGGCCTGGTGGCCTGGTGGGGGGTGAGCCGCTGGAACAGCAGTTGGGTGAGGCCGCGTCGGTTGGTGGCCTGCTGGTGGGGCCACGGTTCGCCGTGGCGCATCCGCTCGAGGTGCTCCTCGACGAGGCTGGTCAGCCGGGTCAGGCGCTGGCCGTTGGTGCGCCAGCGTCCGTGGATGGGCAGCTCGTAGGGTCCCTCGTCGTCGTGGGCGAACCGCAGCGTGGCGTGCCACTCGACCTCGCGGTAGCGGCCTGCCTTCTCGTAGCCGTGTCGCGAGGTGAGTTGCAGGTCGCAGAGGGCGGCGGGCAGCACGGTGCGCAGCAGCGTGCTGTGGGGCTGGGCGAGCGCTGAAACGATGTAGAGCATCTGGCGGGCCTGCACGCCGGTGGCCGGCGCCCGCGCCTGGTCGAGTGCCCGTTGGGCCTGCTCGACGCGGCGTTCGAGCTCGGGGATCTGTTGCTGGGCCAGCGCGTTGTAGTCGGCGTCGAGGCGTTGCAGCAGCGCGCCGCTGACCAGCCGCTGCCCGTCCTCGTTGGTCTCGGCCAGCTGGGCGGCCAGCCCCTCGAGGCGTCGTCGGGCGACGGCGAGCTCGTTGGCGGCCGTCTCGGCCTCGGCCTGCGCGCTGGCCACATCAGGGTCCTCGCCAACCAGGTTGGCCAGGGTCAGCGGCAGCGCGCCGGCATCGGGGATGGCGTCGATGATGCTGTCGTGCAGCGGCTGCCAGGGCACCTGGAGGTGTCCCTCGGGCACCGTGCACTAGCAGCGCTCCTGGTAGGGCCGGGGGCGATGGTTTGCCTCGCTCGTGGCGCTTGGATGGTTGCAAGATGGTTCGCACGAAGTATGATGCTTGTGGTCCAGGTGATGAGCCTGGTACCTGGGAGCACTCCGGTGCTCTCCGCCGGTGTTACTTCCAGTGGCACTGGCCCGGGCCTAGCGGGCGACCGCCCGGCCCGAATCGCCCCCGCCTCGGCGGGGGCGACCCTTGCCTACGGAGAAGGGCGACGCAGTTGCGCCAACTCCGGCACATCGTGTGACCGTGATGATAGCGACACGCAGCGGGCCCGGGACCAGTCTCGGGGATGGCACGCAGCCGACGATCGTCTCGACGCAGCCAGCCCGGCAAGTGCGTCCGCGCCGGTCGACGATGGTCATCGAGTCCAGCTAGTAGCCCACCTCGCCTCTGCGGCCGTCTCGGGTGGACGCCCGGGCGCGGTGAGCACCCTCTGAGGAGACCCCGCCGCGGGGCATCGGGCTAGCTGGGCGCTCGCGCTTCGTCGCGGTGTTCAGCGAGGCAACGCAGCGCTGGCTGCCTCACCAGCTGAGCGCGGAGGGCGCGCCGCGGATCTGGGCGGATGTGCTGCTCGCTGACGCGACGCGGTCGTTGCGCGTGGCCCGGGTGGGGCAGCGTTGCGAGCGCGACCGGTTCACCGAGATCGCCGTCATGCTGCACGCGACACGCTGCAGGGACACCGGCGATGCTCGCGGGTCGCACGTGGAGTGACTGACAGATCGTGGTGGTCTGCGGCTTCTTCGTGGACTTCTTACCGCGTCCTAGACAGCCCGGTGGGTGCCCCCGACCGAGTGACCGGCGGTCAGCGGTCCTGCGGCGTGGCGGCGCGCTGCGCGTGGCCGTGGGTGGTGAGCTGGTAGCGGGTGCCGCGCGTCTGCTCGTCGAGCATCTGGATGCTGCCGTCGTTGCGTAGCGCGCGGAGCACGGCGTTGATGCGTTCTTCGGGCGCGTCGACGGTGTGGTGGAGGTGGCGTGCGGTGAACGGCTCGTCGGGAAGGGCGGCGAGCACCCGCCGGCGGGTGGTGGCCTCGTTGATGGGCTGCACGCTTGGGTCGGTCGCTGGTGGCGGGCTGGCGGTGAGCTGGTAGCGGGTCGCCTGCATCCCGGTGCCGCTGGAGTGCTGGTGTGGGCTGGCTTGGGTGATCCATCCGTGGCGCTGTCCGGCCTGGATGAGGTTGCGCGCCATGTTCTCCGAGCAGCGGGCGGCGGCGGCCAGCTCGTTGGTCGTGAACGTGGTGTGCAGCGGCCACCCCGACAGGGCGGCGAGGGCGCGGGCCCGACTCTGGGACCGCCCCGGCGGCGGCGCGGGTGCCGCTGCCGCGCTCGTCGGCGGGCTGGTCTCGGTCGCAGCCTCGGTGGGGGCCTGCTGGAGGGTGCGGTAGGCCTCGGGGAAGACGATGTCGGGCAGATGGGGGCTGTGGCGGCAGTGCAGGCACAGCACGCCGGTCAGCTCGGGCAGGCGGATCGCCTTGGCGGCGCCAGCGCCACACTGCGGGCAGGCAAGCAGCCTGACGGTGCGCGCGTCACGGTCGCCGCCGCCGGCGCCGGCGGCGGTCTCGTCGATGCTCAGGATGGCCGGCCACCCGTCGCTGGCCTTGGCTAGCGTCCGCAACGCCCAGGCTGCATCGCGGCGTGCGACGAGCGGCGTGAGGTCACCGATCGTGGCGACTCCGCCGCGCTCGTCCAGCGCATCGAGGATCCGCTGGCGCGTGACCGCGCTGCGCCACGCCTTGCACCGATCCGCCTGCCGGTTGGGGTCGAGGTACACCTCGGCGAGGCGCTGCTGGTAGCCGCTGCGCTGCCCTTCTGGGGGCGGGTTGGTGTGCAGCTGCCACAGGTGCTGGCGGACCTCACGCGAAGGATGGTGGAACAGGGCAGCGCGCAGCGCGCGTGGCAGGTCGGGCAGCGCGTCGGTGAGGCGCTCGCGGGTGGTCGAGGGGTTGTGCCAGCCGACGCGCTGGTTGATCTCGGCGATGGTGGCCCCCTCGCCGAGCAGCCTGATGGCGGTGGCCACACGGTCGTTGGTGGTGCCCTGCGGGCTGCGGCTGCGCATGCGGCGGGCGGGGACGGTGCCGGTCAGGCCAGTGAGCTTGACGATGCCGTCCTCACCGGGCAACAGCAGGTTGACGTGCCAGCGCAGCTGCGGCTGCGGCTGCTCGACGGTGTGGGGGTCGAGCTCGAAGCGCAGGTCGTCGAGGATGGTCCGTAGCGCTTCGCCGACCTCGGCGGGCGCCGAGGCGCCGAGGCTGGCCAACCTGGCCAGTGCGGCGAGCACGTACTCGGCGTGCACCACGACCTCGCCGGGCACCTCCTGGTCGTCGTCGCGGTCGCAGGCGGCGAGCTCGTCGCGCAGCGTCTGCAGTCGCTGGTCGACCTCGGCGCTTTGCTGGTGGTACTCGTCAGCGAGCTCTTCGCTGGGCGCGGTGCCGGCCAGGCGCGCCAGCCGGCTGCGCTGCTGGTGCTGCTGGTCGATCTCGCGGTGCAGCTGGCGACGGCGGGTGGCGGCATCGACCACCACCCCGCGGATCCAGCCGCCCTGCTGGTCGTCCCACGACAGCGCGCCACCGTGGATCAGCTCGACGTGCACCCCGCCGGCGACCGCCTCGGCGATCCCATCGGCGAGGCTGCGATGCAAGGTGGCGTCGTCGATGGCCACGCCGACGGTGTCGCCGACCTGCCAGTGCTCCCAGTCACGACGGATCCGATAGGCGTCGGGGCTGTCGAGGCTGCGGCGCTTGAGCACATACCCTTTGCGGCCACTCGAGACCAGCGCATGCTCCACCGCGCCGTCGCGCCACCGGGCACAGCCAGCCAGCGGCTTGCGGGTCTGGTGCGCCGCCCCGCCGGTGCGTCCCGACGGGATCGCCGCGATCCGCTCGCGCTGCTCGACGACCGCGTCCAGCACCTCCGGGGGCGCCCAGCCGCCCTCGGGCACCCCCCAGTCGAACACGAGATCCACCCACGGCTGCCCGTCGTCGTCGGTGTAGACCGGCTGACCCCCGAACTCGCGGATGTTGCGAATCGGGCAGCGCCGCGGGCTGCGCCACTGGCCGGTGCGATACAGCTCGGCCCAGCCGACCAGCCGCTTGACGATCCCATGGGGATGCTTGGCGTCGGCCACGGTCGCGTCGTCGCCGTAGCGTGCCTGTAGCCGCGACCCGGAGATGCCGAGCTCGTAAAGGTGACCGACCTTCTGGCGGGCGGTGAGCTGCGGGTCGGCCAGCACGCGCAGCATCCACTCGACGGTGGGCTGCTGCGTCGCGTCGGCGTGCACGCGGCCGCTGTCGCCGGTCGAGACATAGCCCGGCGGCACGTTGTGGTCACCCGACGGCGAGCCGCCGTTGCGGGCGTTGCTGATCTGACCGAGCAGCAGCCGCGAGTAGATCGCGTTGCGCTCGGCTGCCGAGACCATCGCCTGCAACGTCCACATCATCCGGCCCGTGTCGCTGGCCATGTCTAGAACGAGCTCGTGCGCATGGATCTTGACCGCATGATCCACACACGCGTCACGGATCTGTGGCGAGTACCG
>PUKE01000292.1 GCA_003550425.1 Nitriliruptoria bacterium
TACTATGCACAGAGAAAAAGGAGGCGGTCAGAGGGGCTTTTATACATGGAAAGAACCTTAATAGATTTTATTGTAAAAAACCGGGCATTTTTCCTGCTTTTCGTGACGGTAATTTCCGGGGCTTTGATAGGAGAAATAACACGCCACTGGAGCGAACAGCCACGAGAACTGAAGGTTTTGCTGGCGAACGTGCTATCAACATCATTCCTTGCTTATATCATGAGCGTCGTTATCAATGAATATTTAGGGTTTTATATAGCCGTTGGCTTTGCTGGCATTGTAGGGTTCGCAAAGCATCATGTGGCAAAAAAACTGTCAATTGGAATACTGGTTTTAATACTTTCAGGAGGGATTAAAGAGCATATAAAAAGAGGTTTGCGAAAATGGTTATATCAGGAGGGTAATGATGTTTGAATACATTGAGAGGAAAAGAAAAATAATCTTTGTTATTCTGGGGCTTTTCCTCCTAGTTCTGGGCGTGTTTTTTGCCTATATGAGCATGCAGGTGATGAACTTTCAAGGAGGCATTGAAGCCGCTCTGGAGCACCGGGAGGAGGAGCTTGAGGAATACAAAGATATACACATACGGATGAACATTAATTTTCTCGAGGCCATTGAGGTTGGCTGGAATAACAGATTGGCCAGCTACAAAAGAGGAGAAATTAGCGAAGGGCAGTTCTTAGAGGGATTTTTAACGGAGGACCTCGAGTTAATCCAGAATACTGCTGACTTTTTCTTAATCGTGGCCGAACGGGATGGCGAAATAATATATGAAGAGTACGAGATTAAAGAGTACGAAAATGTCCCGGTCGAATGGATGCTCAAAAGCGGCAACGGGGTCAGTGTTTTGCAGTGGGTTGACAGCCCCTATTTTATTAACGCTTCAAGCCAGCGAGCTGAGAACTTTGGAGCAGAAAATAGGTTGTTTTACAACAGCAAAAAGCTGGAGGGGCCAGTGGATATCAGGGTATACTGCGGATTTCTGGAGCAGGCAGTATATCAACAGTTTGTCGACACTCTCGACGTTACCAGAATAACCGAACTTGAAAAAGCGGCAGGCAGGTCACTTATAGCGACAATGATTACAGTGGTCCTGTCAGCAATATTAGCCATGTTTTTGCTACATCAAATACTGGGCCTAGGGAGAAGTTTTAAGGGGACAGAGCTTAACAGGTACTATGCGTTCATGTTATTGTCTAAATTCATGGATAAAGACGAAGAGCTGGGGGAGTTTGTCCAGCAAAAGATAGATGAAGAAAACCTGACATTCAGGGAGCTTATGAACGCAATCCTAGAGTATTGCAAAAAAGGAGATAATGGCGCTTGAAAGGGGGGTAAGCAGTGAAGCAGATAATTGATGTTGTTGACGATTTGCGGGATGCCGGAGACTATCCACGCAGGGCGCTGGGGGATATTACAAATATAGATATCCACCACAGCGCTGACGGTAGACGGACGGGCATGGCCGCAATAGAGTATTTTAACCAGCTTCATATTGACAGAGGTTGGCCGGGTATCGGGTACCACTATGTCGGAGCGCAGGACGGCAAGATATATAAAACCGGCCTAGACAGGCAATCACGTTGGTCTGTAGGGGACCATAACGGGCACACTATATCGTACATGTTAATAGGCAACTTTCAGCACGAGGACCCGACACCGGAGCAATACGACTCTGCTCTCTGGATGGTTAACAGGCTGAGGCGGGCCTATGGAGTCCCTATCATAAGGGCAAAGGGACATAACGAGTACCCGGGACACAGTGCAAACGTCTGTCCGGGTATTGATATGGATTTATTCAGGGAGCGACTGGGGGCTTAAAAGATGAACCCGGAAATTAAAGGACGCCTGATTAGCTTCATATCAAAGAAGTTTGTGTTTTCTGGAACTGTTTTTGCAGTGGCTACAATATTGTTGCGGCTGGGATATATTGAAGGAAGCCACTGGGCCACGGTGGTAACCGGCGGCGTTTTTGCCTTTGATATATCCGATGCGCTGGGTAAAAAATACGAGAGCTATTCAGATAAGGTTGGACCAGATAAGGGGGCTTAAAATATGGACCGAATTTTAAAGGCGCCACGCTGGATAATAGAGAACTTCACCGACATAGCTCTTTTTACGGCCTTTGGGTTGTTGGCTATCCTCGGGATTAAACTGGGCCGCAGGGACCGGGGAAGACTCAGAGAACTGGAGAAGAAGGTCGAAGAGAAACAGCAGAAGGACAAAGAGCTGGAGGGCAAGGTTAAGGACACGGTTGCGGATATAGCGGACCGGGAGAAGGAGATTGAAGCGCTGGCTGAGGATATTGACAAAAGCAAAAAGACCGATGCAGAGCTTAAAGTAATCTTGAAAAAAACCAGAGAAGAGACCGACGAGATACTGGAGGGGGTTGATGATGAAGCGACTGAGCACGATATTAATAGTGCTGTTGATAAGCTCGAGTCTATTCTTAACTCCGGCAGTGGCTGAAGAACCACTATCAGATATCGAGCAGGAGGGAGAACTTTACTGTTTAACTGAAGAGGAAGTAATAGAGCTGGCCGAATATATTGAAACACTGGAGAGGGAAAACGAGCTTTTAAATGAACGCTTGAGTATTGAACGACAAAAACAGGATGAACTCATAGAGTCAAAGCAGGAGACCATTAACCTGCTTGAGAAAAGAAACTCAAAGCTGGAGGAACAGGTCGAAGATTTAACAGGAATAATTCAGGTAAAAGATGAACAGCTGGAATTAAACCGAAGGGCTTTACAATTACAAGAAGAGAGGATTAACACGATAGAGGCCTCCAGATTTTACGACCGTGCAACTTTAATAGGCCTATCCGCTATTGGGATTGCTCTACTTTTACGCTAAAAAGGTTGCCCCCGGCCCCCGCTTCCTATGTGTAGGGGGCGGGGGTACTTTTCATTTTTAGAGGCTTTTAAAGGGCCCTGAGAGGCTTAATAGGCGGGGGACCCCCGGGGGTAGATAGTAAGACAAGCACCATTCGCTTAAAATCCGATATTAACGATTTGGGGTCTGGAGCTCCTGAGAGGCTCATGAGTCAATTTGAGGGCCTCGAGGTTCTAAGGTACGGGGTTCAGCTCTGCGGATTAATATAAGGCTCTCAGGGGCATTTAAATGGATTTAAGCAAAAATCCCCGGATGCAGGCTGAAATATACGGGGGTCGGAAACCGGCTACTTATTGTTATGACAAAGATAATCGTTGGTTAATTGGTGCAAAGAAACAGGGGCGGCCATGGAGGGCTTCCCCACCGGCCACATTTAAGGTCAACAGAAGAGGCGGCAATTAATTTTGCGGACCGGCAGATAATTTTCCATAACCTGCCAGCGACTGACGCTTTACACGAGAGCAGATTTTGGGTATCTGGCTTTACAAAATTTTAAATATTCGGTACTTAACTTTACACCGGCCGCTGTAAAGTGCAAGCGACAGAAACCTAAAGTGCAACTTGAAAAAAATACGGGGCAGGGGGTATTTGGTTAAATCAGGCCCTTTTAAACGGCCCTGAGAGGCTCAGGAGCAGGAGACCCCCCGGGGGTCGATACAAATACAAGCGCCTCTGCCTTAAAATCCGACTGTGAGGATTTGAGTTCTAAGGACGCTGAGAGAGCGCTGAGCAGGTTTTTGCCCGTCGAGATACTAAGGTACCTATGTTTCAAGCAAAACGCATTACGAGCGTCTCAGGCCCCTTAAAAACGATTTAAGGGTTTGCCGCCATGTCTACGTGCGCAGTATACCGTGCAAAAATTTAATCATCCCGGCATGACGGGGATTGCAGGGGGATTTAAAAAAACTTTCATTTAGCCCTTGACAAAGTGTCCACCTAAATGGTACTATGGACATGGTCCGGTTTTCCGGGCCGAAACACAAAGGATGCAAGCAAAAGCGGCAGAAGCGAAGCGGACCTTGACAGCTGGATATCGACCGACTAAGTAACGGGTGGTACCGATATCTACCGGGACACGAGGTAAGCGCCACGACCCGCAGGGCCATGAGCGAGTAGGGCGTAACACCTGAACCGATGAAGCTCCTGAGACTGAATGAAGAACCGGGGATTGATGGCCGGTGAGTAAGATAGGGCTCAGGGTAAATCCGCAAAAATGCTGGCCGGCATTGAGACCGGCCCGGGGCGGAAGTGGAGGGGACGGAATAAAGTCTGAAAATTCAGGGGAACAGGCGAGCGAAAACCCTCGGTCCCGGGGGACGGGATAGCAACCGGACCCCGAACGGAAGCCAGCGGATAAGGCGGTGCGAATGGATGCGTGGCTAGGCCGCCACCTTTAAGGTCAAGCTGGAGCCAACAATATAAATACTGCGTGCATGCGTGGGGGGCTTAAAAATGACTAAAAAAGTACGAGTAGGAGCAAGCCGGGGGTCCCGCTGGGAAATTAAATGGCATGTAGATGACGGAGTGCCGATTGTAATTTTCATGGATAACGACCATCCTTATCGTGGTTTGGATTTCATTAAGGTTTCATACCAGCAGGACAAAGCAGTTTTAACAGGACACTATAAAGTGCCGACGCCGTTTTTCTACAGTAGGGACAAAAAGAATTTAGCAACTTTTGACAGGCCGGCAGGTACTGCGGTGCTTGACTATCTGGACAACAAAAATGTAGACGCATACGCAAAGCTCAAATAGGGGGGCTAAAAAAAATGGAACTTAAAGAAAAGCTCAAAGCTATTCAGGGGGACCTTAAGATGCGGCGGGCCCGGCTGGAGAACGACATGCAGGACGAGAGGGAGCGGGCAATGAAGGTGCTGGACGGTATGCTTGAACGGGCGGAAGTTGGCAGGGATACTGGGTTGCTTGAACAGAATAGACACCTGCAAAAGATATTAAAGGATTTGGAGGCCCTGAAGGAGCGGTCCGAAGAGCTTGAGACAACTGAGATTGCTATACGATTGTGGCTTAACCAGTAAAAAACTAAAACCGGGGGGTTTTAAAAATGACCATAGAATTTACCGAGAAAGACATCGAGGCACTGGAGGCACTCGAAGAAAAGCTCAGCTGGGGATACTCAGATGACCGGGTGCGTAAGCATAAAAGGATGGCAGAGCAGGAGCTCAAAAAAATTGAAGCTGTTGGCTTCACTGTTGTTGACAGCTGGATGGCCGGGGATGGCTGGATGGACGGCTGGCGTTGCCTGCATGCAGAGATAGAGGATGAGCGAACCGGTGAAAGGCACGAAATCCACTGGAATGACGGTAACGAAGAGTTTTTCATAGACAGCGCCGGCGTCGGAAGCTGGCCGCTGAGGAACGAAGCAGGTTTTGGGTTTCTGGAGGATTAAGGTTGCAGGGGCCCGCTGGTCACCCGGCGGGCTCATGGAGCTTTAACCTATCTTGAAAAAAGGGGGTTTTAAAAATGTTACAACCGAAGGTGCTGAATGGCAAGAAGTTAACGTGGAAAAATGGGTGCGGGCTTGATATTGAGAAGCATCTGGCCGGGGAATTGGTCCACCGCTTTCATATTGAAATATACAAGGACGGCAAGAAGGTCCGCCAGAAATACGTCTATGCTGACCCTAATGGTTTTAGCCACAACGTCCACAACGGTTTTTACCATACCTGCGAAGAGTTCTTCAGGAAAATTAACGACGAGTGCCACGACCCGGACAATGCCGGGCTGAAGCTCGACGCAGAAAACGTTGAGGTTGTCATCGAGAGCTGGCAGGATTATATCGACAGAGTGGAGGATGACTCAGAGATTGAGGGAGACTACGACATACTGGCATGGTAAAATCACAAAAAGAAGGGGGGCTTTAAAAATGCAAAAGCTCAGTAAAGAGGAAAAGGCCGACATCATTGACGAGCTCGAACAGGTGCGGGACACTGGAGAAGTTAACATGATGGACCGCAGGGGCGTCCAGTCGGTTGCTAACGAACTGGGACTTTTCAATCTGGTCTGCTTCATTGAGGACCACAGCCGGACCGAGCATTTTAACATGCTGAAGAGCATGTAACTCAGGACAATTAACAGGGGGGCTTTAAAAATGACATTTACTGACTATCTGCTCGAGAGGTTTGAGGAGCTTTCACGTGGCGGTAGGGTCTCGGTGGTTTGGGATAGCCACCGGGAAGAGGCGACTATAGTTTGCCGCCACTGCGGGAAGCTCTTTGAGATGCGGGATGGTGAAAAGGTCCAGAGAACGCTTAACGCCTACAATCTGGAGGAAGTCAAGGTCAGGATATTTAGCGAATATCTTGAGAGTCTTAATGCCGGCCATGATTGCCCGGAGGCTGAAGAGAATTTCGAGCTTGACGGCCACTTTTATGCAGGTTACAGCATATCCCGGGGGACATTGAAGCTGATTGATTTGGGGGAAGGATACTTAACCCTCCTTGAGCACATTTGGGACCGGGAAAAGGAGAACCTGCCGGGGGAAGTAAAGATGAAGCTGTTGAAGAGGATTAAAAGTCTGGAGGGTGCGATAGATTACAGCGAACACATGGGACGCAGTTATGTAGGCCATGAGCACATTGAAAAGGCTAAAGAAACTATTGAGGAGATACTGCCTGACGACCTTTATATCGGAACTTGTCCCGGTGATGGTGCGCATTTCATGGTGCAGGCGGCGGACCGAGAAGCCGCCGAGAAATACGGGCTGTATTAAGAGGGGGGTTAAGCAATGGATATGGTGGACAAGGGATATTTTGCTATCCCTGATACCTGCTGGGTTATTGAGTTTGAGGATGGGGAAAAGACTGAATGTCTGTCCGATGTAAAGCCGGACCCGGAAGAGTTCGCAAGGGACTTTAACAGCTACAATGACACTGACAAAGCTGTGGCTAGGATTTACCGCAAAGAGGATAATTAAACATGCGGGGCTGGCCGGTCCTCCGGCTGGCCCTAGCATCTTGAAAACAGGGGGGTCCAAAATGATATTTGTGGATTATCGAGACCTCGAAGCAGAGGCCTCAAGAACTAAAGAATTTGAGACGATGACCGATGCTGAGAAGTTTGCCGAACGGCACGCAGGAAAAATTAAAATAACGTTTGCCGAATACATCCCGGAGGATGAAAACATTTTAAGCCGGGATGTTACTGCAACACTGGCTGAACACGCTGAGCTACGGTCCTGCCAGAACTGCTGGGACAAGGTGATTATATCTGATTTGAGAACGACGCACGACCGTTATGGTATCCCGTACAAAATAGTTTGCCCGGACTGCTACGAGGACGTGCAGGCAGAGGCCCGAGAGTTTGAGTTTGACCCGCTGGATGCTGGGGAAAGATTGGAGGAAGATTAACCATGGCAGAGCTGACCCGGGAAGAGGCCAGAGAAATGATTGAGAAGCTGGCATATTTTGGAATATCTGAAGAAAATCTTGAGAAGGCCGTTGCTCAATATATGTACTGTCAGAAGAGGGGCATCGAGCAGTTTGTTGGAGTTGTCGGCTACTGCTGGCACTGCGACAAGCAGGTTTATGAAGAGTGGGACCTTGAAAGCGCCGCCAGCACGCTGGTTACCGGGTGCCCGTACTGCCACAGGAGCTTTATCGGCTAAAAAGGGGGGCTTAAAAATGGCTGAAAGCAAGGCCTACGAAGTCATTGAACAGCTGGAGTATAACCGTGTAGAGTTGGAGGATGACATCGGGGCTTTTCACATTGTAGAGGAGGACCGGGACGCTGTAGTTATTGAGGCAGGGGGGCTGTTATACGATTGTGATATCTCCAGAATGACCGGCAAGTTAAGAGTGCATGAAAGGGGGCTTTAAAAATGACTACGAAACCTGACCCGGTATTGGAGGAATTAACAAAGATTGTGCAGGAGTGGGCCGAAAAGATACACGGCAATAGCAAGCGGGAGATATGGTTAAATTCAGCTATAAGCAACGCTAACGGCTGCATATTCAGAGGCAAAGTTTCAGTCCTGCGGAAGCACGGGGCCAGCGATGTTACCGCTAGAATACTGGCTCACGGGCTCTCAGAGGTCCGCCAGCGAGCAAGGGACATTTATGGGGATAAGGCCCGGCAGTTATATCTGACTCTGGGGATAGGATATCCTGAACAAAGAGAATGGGTCAAGATAGACTTTGACACTGACGAGGTCGCTATAGTGGACGCTAGAGAATTGCATGTATGGCAAACCAGTTACGAGTGGATTTAAAAAAATAAACAGGGGGCAAGGCAATAATGACTTTTACCAAAAAAGAACTGCTTAATATTGTCGACGGGAGCATCAACGACCTTAGCGAGTCGATAGGACAACTTAAAGCGCAACACATGCCCGACGGAGAAACTCCTGACCTGCTGGACCGGCTAGAAATATACAGGAGCGAGCTCATTCGCTACAGAGAAGAGCTCAGGAAATAATTTAAGGGGGGGGTTTGCGGTGATACTCGACTATGAAAAGGGCGGCAACAGGGGGCAAATCATGAAGAACAGCGGGAGGTTTCTGGCGGTAACTGCGGTCAAGTCCCGCTGGTTTAAGACGTTGAGAGGGGCAGAGGAGTTCATGAAAGAAGAAGGTTACAAGCTGGAGCAGGAGAACGACAAGATTGAAACATGGGTGGGGATTAACACCTTCACCGATGAAGAGGTTTTAAATCTCTACATGCGCAAGGCTAAATCCCGGGAACAGTTGTTGTCGGACCCGGCAAGTAATGACGCCTCGGAGTGCCTGACCAGAGCATATTATAAATACAGCCGCCAGCTTAAATACTTGCGTGAAGAGATACTGAAGAGGATGCAGAGCCAGCAGGATGCAGAGCTTTCAGAAGAGCTTAACGCCAACTTGAAAAAGCTGGGCGATTACCACGATAAGCTGTATAAGCACAACAAGATATATGAGCAGGAATATTTAAAACTATGCGGTTTGCTCGATAGAATAAGCGGAGCATTGAGTTAAAAAACAAGGGGGGGGGCAATAAAAATGCCAACAGCACGGGAAGCGATTAAAAAGGTGTACGGAGACAGCAACAACTTCATGACTCCGAATGTTTTGGAAACTGGCTGGATAATTAAAAACAAGCTGGCTTACGAGCTCTCAAGCGGACGCTTCATAGATAAGCGCCTGCTGGGGCTCTCGGTTGTTGAAAAGACCTACGCAGGCTGGCGCAAGGCTACAGATATAAGTGAGTGCATATCTAAGCCTATGTGGGTGCCGTTCAAGGACCATGAGCGGGATATAAGGAACCTTATGTTGAAAATTAAAGCCGAGTACAACGCTGGGGGGGAGTTAAAATGATATATGTAGATAGTGCTCTGCATGCCGGTCTGCTGGCCCTTATGGTCGTGTTGCTTGTTGCCTGCGGCGGGTATTTTATACATGGTGCCGCTGGGCTGGTTAA
>PUKE01000140.1 GCA_003550425.1 Nitriliruptoria bacterium
GCCACCAGCACGCCGCCCCCGAGGTGCGCCCGTGCCCGCTCGTGACCAGCCTCTGCCATGCCTCGCTCCCCCATCGCAAGGATCGGGTCGTCACGGGTCCCCGCCGACCGGCATCGACCGGCCCGGCGAGGCAAAGGGTAGCGGACCGCTGCGGGCGCCTCGACCCGGCGGCGCGATCCGGCGGGCGGGCAGCCCCGTGGGATGGGGCCGACGAGGGGTAGGCTGGCCGCTCCCAGCGCGCGCGGCCCGCGCGTGCCCCACCATCCGCAGGCGAGGAGGGCCAGGGGTGACCGAGATCGAGATCGGCATCGGCAAGAGCGGACGTCGCGCGTACGGGCTGGACGACGTGGCGATCGTGCCCTCGCGGCGCACCCGCGACCCCGAGGACATCGACATCTCCTGGCAGATCGACGCCTACCAGTTCGATGTGCCGATCCTCGGCGCGGCGATGGACGGGGTGATGAGCCCGACCACCGCCATCGAGCTGGCACGGCTCGGCGGGTGCGGGGTGCTCAACCTCGAGGGGCTGTGGACGCGCTACGAGGACCCCGAGCCGCTGCTCGAGGAGATCGCAGGGCTCGACGACGCGGTCGCGACGCGGCGCATGCAGGAGATCTACAAGGAGCCCGTGAAGGAGGAGCTCGTCGGCAAGCGCGTCGCTGAGCTCAAGGACGCCGGCATCACCGCGGCGGCGAGCCTCACGCCCCAGCGCGTCGAGCGCTTCCACGCCACCGCGCTGGAGGCGGGCCTGGACATCCTGGTGATCCAGGGGACCGTCGTCTCCGCCGAGCACGTCTCCTCGCGGCCCGACACGCTGAACCTCAAGGAGTTCATCGCGCGCTACGACATCCCCGTGGTCGTGGGCGGCTGCGCGAGCCACTCGATGGCCCTGCACCTGGCCCGCACCGGCGCGGCTGGGATCCTCGTCGGCGTCGGCCCGGGCAACGCCTGCACCTCCCGTGGGGTCCTCGGCATCGGGGTGCCCCAGGCCACCGCCATCGCCGACGCGGCTGGGGCGCGCAGCCGCCACCTCGAGGAGACCGGGCGCTACGTGCACATCATCGCCGACGGCGGGATGCGCACTGGCGGCGACGTGGCCAAGGCGATCGCCTGCGGCGCGGACGCGGCGATGCTGGGCTCGCCGCTCGCGCGGGCCACCGAGGCCCCCGGGCGCGGCCACCACTGGGGCATGGCCACCTTCCACCCCGAGCTCCCGCGTGGCGCGCGGGTCAGCGTCAGCCAGATCGGCTCGCTGCGGGAGATCGTCGCCGGGCCGGCCGCCGAGAACGACGGCACGCTGAACCTGGCTGGCGCCCTGCGGACCTCGATGGCCACCACGGGCCATGCCTCCATCAAGGAGTTCCAGCGCGCCGAGATGATGGTGGCGCCGGCGCTGCAGACCGAGGGCAAGACCTACCAGCGCGCCCAGGGCATCGGCATGGGGCGCGGCTAGGCGCCGACCGCCGCGGCCGACCACGGGCGCGGCGCGCCGGTCAGCGCTCGTCCAGCAGGTCCTCGGGCACCGGCAGGCGCGCGGCGCTCAGCAGCTGGCGCACCGCATCGGCGGACCAGCCCTGCTCCCGCAGGACGTGGGCGACCTTGGCGGTGCCCAGATGGGTGCCACACGTGGGGCAGTAGACGACCTCGGCGCCATCGCCGGGTGCCGGCAGGCCGGCGGCGCAGAAGGGGCAGCCGCTGCGCCGGTCGCGCACGGCGGGGACCGGCGGCACCGCCGCATCCGACAGCCCATCGACGTAGCCCTGCGCGTACTGCCAGTCGACGTAGTCGTCGGGATGGGGGTCGAAGGGCGGCTCGTGCACCGGCGACTGGCCGGAGTCCAACAGGGCCTGCAGGTTCTCCTGCAGCATGTCCCAGCCGTAGTAGTGGTCCTCGCCGCAGTCGGTGCACCACACGCTCACGCCCTTGTAGCCCTCGGGGCCGAAGGTGTCGCGGAACGCGGCCAGGTCGTCGAGGTCGCGTCGCACCGACGCGGCCTCGTAGCGATCGAGCGGGACGGCGCGATGGTCGTCGGGCCCGTCGAGCTCGTCGTCGCCAAGCTCGTCGTCGTCGAACTCGTCGAAGTCGTCAGGGTCGCTCATCCGGAGCTCGTTGCCGGGGGCTGGATGCTCGCAGCGTAGCGGTCAGCGCTCCGGCCAGTCCGCCCCGACGATCAGGTGCAGGTCCACGCCCTCGTCGAGCTCGCCCTCGTTGGGCTCGGCGTCGGGCAGGCGCGGCTCGCGCTCGAGCAGGCCGGCCGCGGCGTCCTCGGCCTCGCTGGTGACCAGCACGCGCGTCTCGTCCCAGGCGGCGGCCGCCGGCCCACTGTCGATCACCTGGTAGCCGTGCTCCTCGAGCACCACGATCACGTCCTGGGCGTGGTCCTGCTCCGAGCCGTCGAGGACCTGCACCGTGGTGTCCTCCGGCTCCGGGGCGGCCTCGGGATCCCCGCCGAGCGCGCGCTCGCCCAGGCCGGCCTGGCTGGCCTCCTCGCCGTCCTCGCCGTCCTCGCCCTGCTCGCCATCGGGGTCGTCGGGCGCGGCGTCGTCGGCAGCGTCCTCCTCGTCCTCCAGCGGGCCCTCGGCCAGCTCCTCGACGGGATCGGCGCCCGACTCCCCGGGCTCGAAGAGCTGGGCGATCAGGGCGCCCACCCCGAGGCCGGCCACGACCAGGACCGCGAAGCCGGCGACGAAGGTCGCCAGCGACCGCCACCGCGACCGCTCCTCCTCGAAGGGCTCGTCGAGGCCGTCGACCGGCGCGTCGTGGTCCTCGTCGCCGAGGGGCAGCGGGGTGGTGGGCTCCTCGGGGCTCGCCTGCGCGTCCTGGCCCGCGGCCAGCGGCGGGGTCAGCAGCCGCTGCGTGGGCTCCTCCTTGGTGGCGTCCTCGGTGGCGGCGCCGGCGTCCACGGGCTCGGGGGGCACCAAGGGGTCCGCGCGCTCGGGGGGCTCGGCGTCGTCGGGCGGGGCGGCGCCCTGCGAGGCCTCGGGGGCCTCGGGGGCCTCGGGGGTGTCGGGGGTGTCGGGGGCGTCGGGAGCCTCGGGGGCGTCGTCCGGTGGGGCCCACAGCCACAGGGTGCTCTCGTCCCAGCCGCCGGGCGGGGCATCGGGCGCGTCGTCGGCTTGGGGCTCGGCCAGGTCGCGGTCCTCGCCGGACGGTGGCGCGGTGGGCTCGTCGGCGTCCGCCGGGGGATCGGATGGGGCCTCCCGCGCGGCGTCGCCGGTGGCCTCGCCCAGCCCCGGCACGGCCGGCTCGCCCTCCTCGGGGTCGGCGAGGCGCTGCTCGCGCCCGTCCAGCGCGGCCAGGCGGGGCTCGGCGTCCAGCCCGAGGGCGCGGGCGATCGCCCAGGTCCACGCGGCCGCCAGCGAGCGTCCGAAGCGCTCGGTGGCGGTGCCCGCCTCGACGGCCTCGACGGCAGCGGGGGCCACGCCAGCCGACCAGGCCAGCGTGCGGACATCCAGCCCGCGGGCGTGACGGGCCTCGCGCAGCCAGGTCGCGGTGTCGGCATCCATGGCGAGCCATCCTCGGGCAGCGTCCACTCCGGTGACGGCAGGATAGAGCCGGTCGCGTCCGAGACCGCGGAGGCACCGCACCGTCCACAGGGCGCTCGATGGCCTCCGCGGCCCGCGCCCCCCGGCGGCTACCCTTGCGCGCCCGCACGCCCACCCGCGAGGACGCCGTGACCGCCGACGCCGCTCCCAGCGCGCCCACCGCCGCTGCCCGCCACGACGGCTTCGACACCGTCCTGGTGGTGGACTTCGGGGCGCAGTACGCCCAGGTGATCGCGCGGCGCGTGCGCGAGCTCCACGTCTACAGCGAGATCGTCCCGGCGAGCACGCCCGTCGACGAGCTCCTCGCCCGCCGTCCCGCGGGGATCATCCTGTCGGGGGGCCCGGCCTCGGTGCACGCCGAGGGCGCCCCGTCCATCGACCCCGCCCTGTTCCAGGCCGGCGTGCCGGTGCTGGGCATCTGCTACGGCCAGCAGCTGATGGCCCAGGCCCTCGGCGGCGAGGTCGCCCGGACCGGCACCTCGGAGTTCGGCCGCACCGAGCTGGCCATCCACGAGCCCGGCGCGCTGCTGGAGGGGCTGGGGGACGCCCAGACCGTCTGGATGAGCCACAACGACTCCGTGGTCGCCGCACCGCCCTCGTTCCGCGTCACCGCCGCCACCGAGGACACCCCGGCCGCGGCGTTCGAGGATCCCGAGCGCGGGCTGTTCGGCGTGCAGTTCCACCCGGAGGTGAGCCACACCCCGCGGGGGCTGGACGTGCTCGCCTCGTTCCTGGCGCGCACCGGGGCCCGCCCCACGTGGACCTCCCTGTCGGTGATCGAGGCGGCGGTGGCGCGCATCCGCGAGCAGGTCGGCGACGCCACGGTGCTGTGCGGGCTGTCGGGCGGGGTGGACTCCGCCGTGGCCGCGGCCCTGGTGGAGAAGGCGGTGGGCAGCCGGCTGACCTGCGTGCTGGTGGACCACGGCCTGCTGCGCGAGGGGGAGGTCGCCGACGTCGAGGAGGCCTTCGGCGCCCACAGCGACGTCCGGCTGGTCACCGTCGACGCGCGGGAGCGGTTCCTGGCGCGCCTCGAGGGCGTCGAGGACCCCGAGGAGAAGCGCAAGCGCATCGGCGAGGAGTTCATCCGCGTGTTCGAGGAGGCCGCGCGGGCCCATGCGAGCGACGCGCGCTTCCTCGTCCAGGGCACCCTCTACCCCGACGTGGTCGAGTCGGGGGAGGGCGACGCCGCCGCCACGATCAAGAGCCACCACAACGTCGGTGGGCTGCCCGACGACATGGACTTCGACCTCGTCGAGCCGCTGCGCTGGCTGTTCAAGGACGAGGTCCGCCGCGTGGGCGAGGAGCTGGGCCTGCCGCCCGACCTCGTCTGGCGACAGCCCTTCCCCGGCCCCGGGCTCGCGGTGCGGATCGTCGGGGAGGTGACGGGGCCGCGCCTGGACCTGCTGCGCCGCGCCGACGCGATCGTGCGCGAGGAGCTGCGCCGCGCCGGGCTCGAGGGGCCCCCGCGCCCGCGGCCCGACGGGCGGGCCGACCCCGAGCACGTGTGGCAGGCCTTCGCAGTGCTGCCGGCGATCCGCTCGGTGGGCGTGCAGGGCGACGAGCGCACCTACGGGCACCCGATCATCGTCCGCGCGGTCACCAGCGAGGACGCCATGACCGCCGACTTCGCGCGCATCGACTGGGACGTGCTCGAGCGCATCGCGACGCGCGTCATCAACGGGGTGCCGGGGATCAACCGGGTCGCCTATGACATCACCAGCAAGCCTCCGGGCACCATCGAGTGGGAGTGAGGGATGGACACCACCGCCCTCGAGCACGCCTACAAGGCCCTGCTGGACCTCGCCCGCGCGGGCGCGGCGCCCGCAGCGGACGCGCCGCGCTCGGCCGAGCAGGAGCTCGCGCAGGCGATCGTGGTCGACCGCCTCCTCGCGCAGACGACCGCCGCCCTGCTGGCCGGTGACGCGCCGCGCTACAGCGACGCGCCCGCCGAGCACGCCGCCCTGCTCGAGGAGGTCGTGCGGGCCGCCGACGACTGGGAGGGGCTGCTCGCCGAGGTGCGCCGCGGCGGGCTGGTGCTCGTCCGCCTGGTGCGACGGCTCGACGAGGCGACCGCGGCCACCCCGGTCCCCACGCGCCTGGTCTCTGGCGGCACCGTGCGCCTCGAGGCGCCGATGCCCTGGAGCGGGGTGCTGAACACCCACGCCGAGGTGGACCTGCCAGCGCGCATGCAGCGCCTGGAGGCCGGGCGGGCCTGACCGCCGCGAGCGCGGCGGGGCGCGAGCGCGACGCGTCAGTCGCGCACGTGCACGTCGAGGCGCTCGGGCTCCACGCGCACGATGATCCGCTCCTCCCCGGGCGCCAGCGGGAAGTCGCGGCCGAAGTAGGCATGCGACAGCGCATGGATGTGCGCCACGGCGCCCTCCTCCACGAGCTCGGCCCGACCGCGGACCTGCACGTAGGAGTAGGGATCGTCCTGGTCGTGGACGCTGATCGCCACCCGAGGGTCGCGCACCAGGTTGCGGTGCTTGACGCGCCCCTTCGCGGTGTTGATGCGCACCGCGAGGTCGCCCTCGCGGTCCACCCACACCGGGGTGACCTGCGGCGAGCCATCCGGCAGCAGCGTCGCCACATGCGCGAAGTTGAGCCCGTCCAGCAGGGGCCAGACGGACGCGGGCAGGCGCTCGGGCACGGCGGCTCCTCTCGCTGGGCGGGTCGCGCCGGCGAGCCTAGGGGTCCAGGGCCGAGCGGGGCACGTCGGGCTCGCGGACCGCGCGCCGCGCGGCGAGCGCCGTCCGCGGCATCGCGCCATCATGGAAGGCACCATTGACACCGTGTCAACGGGGACCTCGGCGGGTCCGAGACGCGGGAGCGGCGACGATGGCCGTGGATGACGCGAGGCTCGCAGCGCTTGCCCGCCGCGCCGCGCACGGCGAGCGGGCGGCCTTCGCGTCCCTGTGCGCCGCGCTCGAGCCCGAGGTGTGGCGCTACTGCCGAGCCCTGCTCGCCGGGGACGACGAGGCCGCCGCCGACGCCGCCCAGGACACCCTGGTGCGCGCGGCCACCGCGATCCGCGACTTCCGCGGCGACGCGCCGGTGCGACGGTGGCTGCTCGCGATCGCGCGTCGCGCGGTGGCCGACGAGCTGCGCCGCCGCCAGCGGCGACGCCGCCTGCAGGAGCGGCTCGAGGTCCGCCTCGCGCCAACCGGGCCCGCGCCGAGCGCCGAGGCGGCCTCGACCGTGGAGGCCGACGAGCTGCTCGCGGCGCTCCCGCTGCCCCTGCGCCAGGCGCTGGTGCTGACCCAGCTGCTGGGCTGCTCCTACGAGGACGCCGCGGCGATCCTCGGATGCCGCCTCGGCACGGTGCGCTCGCGGGTGCACCGTGCGCGGGAGCGGCTGATCGCCGAGCATCGCGCCCACCACGAGGAGTCGGAGACGGGCACGGCGGCGACGCGCTCGTCGGGCTGACGCGACGCCGCCGAGGATCGCCGGGAACTCGCCGGCCCGCTCGCGCGACCCCTGGGGAGACGTCATGAACGATCACGCTCCCTGCGACCACGTGCGCGCGGCGCTGTCGGCCGCGCACGACGGCGAGCCCCTCGACGCCGAGGGGCGTGCCCGCCTGCCCGACGAGGACGCCGTCGCCGCGCACCTCGCGGCCTGCGGGCGGTGTCGGCGCTGGCGCGAGGACCTCGCGGTCGTGACCCGTCGCACCCGCCTGGCCGGGCACCGCGAGCCGCCGCGTCGGCTGCGATCGGCGGCGCTGGCGGCCTTCGAGGCCATCGCCGAGCAGGCCGACGCCCCGGGCGCCACGCCCCACGCCGCCGCCGACGCCGCTCCAGGCGCCCCTGCCGCCCCTCGCGGCGTGACGCGCTGGGCGGGGTGGGCCCGGGACCCGCGGCGCTGGCGGATGGTGGCGGCGCTGGTCGCCGCGGTCGTGGTGGGCGCGGGCGCCGCCCTGGCCCTGGGCGATCGCCCCGAGGCGGCGCCCACGCCCTCGGAGCACCTCGCCAGCGCCGCCACCCACCAGGCGCTGGCGGTCGAGGAGGAGGCGCGGGCGGCGCGGCGCCCCGAGTTCACCCTGACCGACGCCCGTGGGGAGCCCTGGGACTTCGCCGCCGAGACGGAGGGCGGCCCCGCGCTGGTGGTGATCGGCTACACCCACTGCCCCGACCTGTGCCCCGCGCACCTCGCCGAGGCGAGCCTGGCCCGCGAGCACGCGGGCCTCGAGGGCGCCGAGGTGCCGATCGTCTTCGTCACCGTGGACCCCGACCGCGACTCGCCCGAGCGGCTGGCCTCCTACCTCGAGGCGTTCGACCGCGACGTCGTCGGCCTGACCGGCACGCCAGCGGAGATCGACGCCGCCCTGGCCGCGCTCGGGCTGCCCGAGGAGGTGCGGGCCGGCACCGGCACCCCCGCCGGCGACCTGCGCCATCATCCCGCTGGGGTCCTGCTGGTGCGCACTGACGGCGCGGTCGAGCCGGTCGCCTCCTCGACCCTGGACGACACCGCACGCGAGCTGGCCGCACGGCTGGACGAGAGGAGCACCGATGAGCACTGACCACCTGCCCGCCCGTCGACGCGCGGGGACCCTGCTCGCGCTCGGCACCGTCGCGCTGCTCGGCGCCGGCTGCGCGAGCGGCGCCGACGGCACGAGCGACGTCACCGTCAGCGATGCCCGGACCCCCGAGCCGGCGACCGACGACATGGCCGCGGCCTACCTCACGCTCGACAACCGCGGGGACGGCGACGACGCCCTCGTGGCCGCCGCCACCGACCAGGCCGGCGAGGTGGAGCTGCACGAGACCGTCGTCGAGGACGGGGTGGCCACGATGGGCGAGATCGACGAGATCCCCCTGCCCGCCGGCGAGACCGTCGAGCTGACCACCGGCGGCCTGCACGTGATGCTCATCGCCCCCGAGCCACTGGCGCAGGGCGACGCCTACGACCTCACCCTCGAGCTGGCGGAGGCCGGCAGCATGGAGGTGGAGGTCGAGGTCGTCGACGCCGCCGACGGCGCTGGCGAGCACGACGACCACGACCACGACGACCACGACGATCACGACCACGACGAGGACCACGATGACGACGAGGGCTAGCCGTCCCCTGCTGTGGACCGCGCTCCTCCTCGCCGCTGGCGCGCTGCTGGTGGCGGGCTGTGACGACGCGCCCTCGGCCGAGGAGGACGAGGAGATCCTCCAGCAGGCGATCGACGCCGCCCCCGGCGAGGCGCCCCCGCCGCCCGATCCCGAGGGCGACGACTGGCGCCTCGAGCTGGCCGAGCCGCTCGAGCGCCCCGAGGCCACGCTCACCGACACTGACGGCGAGGACTACGACCTCGCCGCGCAGACCGCGGGCCAGCCAACGCTGATGCTGTTCGGCTACACCCACTGCCCCGACTTCTGCCCCGCGCACCTGGCGATCCTGTCCTCGGCGCTGGACGACCTCGACGAGGAGCCCGGTGAGGACGTGGAGGTCGTGTTCGTCACCGTGGACCCCGAGCGCGACGACGCGCAGCGCATGGGCGAGTACCTCGAGGGCTTCGATGAGCGCTTCGTGGGCCTGACCGGCGACCTGGAGGAGATCGAGGACCTCTTGGCCGACCTCGGCCTGCCCGGGCCGGTGTTCGAGGAGACCGAGGAGGTCGACGACGACTACTACGTCGGCCACCCGGCGACCATCGTCGGCTTCGATGGCGACGACCTGGCGCACACGCTGTATCCCTTCGGCATCCGCCAGATGCA
>PUKE01000106.1 GCA_003550425.1 Nitriliruptoria bacterium
AGCTCACGCTGCGCCACGGCGTCGTCGCCGACGACGCCGACCAGACGCTGGCGACCTGGGAGGAGCGCCTCGCCGAGCTCGAGCGCCTCGAGGCGGAGTTCGACGCGGCCGCGCCCTGACGCCGGCTGGGCGCTGCCCGGGTCGAGAGGGTCGCCGGCGCGGCGTGCGCGTGAGGGTCGCAGGCGCGGCGTGCGCGTGAGCGCGTGCCATGCTTGGTCGCGATGGATCCGCGCTCGGTCGGCACCGGCACCGCGGCGGTGCGCCGCGGGGCACCCGACGTCGCCCAGTACCGCCCTAGCCGTGGGCTGGTCGCTCGCATCTGGCGGGAGTTCGCCCGCCCCTACCGCAAGCGGCTGCTGGCCTTCCTGGTGACGCTGCTGGCGGCCTCCGGGCTGGGGGTGCTGCCCCCGGTCATCTTCGGGCAGCTGATCGACCGAGGGGTGCTTCGGAACAACATCGACGTGGTGGGCTGGCTCTTCGCCGCGGCCGTCGGGGTCGCGCTCGCCTCGGCCCTCGCCAACCTGCTGCAACGCTGGCTCGCCGCCTACATCGGCGAGCACCTGATCTACGACCTGCGCGCTCGCCTGTTCGACCACGTCCAGCGCATGCCGCAGGCGTTCTTCACGCGCACCGAGACGGGCGCGCTGGTCAGCCGGCTCAACAACGACGTCATCGGCGCCCAGCAGGCGGTCACCAGCCAGTTCGGCAACGTCTCGGCTGACCTCACCCAGCTCGCCGCCGCCCTGGTCGTCATGGTGTCCATCGAGTGGCGCCTGACGGTGGCGCTGCTCGCGCTGCTGCTGGTGTTCATCGTGCCGGCGCGCCGCGTCGGCCGGCGCCTGCAGGGCGTCACCCGCGAGCAGATGCGGCTCAACGCCGACATGAACCAGCGCATGACCGAGCGGTTCAACGTGGCCGGCTCGCTGCTGGTGAAGCTGTTCGGTCGCTTCGACGAGGAGTCGCAGGCGTTCTCGTCGACCGCGCGCCGCGTCGCCGAGGTCGGCGTCCGCCGCGCGCTGATCGGTCGCGTGTTCTTCGTGACGCTCACCCTCGTGGGGGCGCTGGGCGTGGCCGTGGTCTACGGCGTCGGCGGCGCGCTGGCGATCACCCAGGGCGCGGTGTCCACCGGGCAGATCGTCACGCTGGCCGGGCTGGTCACGACCGCCTATCAGCCACTGGCGCGCCTGACGAACGCGCATGTGGAGGTCCTGACCGCGCTCGTCAGCTTCGAGCGGGTCTTCGAGGTCCTCGACCTGCCCCAGCGGATCACCAGCCCGCCTGACGCGGTCGCGCTCGAGGACGTGCGCGGGCGCCTCGAGGTCGACCGCGTCTCCTTCGCCTACCCCCCGGCCTCCGAGACGACGCTGGCGTCGCTGGAGGACACCGACCGCGCCCGCGCCCCCAGCGACGACCTGCCCACGCCCGTGCTCGAGGACGTCTCCTTCACCGCCGAGCCGGGGGAGACCGTCGCGCTGGTCGGTCCCTCGGGGGCGGGCAAGAGCACCGTGCTCGGGCTCGTCGCCCGGCTCTACGACGTGGACGAGGGCGCGGTGCGCCTCGACGGCGTCGACGTCCGCGATGCCGAGCTCGAGTCGGTGCTGCGCAGCATCGGCATGGTCACCCAGGACCCGCACCTGTTCCACGAGTCGATCGCGGCCAACCTGCGCTACGCCCGACCCGACGCCACCGACGACGACCTCGAGGCCGCCTGCCGCGCCGCGCACATCCACGAGCTCATCGCCTCCCTGCCCGACGGCTACGACACCGTGGTCGGGGAGCGGGGCTACCGCATGTCCGGTGGGGAGAAGCAGCGCCTGGCGATCGCGCGCGTCCTGCTGAAGGACCCCGCGCTGGTGCTGCTCGACGAGGCCACCAGCCACCTGGACAGCGAGAGCGAGGCCGCCGTGCAGGCCGCCCTCGACCGGGCCCTCGAGGGACGGACCTCGCTGGTGATCGCGCACCGGCTGTCGACGGTGGTCGGCGCCGACCAGATCGTGGTCCTCGATCGCGGCCGGGTGGTCCAGCGTGGCACCCACCGCGAGCTGCTCGACGCCGGCGGGCTCTACGCCACCCTGCATCGCACCCAGTTCGGCGGTGGCGTCCCCGCCTGACCCGAGCGCGCCGGCGCCGCCCCCGTCGCGCCTGCCCCGCGCCCGCCGCCCCGCCCGCTCGTCGCGCCTGCCCTGCCCCCGCCGCCCCGCCCGCCCGTCGCAGGGTGTGTCGTCAGAAGCCGGTCTCCCGGGCCTCTGGCGACACAGCAGCGCCGAGCGCGGTCAGGTGTGTCGTCGAGGCCGTCGCCATCGCGCCGATGCCGACACACCGCCCGGTGCTGGTGGTGGAGCCGACGCCGACACACCGCCTGGTGCTGGTGGTGGAGCCGATGCCGACACACCACGGCGGGCGGATGGGGCCCAGCGGTCGACGGTGCTGCGTCGTCCCCAAGCCACTCGGGCCTCGTCCGTCGGCGCAGGGCTGGGTCGGGCACCCTGCGCGATCATGGTCGACGTCGCGGAGTGGCAGCTCGCCCGCTACGCCGAGGCTGCGGGCCGGCACGGCGTCTTCGACCGTGCGCAGGCCTGGGAGGTCGGCCTCGAGCCCGAGCAGGTCATGCGTCGCGTCGCCGCGGGACGCTTCGTCGAGGAGCAGCCCGGGGTCTACCGCTTCGCCGGGGTCCCCCGCACCCGCTGGCTGCGTCGACGGGCGGCGACGCTGGGCACCGGCAGACGGGCCGCGGTGTCGCATCGGGACGCTGCCGACGTCCATGGTCTGGATCGCGCCGCTGGTGCGGCGATCGAGATCACGGTCGCGGGCAGCGGGCCGCTCGAGCGCTGGGACGTCACGGTCCATCGGAGCCGGGAGCTCTGCCGTGACGACGTCACGGTCGTGGACGGGGTGGCCGTCACGACGGGTGAGCGCACGGTCATCGATCTCGCGCGGCTGCTCGATCCGCTGGAGCGCACGGCGCTGGTCGACGACGCGATCGGCGTCGGGGCCGCCAGGCGCGCCCGGCTGCATGCGCGCGCTCGCGCGCTCGCAGCCGGGCGCCGCGGGGGGGGCACGGTGGCCGCGGTCACCGCTCCCGGTGCCGAGGGCGAGCTGCGCTCGTGGCTCGAGCGGACCGCCAGCCTGCGGCTGGCGGGCTCGGACCTCCCGGCGCCCACATGGAACGTCCCGATCCACCGCGGCGGGCAGCTGCTCGGCGTCATCGACGCCTTCTGGGAGGCCGTCCCGCTGGGTCTCGACCTGGATGGCCTGCGATTCCACCGCACGCCCGAGCAGCGTCGGGCCGACGTGCGACGCGACCGTCGCATGCTGGTGGACGCCGGCATCCCGATCCTGCGGGCCGACTATCACGACGTGGTCCATCGGTGGCCGGAGCTACTCGGCCAGTTGGGTCGGGCGCTGGGCCGTGCGGGGGTCGGTCGATGCCCGCACGGCCCACCGCCCGACCCCGACCCCGCGACTGCCTGACCGCTGTGTCGGCGATCAGGCTCTAGCCGCGGCCTCGACGACACACCCGGCGGGCGGCGCCAGCGGTGCGTCGCCAGAGCCTGGGGAGTCGCGGGGTTGGCGACACACCGGGAGGGGTGCGTGGATCGAAGGGGGCGGAGGCAGGGGCGGGGGAGCGCCGCGGCCAGGACCGGCGGGCGCGGGGAGCGCGGCGGGCAGGGGGGAGGAGCGCGGCTATAGTCGGGACCAGAGCGACGGCGCTCCGCCCTGCGGCGCGCCGTCGTCGCGTTCGGGCGGGGGTCGCGCACGAGGGAACCGCCGACCGGATGCGAAGGGATCGCCATGTCAACCCGCTCGCCGCGCGCCGAGCGCGACGCCTGCGGCATCGGCTTCGTCGCCGACCAGCTCGGCCGCGCCAGCCGTGGGCTCATCGAGACCGCGCTCGACGGCCTGTGCGGGGTCCGCCACCGCGGCGCCGTCGCCGCGGACGCCAAGTCCGGGGACGGGGCGGGCCTCATGCTGCCGGTGCCTGGCCGGCTGCTCGCCGACTGGGCCGCCGGCCAAGGCGCCGCCGGCCAGGGCGCTGCCGGCCAGGGCATCGCCGGCAACGGCGCCCAGCCCGAGCCCCGCCTCGGGGTCGCGATGTGCTTCCTCGACGGGCGCGAGGACGCATCCGGGGATCGCGCGCGCCAGCGGGCGCGCGAGGCCGTGGCCACGGGCCTGCAGGCCCAGGGGCTCGACCTGCTGGGGTGGCGCCCGGTCCCGGTGGAGCCCGACGCGGTCGGCGACACCGCGCGCCGCAAGATGCCGTCGATCGAGCAGGCGGTCTACGCCGTGCCCGACGACGTCGGGGACGAGTCGGCCGAGCGACACTCCTACCTCGCCCGCCGGCGCGCCGAGCGCGCGTGCCGGGACGCCGGCGTGTGGGCCTACTTCGCCTCCTGGAGCACGCGCACGGTCACCTACAAGGCGATGAGCGCCGCCGACCAGCTGGCCGCCTTCTACCCCGACCTGCGCGATGACCGCGTGGCGGGTGCCTGGGCGATCTTCCACCAGCGCTACTCCACCAACACCCAGCCCGCCTGGGAGCGCGCGCAGCCGTTCCGCTTCCTGTGCCACAACGGCGAGATCAACACCGTCGACGGCAACGAGAACCTCATGCGCGCCCGCGTCGGCGCGCTCGGCGTCGACTGGCCCGAGCTGCTCGGCGCAGCCGATGCCGACGACGCCCAGGCCCGTGCCGCCGCCGAGGAGCTGCTCCAGCCGCTGATCGAGGCCGACGGCAGCGACTCGGCCAAGCTCGACAACGTGCTCGAGGTCCTCACTCGCGGTGGGCGCAGCATCAGCCACGCCATGGCCATGCTCATCCCCCAGGTCTGGGAGGGGCGCCGGGACCTGCCCAGCGAGCTCGCGGACTTCTATCGCTACCACGCGGCGCTGGCCGAGCCCTGGGACGGCCCTGCCGGGGTGGTGTTCTCCGACGGCCGCCGCATCGGGGCGCAGCTGGACCGCAACGGGCTGCGCCCACTGCGCTACCAGGTCTGCGACGACGGGCTGGTGGCCTGCGCCAGCGAGGTCGGCGCCATCAGCACCCGCGGCCACGGGGCGGTGCGCCGCGAGCGCCTCGGCCCCGGGATGGCGCTGCTGGTCGACCCGGTCAGCGGCGAGGGGCTCGTCGAGGATGGCCAGCTCAAGTCGGCGCTGGCGAGCCGGCAGCCCTACGGCGAGTGGCTGCGCCAGCACCAGCGGACCGTCGGTCGCGGCCAGCCGGTCGACAGCTCCCCGGAGGACCTCGTCAACCGGCAGATGACCGCCGGCTACACCAAGGAGGAGCAGACCACCGTCCTGCGCCCCATGGCCACCGCGGGCAAGGAGCCGATCTCCTCGATGGGGGACGACACCCCCATCGCGGTGCTCGCCGAGCGCCCCCGGACCGTCTATCACTACCTCAAGCAGCGCTTCGCCCAGGTCACGAACCCGCCGATCGACCACCTGCGCGAGTGGCAGGTCATGAGCCTGCGCACCCAGCTGGGGCCGCGGTCGCCGATCCTGTCCGAGCGACCCGAGGCCGCTCGCCTGCTCGAGCTCGACGGGCTCATGCTGTACCCGCAGGGCCTGCAGGAGCTGCTGCTGCGCGATGACCTGCCGTTCGGGGTGGCCGGGCTGGACGCCACCTTCGCGATCGATCGCGGCGCCGAGGGCCTGCCCGAGCGCGTGCGGACCCTCGCCGACGAGGCGGTCGAGGCCGTGCGCGGTGGCGCTGGGCTGCTCGTGATCAGCGACCGCAGCATCAACGCCGAGCGCGCGCCACTGCCGGCCCTGCTGGCCGTGGGCGCGGTCCACCACCGCCTGGTGACCGAGGGGCTGCGCACCGCGACGAGCCTGGTCGCCGAGACCGACGACGCCCGCGAGACGCACGCCTTCGCGTGCCTGCTGGGCTACGGCGCCGATGCCATCTGCCCTCGGCTCGCGCTCGAGACGATCGCGGAGCTGGCCGACAACGGTCGTCTCGGCAAGGACGGCCCGAGCGCCGGTGAGGCGCAGGAGGCCTACCGGGCCGCCGTGCGCGACGGCGTGATGAAGATCATGTCCAAGATGGGCATCAGCGTGCTGGACAGCTATCGCAGCGCGCAGATCTTCGAGGCCGTCGGGCTGGCCGGCGACGTGGTGGACGCGTGCCTGGCGGGCACGCCGAGCCGCATCGGCGGCATCGGCCTGCGGGAGCTCGGGGAGGACGTCCTCGACCGCCATCAGGCCGCCTACGCCACGACCCCGAACCTGCCGAGCCCGGGCTTCTACAAGTTCAAGCGCGGCGGCGACTACCACGTCACCAACCCCGACGTCATCGGCGCGCTGCACCAGGCGCTGGGGCTCGAGGGCGAGCTCGACCCGATCCGCCTCGATGGCGAGGAGATCGCCGAGCTCGGGCCGGACCAGGTGGCTGCGCGCCTGCAGGCCATCGCCGCCGACCCGGACCGAGCGGCGCACTACGCGACGTTCGCGGACCTGGTCAACGGGCGTCCGCCGACCGAGCCGCGCGACCTCGTCGAACCGGTGACCGCTGCCGAGCGCGGCGCGGAGCCCGTGCCGCTGGCCGAGGTCGAGCCGGCCACCTCGATCGTCCAGCGGTTCTTCACCGGCGCGATGAGCCTCGGCGCGCTGAGCCCCGAGTCCCACGAGGACCTCGCGGTGGCCATGAACTGGCTCGGCGGGGCCTCCAACTGCGGCGAGGGCGGCGAGGACCCCGAGCGGTTCGCCACGCGCGGCTCGGCGCGGGACCGCAACAGCCACGCCAAGCAGGTCGCCTCGGGCCGCTTCGGCGTGACCCCGAGCTACCTGGCCTACGCCGACGAGCACCAGATCAAGATCGCCCAGGGCTCCAAGCCCGGCGAGGGCGGGCAGATCCCCGGCCACAAGGTGACCGAGCTGATCGCCCGGCTGCGGCACACCCAGCCCGGGGTGCCGCTGGTCAGCCCGCCGCCCCATCACGACATCTATTCGATCGAGGACCTCGCCCAGCTGATCTACGACCTGAAGCAGGTGAACCCGCTGGCCGGCGTCAACGTCAAGCTGGTGGCCTGCGACGGGGTCGGCACGGTCGCCGCGGGCGTCGTCAAGGGCCTGGCCGACAAGGTCCAGATCGCGGGCGCGGACGGTGGCACCGGCGCGAGCCCGCTGTCGAGCATCAAGCACGCGGGCCTGCCCTGGGAGCTCGGCGTGGCCGAGACCCAGCGGACCCTCGTGGAGGAGGGCCTGCGCAGCCGGGCCCGGCTGCAGGTCGACGGCGGGTTCAAGACCGGCCGCGACGTGATCATGGCCGCCCTGCTCGGCGCCGACGAGTACGGCTTCGGCACGATCGCCCTCATCGCCCAGGGCTGCATCATGGCGCGGGCCTGTCACCGCGACACGTGCCCGGTCGGCATCGCCACGCAGCGACGCGAGCTCCGCGACAAGTACGCGGGCACCGCCGAGATGGTGGCGGTGTACCTGCTCATGGTCGCCGAGGAGGTCCGCGCCCTGCTCGCCGAGCTCGGCGCGCGCAGCCTGGACGAGGTGATCGGCCAGGTGGAGCTGCTGCGCGAGCGCGAGGTCGAGGGCCCCGCGCGCGCCGAGACGGTCGACCCCTCGATCCTGCTCGAGGTGCCCGAGGCCGACGCCGAGGCCCCGCGCACGTTCGTCGCGCCCGACCCGATCCAGGCGCCCCGCGGCGAGCTGAACGACCGCGTGTTCGCCGACGCCTTCGAGAGCGTCTGGGACGGCACCGTGCTGAACCTCAAGTACCCGATCAGCAACGTGGACCGCACGGTCGGTGCTCGCCTCGGCGGCGCGATCGGGCTCGAGTTCGGCGACCCGATGCTGGGTGGGCTCGCCCCGCCGGGCAAGGCCAGCGTGCGCTTCGCCGGCGCGGCCGGGCAGAGCTTCGGCGCGTTCCTGGCCGACGGCGTGGAGTTCCAGCTCGACGGCGAGGCCAACGACTACGTCGGCAAGGGCATGGGCGGGGGCCGCCTGGTCATTCGCCCACCGGAGGACGACGTGGGCGACGCGGTGCTCGCCGGCAACACCTGCCTGTACGGGGCGACCGGCGGCGAGCTGTTCATCGCCGGCCGTGCCGGCGAGCGCTTCGCCGTGCGCAACTCCGGCGCCCACGCCGTGGTCGAGGGCGTGGGCGAGCACGCCTGCGAGTACATGACCGGCGGCACCGTGATCGTCCTGGGCCCGACCGGGTTCAACCTCGGTGCCGGCATGACGGGCGGCGAGTGCTTCGTGCTGGACGAGACCGCCGAGATCCTCGCGCGGATCAACGCCCAGCTCGTCGAGGGGCGGCGCCCCGACGGTCGGCGCCTGGCACGGGTGCACGCGCTGGTCGCCCGCCACGCCGAGCTGACGGGCTCCGCGCGGGCCCGCTGGCTGCTCGACACCTGGGAGGAGAGCGCCGCGCACCTGTGGTGCGTCGCTCCGCGAGGCGCGATGTCGGAGGTCGAGCAGGCTCGCTCCGGCAAGGTGCCCGCCCCACCGCCCCGCACGACCGGTGACGCGCCCAGGGGTGACGAGCATGGCCGACTACGCGATCCTCCCCGACCGACCGATCGAGAGCCTGGACGAGTACGTCGCCGACGGTGGCGGCGCAGGGCTCGCCCGCGCGGTGGAGGAGGGCGGGGAGGCCGTGCTCGCCGACCTGAAGGCCGCGCACCTGCGCGGTCGCGGGGGCGCGGGCTTCCCCACGGCCATCAAGTGGCGCTCGGTGCGCGACGCGGCCGCGGACGGCGGCCATCCCTCCTACGTGGTGTGCAACGCCGCCGAGGGCGAGCCCGGCACCTACAAGGACCGGCCCCTCATCGCCCACAACCCCTTCCGGCTCGTGGAGGGGGTGCTGATCGCCGCGCAGGTGGTCGGCGCGTCGCGCTCCTACATCGGCACCAAGGCGAAGTTCACCCACGAGGTGGAGCGCCTGATCAGCGCTCGAGACCAGGCCATCGCGGCAGGCTGGCCCGGCGCCGACCGCCTCGGGATCGTCACCGGGCCCGACGACTACCTGTTCGGCGAGGAGAAGGCCCTCCTGGAGACCGTCGAGGGCAAGGAGCCGATGCCCCGCATCCTGCCGCCCTTCCAGGTCGGCCTGTTCGCCACCATGGCCTCCCCCAACCCGACGGTGGTCAACAACGTCGAGACGCTCTCGCACGCCGCGCGCATCGTCGGCGAGGG
>PUKE01000224.1 GCA_003550425.1 Nitriliruptoria bacterium
CCGAGCGTCGCGCCGATGCCGCCGAGACCCGCGCGACCCAGGCCGCCGAGGACCGCGACGAGGCCGCCGAGGCGAGCGCGCGCGCTGACGCGGCCGCCGCGCAGGCGCGCACGATGCGCGAGGAGGCGCGCGCCGCAGCCGACGCCGCCGCGGAGGCGGCCGGCGTGGCCGCCGAGCATCGGGCGGTGCTCGCCTCCCACCCCGACGACGAGCAGGCGGCGCGCGAGGCCGCCGACGCGCTCGCGGCGCGCCGACGCGAGCAGGTCGCCCACGTGCGCGGGCTGGCCGACGTGGCCGCGCAGCGCGACCGCGACGCCGTCGACGCCGACCGGCGGCGCGACGAGGCCGCGGGCGACCGCGACCACGCCGCCGAGCAGGAGCAGGCCGCCACCGAGCGGCTCGCGCAGGCCGGCCGCGACCTCGCCGCCGCGGTGCGCGCGTGGAGCGCGGGGCTGACCGAGCTGGCCATCGACGGCGAGGCGCTGGAGGCGCAGGTGGTCGCGTGGGCCGACAGCGGCGCCGACGACGCCCCGCTCGGCGCCGCCGTCGCCGCCGCATACCGTGCCGCTGACGCCACCCTGGCCAGCGACGCCGCGCGCCACGCCGCCCATGACGCCGACCTCGCGGCGCGACGCGAGACGGTCGCCGCCGAGCGCGCCGCGCTGGCCGCGGGTGCCACGCCCACCCCGCCGGTGCCCCACACCCGCGACGACGCGCAGCGAGCCGATCGCGCTGGCGCGCCGCTGTGGCAGCTGATCGAGTTCGCCGAGGCCGTCCCCGACCCTGCGCGGGCCGGGCTCGAGGCCGCGCTGGAGGCCGGGGGGCTCCTCGACGCCTGGGTCACCCCCGGCGGCGCCCTGCTCGATGCCGAGACCCACGACGTCGTCCTCGCCGCCAGCGCGGCCGAGGCGCGTCCCGAGGCGAGCGCCGCCGCGGCGCTGCGCCCCGCGGCGACCGCACCGGATGGTGGCGAGCCGCCGGTCCCCGCGGCCGTGGTCGACGGGCTGCTGTCGGCGATCGGGCTCGGTCCTGCCACCGCGCCGACGTGGATCGACCAGGACGGGCGCTTTCGGGTCGGGCCGCTGGAGGGTCGCTGGACCAAGCCCGAGGCGAGCTACGTGGGCCACGCCGCACGGGAGGCGGCCCGGCGCGCGCGGCGCGCCGCGCTCGACGAGGAGCTCGCCCAGATCGACGCCGAGCGCGACGCGCTCGCCGGCGAGCGCGAGCGGCTCGCCGCGCGTCGGGCTCGGCTGGCCGCCGAGGCCGACGCGACGCCCTCGACCCGCCCGGTCCTCGACGCGCACACCCAGCTCGCGGAGCGATCCGCTGCCCGTGCGCGCTGGGAGCGACGCGTCGCCGAGCTCGACGCGGCCGCGACCGAGGCCCACGCCCAGGCCCGCCGCGCGCGGGCCGAGCGCGACGAGGCCGCCCACGACCTCGGCCTGCCGACCACGGCAGCCGAGCTCGACGCGGCCCGCGAGCGGGTCGACGCCTACGCGGTCGCCGCCCGCTCGGCGTGGCCAGCGCGGACCGCCGCGCGCGAGGCCGAGGCCAGCAGCGAGGAGCAGGCGCGACGCCATCAGCGCCTCGTCGCCCTGGCCCACGAGCGCGCCGAGGAGGCCGTCGCCGCCCGCCGCGAGGCCGACGCGGCCCGCCACCGCGCGGACACGCTGCGCGCGCAGGTCGGCAGCGCGGTGGCCGAGCTCACCGAGCAGCTGGGCGCGCTGACGCGGCGCATCGAGGCGCTCGACGCGCGTCGCGCCGAGGTCGACGCGCGGCGCACCGGCTGGCGCGACCAGGCCACGCGCCTGGCCGAGCGCGTGCGCAGCCTCGAGGAGCAGGTCGAGGCCGCCGAGCACGGGCGGCGGGAGGCCATCGACGCCTTCCAGCGCTTCGCCGCGACCGGGCTGCTCGCGGCCGCGACCCCCGACCTCGAGGTGCCCGACCCCCACCAGGGGCCGTGGGCCGCAGACCCAGCGGTGCGCCTGGCTCGACGGGTCAACGCCGCGCTCGAGGGCGTCGACGCCGGGGAGGAGGCCTGGCAGCGGGCCGACACGCAGCTGCTGGAGCGCTTCGGCCAGCTGCAGGAGGTGCTCGGGGTGCACGACTACCGCCCAGAGCTGCGCCGCGAGGCCGGTGCCCCCGTGGTGGAGATCGTCGCCCGCCACGAGCGTCACGGCCCCGCGGCGCTTGCGGCCTGGCTCGGTCAGCAGCTCGACGAGCGCGAGCGGCTGCTGACCAGCCGGGAGCGCGAGCTGCTGGAGACCCACCTCATCGACCAGGTCGGCGAGCATCTCGCGGCGCGGGTGCACGCCGCCGAGCAGCAGGTCGCGGTGATCAACGAGCAGCTCGCGGCGCGCCCGACCTCCACCGGCATGACGCTGCGCCTGGACTGGACGCCTCGCGGCGATGCTCCGGCTGGCCTCAAGGAGGCGCGACAGCGGCTGCTGCGCCAACGGGTGGAGGCGTGGTCGCAGGAGGGCCGCGCCGCGGTCGGCGAGTTCCTGCAGGACCAGATCGCCGCGGTCCGCGCCGCCCGCGAGGGTGGGCGCTGGGAGGAGCACCTCGCCGAGGCGCTCGACTATCGCCGCTGGCACCACTTCGTGATCCAGCGCAAGACCCAGACGGGCTGGCGCCGCGCGACCGGTCCGGCGTCGGGCGGGGAGCGGGCGCTGGCGGTCACCGTCCCGATGCTCGCCGCTGCCGCGAGCTTCTACCGCACCGCTGGGCGCGCCGAGGCGCCGCGGCCGATCATGCTCGACGAGGTCTTCGCGGGCATCGACGATGACGCCCGCGCCAAGTGCCTGGGCCTGCTCGCCGAGTTCGACCTGGACGTCGTGGCCACCAGCGAGCGCGAGTGGGGCTGCTATCCGACCGTGCCGGGCCTGGCGATCGCCCAGCTCGCCCGCGTCGACGGGATCGACGCGGTGCACGTGAGCCACTGGGAGTGGGACGGTCAGGAGCTCGTCGCCGCCCAGCGGCCCACGCCGCCGATGGCCGAGCCGACCGCGCCGGGAGGCTGACCCGGGGTGGCCGACGAGCCCGAGGTCGACCGCGCGCGCCTCGCCGCGCTGCTCGGCGATCCGTCGCTGGCCTGGCTGGTCGAGCGCTGCCGGCGTCGACTGGCCCGCGGGCAGGCGCTGACGGGCACCGCGACGCTCGCCGACGCCTCGCCCGACCAGCGCGAGGCGATCGCACGATTGCTCGGGCGTCGGCCCGCGCGCGGGGCCTCGCTGTCGGTGCCCCTCGACGACGTCGAGCGCGTGCTCGTCGAGGCTGGCATCGCACCCGATCTGGCCACCGCCGTGCGCGCGCTCACGGGGCCGATCGAGGACGGTGCCGCCACCGCGCGCGCTCACCAGGCGCGCTGGAGCGCGCTGTGGGAGGAGGCCGAGGCGTGGGCGGTCGCCCGCGATGGCGCAGCCGATGGGGGCGAGGCCCGCACCCGATGGGTGGCCGAGCTGCGCGCCGAGGGCCTGCTGCGGCGCCTGGCCGGGTCCCACGACCCGGATCGGGCCGCAGACCTGCTGGCTGCGGCGACCGCGGTGGTCGATGCGCTGCCCGCCAGCGCCGAGAGCCGCCCTGTGCTGGCCGCGCGCGTCCTCGGCGACGGCCACGCCCTGGACGACGACCAGCCCGTGGCCACGCTGGTGCTCCGCGCGATCGCGTGGTGCTTCCCCGACGCCGCCGCGCGCGGGCGTCGCGAGCGCTGGGCCGCGGCAGGCGTGACCGTCGACCCGCTCACCTCGCGGGTGACCGTGCTCGGGTTGGCCGCAGACGACGCCTCGGTGACCGGACGGACGCTGTCGCTGCACGCCAGCGCCGGCGAGCCCGCCACCCTCACGCTGCGCCAGCTGCTGCGCGACCCGCCCGACCTCGCGAGCCACGCGGGCACGCCCGTCCACGTGTGCGAGAACCCCAGCGTCATGGCGGCCGCCGCCGACCGCCTCGCAGCGGCGTCGGCGCCGCTGGTGTGCACCCACGGCCAGCCGAGCGTGGCGGTCGGGAGGCTCCTCGACCACCTCGCCGCCGCGGGCGCGGTGCTGCGCGTGCACGCCGACCTCGACTGGGCCGGGGTGCGCATCGCCGCGGCGGTCATGGCGCGCACCGGCGCGGCGCCGTGGCGCCTGCGCGCGGTCGATTACGAGGGGGCGCTCGCCGGCTCACGCAAGCCGCTGGTCGGGGCGGCCGCCGAGACCCCCTGGGACTCGCGGCTGGCCGCGGCGATGCGCGCCCACGGCATGGCCGTGGAGGAGGAGCTGGTCCTCGAGGATCTGCTCGCCGATCTCGCCGATCCCACTGCGTAGCCCTCTGGCGAGCCCTGACGCAGCCCATGGTCGGCGCTCGCGGGAGGTCGGCGTCCTCCTGCCCCGCGTCGATGCCACTGGCCGCAGGCAGGCCCCACCCGGGGGTCGCGGGTGGAGGAGGAGGCACGACCGGTCGTGTCGCATTCGGTGCTGCGTGCCCCCTTATGACGCGGAGCCGCTCGCCGAGGAGGGCGTCGCCCGGATCGATGAGGTCCGGACGTGGTCGTGGACTCGCGGGTCGGCTGGCGCCCGTCACGGCGATGGCACACGGCGGGCGGTGACCGCACCAGCGCCAGCGACCCGCCTGACCGAGGCGACGCCCGCGCCCTGTGCGCGGCCTGACCAGGAGACCGTTGACGTGACCCTTGCCCTCGCTCGCCACGCCGTGTTCGCGGTCGGCGCTGCAGCGGTCGTGCTCGCCGCGCTGTGGAGCATGGCCGCGACGCCAGCCGCCGGCGACGCCGACGATCTCACCGAGCTCGCGGACCGGCAGCATCAGCCGCTCGCGGTCGACATGTTCGAGATGGTCAACGCCGAGCGCGTCGAGCGCGGCCATGACCGCCTGGCGTGGGACAGCGACCTCGCGGCGCTGGCGGCGGACTGGTCGGCGCGCATGCACGACGAGGACTCCTACGGGCAGCACCGCGATCTGGGAGAGGCGCGCCGGCAGGAGCCGTTCGCGTCGCGCTACCGGGGCTTGGGCGAGAACATCAACAAGCATCGCTTCGCCACCGCGGACGCGGCCACCGTCACGCTGCTGCACGTCGAGCTGATGGAGTCCGACGACCACCGCGCCAACATCCTGCGCGCTGCCTACGACACCGTCGGCGTCGGGGTGTCGTGCGACGAGGATGACGGGGCCACCTCCGTCCACGTCACGCAGGTGTTCGGCGTCAGCGACGGGAGCGCAGTCACGACCAGCGGCGCGAGCAGCCTGACGGCGGGGCTCCAGGGAAGCGACGCGCCGCCGGTCGAGCCCATCGTCGGCGACGACCTCCTCGACGCCGTGTCATGTGACATGGTGACCGACCTCGGCGTGCCCGAGGACGGCATCACCGACGACCCGACTCGGTATCTCGGCGAGGAGCCCGACCAGCCAAGCGATGAGCCCGACGAGCCTGACGAGCCGGACGCTTGGACGCCGCTGCCGCCGTTGCCGGTCGGGACGGTCGAGGTGTCGGCGCTGCTCGACGGCGCTCCCGCCACGCAGGTGACGGTCACCGCCGTGCCCCGGGACGACGACCACGGGCCGGTGTCGGCCACCACCGGGCACGATGGGACCGCGCGGCTCATCGACGTGCCCGCCGGCGAGGCCACGGTGCACGTCGACGACGACCCGAGCGTGCGCCTGGACGGCAGCCCCCCGACCGTGGACGTGCCGCTCCTCGACCGGACCTCGGTCACGCTGGAGCTGACGCGCGCCGACGAGGACGACGAGGACGATGAGGGCGTCGAGCCTGGCCTGGACCGCGTCGCTGGCGGCGATCGGGTGGCCACCAGCCTGAGCATCGCGCAGCAGCACACCGACCCGGAGACCACCAGCGAGGTGGTCCTGGCGCGCAGCGACGACTACGCGGATGCGTTGGCCGCCGCCCCGCTCGCAGGCGCGGTCGGTGCGCCGATCGTGCTCACCGCCGGCGACGCGCTCTCGGAGCCTGACGGCAGCGACAGCGTCGCCGACGTCCTCGACGACCTCGACCTCGACCGCATCTGGCTGCTGGGTGGCGAGCGCGCGCTGTCGCCGGCCCTCGCGCGGGCGGCAGCCGAGCACGCCGACGAGGTCACGCGCGTGGCCGGGGACGACCGCGACGCCACGGCGGCGCTGGTCGCCGAGCACGTTGCCCGCGAGGCCGACGACCCGGCCAGCCACGCCTATGTGGCCAACGGCATCGACGGGTGGCCTGACGCGGTCGCCGTCGCGGCGCTCGCCGCCCACGAGCGCGCCCCGCTGCTGCTGGCCAGCAACGATCCGTCCGCGACGGCAGCGTCGGAGGCGATCGCCGACGCGGACCACCTCGAGGACGTGCGGCTGGTCGGCGGCACCAGCGTCCTGCCCGACGCCGTCGCTGACGCGGTCACCGACGCCGCCGGCACGCCGGCCCACCGCATCGCCGGCGACGACCGGTGGGACACCGCCGCCCAGCTGACCAGCGCCAGCGTGGAGGCGGGCTTGGACGGCGACGAGGCGTGGGCGGCCACCCTCGCCGACTGGCCCGACAGCCTGGCGGTGGCGCCGGCGGCTGCCGCGGCCGGCGAGCCAGTCGTGTTCGTCGACGGCAGCGCGAGCGCGCACGAGGCAGTCAGTGACGCCTCGGCGTCGGTGCTGAAGCGGCGCAGCGGGGTGCGCGTGGTCGGCGGTGAGAGCGCCGTCAGCGGTGAGGTGGCCGGCGCGCTGCGCGACGCCTTGCGGTGACCTTCGGCGGTCGCGGCGGCAGAGGCCGATGGAGGCCACGCCAGCCCGTGTGGGTGCTACGGGGCAGGGACGAGGGGCAGCACGGCGACGGCGGTCGCGTTGAACGCGGCGTGCGTGGCGATCGCGGTCCACAGCGACCCGCTGCGCTCGTACACCCAGGCGCAGAAGAAGCCGACGAGCCCGGTCGCGACGAGCAGGATCCCAAGGCCGTGCATCAGCCCGAACAGGAGGCTGGACAGGCCTGCGGCCCACACGAACCGCATGCGTGACCGCAGCCCGCGAAACAGCACGCCACGGAACAGCACCTCCTCGACCAGCGGGGCGACGACGACCGCGAACACCGCGAAGGCAACGAACGACGTGGAGGCGATGCCGCCCTCGAGGAGCGGGCCGAACTGGTCGGCCTGCGGGTTCTCTGCGGGGGCGCCGAAGACCAGGGTGCCGGTGAGCGCGACGACGAGCGTCACGACCCGCAGCGCGAGCGCGCCGGCGATCGCGATGACCAGCCACGTGACCGTCACGCGCACGAACCCGAGGGCGCGCAGGCCGACGTGACGGCGCAGCAGCGTCGGTGCCGCCCCGGCGAGCAGCGACGCGCTCGTCGCGGCCATCGCGCCGATGACGAACGACGGGCTGCCCAGGTGCACCGTCGGGGAGGTCAGCGCCCAGACGGCGAGCGCGCCTCCGGTCACGATCGTCGCCACGACCACCACGGCCACGCCCAGGAGCGCGTCGCGCAGCCTCACCTCAGGGCGCGCGCCCCGGCTGCCAGCCGTCTCGGGGCCGTCGACGGCAGGCAGCGGTGGGGGTGGGGGAGGCACGGTCGGATGCTGCTGCATGTACCCGATGATCTCCGTGTGGCCTGCCGGCAACACCTTCGCCGGGCGCGGCGGCACCGGTGGTCTGCTCCCCCGTGCGGCTACGGGCGATGGCCACGTGGTGTCGGGCTCACTCGGTGGTGTCGGTTGGTGGTGGGGGCGTGTCGGGGTCGGTGGGCTTGAGCTCGTCGATGGCGGCGCTGGCTGCGGTGCGGCCCTCGCCGTTGTGGGCGGCGTCGCGGACCTCGCGCGCGAGGCGGCGTGCTTGGGTGGGGTCGGGGCAGCCGCGCAGCAGTCTGATGAGGAAGGAGGCTTGGCGGGGCGTGGCGCCGGTGTAGGGGCAGGCGGTCAGCGCCTCGAAGAAGGCCTGGAGGCGCTGGCGGTGGTGGGGGTCGGGGTGGCGGATCCGGTCGCGCTCGGCGTGCTGCCGGTGGGCGTGGTCGGTGCGGATCGCCTCGTCGACGCGCGCGGCGATGACGGCATCGGGCTGGCCGCGCGCGACCCCGTCGGCGACCACCGCCACCTGCCAGCTCGCCCGCACCCCCGCGTCCTCGAGCCGTCCGATCGCGTCGTCGTCGGCCATGAGCCGCTGATAGGCGACATCGGCGCCGCTGGTGAGGTCGGGATAGCGGTGGTAGAGCGCCAGCGTCCAGCAGGCGTCCTCACCGGCGTAGTCGACCGTGGCCGGCTGGTGCGGGTCGAGCGTGTTGAACCGCACCTCGCCGCCGGCGGCGAACAGCGAGCCGATCTCCGCTTGGCGATGACCGAACACCCGGCGCGTGACCTCCTTGAGCCTGGCCGTCTGGTGCGGTGCGACGCGCACCATCAGCTGCCGCGTGTCACCCACGAGGTTCGCGGCGATGCCGACGTGGGCCAGCCAGCGGCGCTCCATGGGGACGCTGTGGGCCACCAGCGCTGCGCGTTGCAGCGGGCCAGCGAGGCGCGCGTACACGTCGTCGGCGGGCAGGCTGCCGGTGTCGTGGCCGACCGGCACATAGACCGCTCGAGCCACGGTCGTGGCGATCGACAGGCCGGCGATCCACCCGCCAGGCACCTGCGGGTCCAACGCCGCCTCCGGGTCGGCGTCGGCGTGACGGCCGGTCTCCACATCGACCGCAACGACGTCGCAGCGTGTGGCGGCCTCGTCGAGCTCGCTGGCCAGACGGTCGACCTCGGCCAGGCTCGTGGCCACGCGCAAGTCCAGGCCCGCCGGGTTGGTGGGCCTGACCCGCGCGGGATCGCAGACCGGCTGACGGTCACCGTCGGCGGGCACCGCCCAGTCGGCGGTGGGATCGGCGATCCGCCCCACCGGCGCATCCAACGGCGACGCGATGTCGCCAGCATCAGCCTCGTCGGGGCCACGCTCCCCGGAGGCCTCCCACGGCTGGTCCGTTCCGGGCGGGTCCGATCCGGTCATCACCACGCATGCTACGCCCAGGCTGTGACCGCCTCTCTGGCGGCCCACGCCCGCAGCCATCCCGTCGCGCTCATCCACAGGCGCGCGGTCGCCGATCGCCTGCGCGCTGCAGCGATTGCCTACCGTGCCTGGCGTGCCGCCGCCAGCGGCGCCCCGCTTCC
>PUKE01000254.1 GCA_003550425.1 Nitriliruptoria bacterium
ACCAGTGCGCGACGAACACCACGATGGTCGGGGCCTCGCCCGGCGCGATGCGCACGGCCTGCGCGTCAGGGTCCGCACCGGCGACCGCTGGCGCGCTCGCGCCGACCGCGGGGTCCTCGCCGGTGCCCTCGAAGGGCGCCAGCGCGTCGCCCTCCACCGCGACCTCGCCGGCGTCGTCGGGAGCCTCGGGGGCATCGGCACCGCCCAGCAGACCCAGTCCGAGCACCACCAGCCCGGCGAGCGCCAGGGCGACCGCAGCCAGCAGCAGCGCCCGCGGGCGCCGCGAGCCCGCGCTGCCACCGCCCGCGCCCGTGGTCAGCTGGGTCGCGATCTGCACGCTCGCCCCGTCCCTCGCGTCGGTCGCCTCGATGGCGCCACGATAGGATCGCGGGCGCGGATCGCCAGCGTCGCGAGGAGGGCCGAGTGCGCCACGCCGACCTTCGCGGACGCGTCACTGCGCTCCTGCTCGGCCTGGCGGTGCTGTCGGCCGCCTGCGTGCCGCCCACGACCGGCGACGCCGCCGAGCCCTCGGGCTCCGACGACCCCGTCCCCGAGCATCCCGAGGGCGTGGAGTCCAGCGCCGCCGAGGGCTGGCACGGCGAGTGGCTCGACGACCCGATCGAGCGCCCCGAGGTCACCCTCGACGACACCGACGGGGAGCCCTTCGCCATCGACGAGGAGACCGAGGGGCAGATCACCCTGCTGTTCTTCGGGTTCACCCACTGCCCCGACGTCTGCCCGGCGCATCTGGCCACGATCTCGGCCGCGCTGGACCGGCTCCCCTACAGCGACACTCGCCACATCGACGTGGTCTTCGTGACCGTCGATCCCGAGCGCGACACGGCCGAGCGGCTCGAGGAGTACGTCGGGGGGATCGACGAGCGGATCACCGCGCTGCGCGGCGACCTCGACGAGGTGATCGAGGCCATGGACGCGGTCGACCTGCCGCCCCCGGCCTTCGGCGAGCCCGACGAGGACGGGGCCTACGACGTGTCCCACGCCGCGGCGATCCTGGCCTTCAGCGAGGACGGCCCAGCGCGGCTGGTCTATCCGTTCGGGATCCGCTCCGAGGGCTGGGTGGCCGACCTGCCCCGCATGGTCCGCGGCGAGGAGATCGCCGAGTGAACTTCTGGTGCTCGGCCACCGGGGAGCCCTGGTCCTGGCAGTGGCAGCCCTACCTCGGCGTGTGGGCGTTCCTCCTCGCCGTGCTCGCGCTCTACGCCGCGGCCTGGCGACGCCTGGCCCCCACGGCCGCCGAGGCCGACGAGGAGGGCTGGCGCCGCAAGTGGTTCGTCGCCGGCGTGGTCGTGCTGTGGCTGGTCCTGGACTGGCCGGTCGGCCTGCTGGGCTCGGGCTACCTCGCGAGCGTGAAGATGCTGCAGTTCCTGATGATCACGCTCGTGGCGGTGCCGATGCTCCTGCGCGGCCTGCCGCCGTGGATGGCCCGCGCGGTCGCGCCGGGCGGCTGGCGCCTGCGCGCCCTGCGCGGGCTGACCCAGCCCATCGTGGCGCTGCTCACGTTCAACGCGGTGATCCTGATCACCCACGCGCCGATCGTGGTCGACCCGCTGCAGCGCTCCGAGCTCGGGTCCTTCGCCATCGACCTGGCGTGGATGCTCGGTGCCGTGATCTTCTGGCTGCCGGTCGTGGGCGCCCATCCCGACCTGCCGCGGCTCACGCGCCCGCTGCAGATGGCCTACGTGTTCGCCCAGTCGATCCTGCCGACCATCCCAGCGTCGTTCCTGACCTTCGCGGACTTCCCGCTGTACCCGGTCTACGAGCTCGCCCCGCGCCTGGAGGACCTGCGCATCGGGGCGCTCACCGATCAGCGCACCGCGGGGCTGCTCATGAAGATCGTCGGCGGCTTCCTGCTGTGGGGGCGCATCGCGGTCACCTGGTTCCAGTGGGCCGCCTCGGACGAGGAGCCGGTGGTCACCTGACGCCCTGACGCGTCGCGGCCCCTCTGATCGCGTGGGGGCGAGGTCCTCACGCGCCCATGACAACGGTGGCTAGCCCGAGCAGTGCCAGCGCTCGCACCGCCTCGCCCCGCGCGGCAAGCCCCTCCTCACGACCCAGCGCTCGTCTTTGACAGCCCCGCAGCCCGTTTCCTATCGTTTGTGCCCGCTCACAGGGGGGGCGCCGCGGGGGCGCCATCGGCGATGCGCCTCCCCTGGAGCAGCCGCTCGTCGCGCGAGTCGGTCTCGAGGCTCATCAGCACGCTCGTTGCCAGACGCACCCATCCGATGAGGAGCGGAGGCCGAGCAGCATCTCGTGAGAGGGGGTTGGCCATGCTGAAGAACCTGTTGAGTCACTGGTTGGGTCGCTTGGTGGTCGTCATCGTGCTCTTCGCCCTCTCTGGAGGGGCCCTGGGGCTTGTCGAGGCATTGACGCCGTTGGAGATCCCGACGGTGATCATTGGTCTCATCGCGGGTTGGTTCGGCGTCGACATCGAGCGTCGGCTGGCCCGTCGCTACGGTGGCAAGCGGGCACCTCACGAGGTGTGAGGCAGCGCACGCTCCATCGTCGTGCTGGCTTGGGCTGGAGCCCCTCGGCGACGACCACGACCGCCGCTCGTGGTCGTGGTGGGCGAGCGGTGCGATCGAGAGCGCTGGCGCGTGCGCCATGGAGGCTCTCGAACGAGAGGCGGCGCGCTCCTGGATGCCACCACGCCAGGGGTCCCGACGCGGGCAGACCCGGGGCCCGACGGCGCCTCATGGGCACGCAGGCCTGCGCCACTCGCGTCTCGTCCGCTCAGCCGCTCGCCAGCCACCTGGCCCCCACGCCATCACGGGACGTGGGCCGCGTCAGCCCTCCTCGGCCAGCGACTCCATCCACGCGCCGAGCTCGTCGATCGGCTGCACGCCGGTGCGGCGCTCCACCACGCGGCCCTCGCCGTCGATCGCGACCCACAGGGGCGTGACCGGGCTCCCACCCGACAGCGCGCGCATCACCGGGTCCCCGGCGTCATCGGCGAGCGTCGGGACGTCCCAGCCCTCCTCGGCGAGCCAGTCGCCGGGCGGGAACGTCGTACCGTCCCGGCCGGGGTCCGGCAGGGAGTGGAAAGCCAGCAGGTCCACATCGACGTCGGGCAGGGCGCCCTCCTGCTGGGCCTGGGCGACCTGGGGCACCTCCACCTGGCAGGCGGGGCACCAGTGGGCCAGGCCGACCACCAGCTGCGGCCTGCCGTCCTCGGGCTCGCCGAGCACCAGCGGCTCACCATCGAGGGTCGTCCCGCGGGCCACGGGCGCAGGCTCACCGACCGAGGGATCGGCGGCCATCCCCTCCTCGTCCTGGGGCACCGGCGCGAGGTCCTCGCCCTCGAGCTCGACGTCGGCCTGCGCGTCGCTGGCACTCGGCCCGGTCATCGCCACGGCGACGCCACCGACGATGAACAGCGCGAGGATCCCGACCAGGATCAGGATCTGGCGCCGCGTCTGGGCATCGCCGCGGCGCGACCGCTTCGTGGGCTTGGTGGGCTTGCGGGAGGTGCTCACGAGCGCGCTCCTTGCGCATCGTCGGCGGCACAGTCGAGGATCGGCGCGGGGCGGCCCCACAGCCACGTCAGCGCGCCGATGGCGGCGAAGCCTGCGAGGGCCATGACCGGCAGGGTCACGAAGCCGAGGACCTCGAACACCGGCACGTCACAGGGCACGTCCGCCGAGCAGGGACCGCTGGGCGCCGCCGGCAGGCGCTCCAGCGCGGTGTGCCAGGCGGCCACGGCACCGCCGGCCCCAGTGAGCCCGAGGACCAGCGGACGCAGCACCCCGGGTCGTTGGGACACGAGCGGGACCAGCGCCACGAGCGGGAACATGAAGGCGCGCTGCACCCAGCACAGCGCGCAGGGCACCAGGCCCACGACCTCGGAGTAGAACAGGCTCCCGCCCGTCGCGGTGAGCGCCACGGCCGTGGCGATCGGCAGCTCCAGGCCGACGAGGAGGCCGCGCAGTCGCGCGGTGCGCCCCGTCAGGGCCGCCAGCGCGACCGCGGCCGCCAGCACCACCGCCAGGAGGGCGAGCACGGCGAACAGCCGTCCGGATGGCTGGATCACGCTGCCGGCCTCCTCTCACGGGGTCGCGACGCATTGGGGCGGGACGTCGCCAGTCTAGGCCTGCTCGCCGCCATCGGTGACGAAGCAACGGTCTGTACCGTGACAAGGACAACGGTCTATACCGTGACAAGGACCACGGTCTATACCGTGACAAGGACCACGGTCAGTACCGTGACAAGGACCACGGTCACGGCCGCCGCGGTCCCAGGCGGGCGCGGCGGTCCCGCTCGGTGTTGAGGTTGGTGGCGAAGGCGGCCGCGGCGTCGAGGTCCTGCCACGCCGAGGGTGGCAGCGAGCGCCACCGCAGGTCCTCCAGCGCCGCCGCGACCGAGCGCCGGCCCTGCGCGAGCCGGCGCTCCAGGACTGGCAGGGCAGCGGTGGCGTAGACGCCGTGCAGCGGCTCGATCCCCTGGCGCGTCACCGGGACGGCCGCATCGTGGCCACCCAGGGCCGCAGCGCAGCGCGCCAGCACCGCCGGGCTGGCGTCGACCAGGTCCACCGCCACCACGGCCAGGGCGGATGGCCCGACAGGAGCGTCGGGTCCGGGCTGCGGGCGCAGGGCGGCGAGCGCGCGCAGCCCGGCCACGATCCCTCCCAGCGGCCCGCTGCCTGGCACCGCGTCGCCGACCTCGGGCACGCCGCGGGACCCAAGCCGTCCGGTCGTGCCCGGGGCCAGCCAGACCGGTGCGGCGACGGTCGCCAGGCGCGCGACGAGCCGGTCGACCAGCAGCCGGCCATCGAGCAGCAGCCGCGCCTTGTCGCTCCCCATGCGCGTGCTGGCGCCACCGCACAGCACCAGCCCGGCCATCGCGGGCCAGGTGGTGGCGTCCTCGTGCGGCTGGGGGGCGGGTGGCGGGCCGCTCACCGAGCCTCCTCCGACGGCGGCCCTCGGAGCCTATCCGCCGCCCACGAGGCCCGAGGCTGGGCTACGCTCGACGGGCCAGCCCGCGCACGCCATGCTCGCGCGAGCGCGAGCGCGAGCGCGGGCCGCGCAGCGCAGCCGAGCACGGGAGCGCCGAGTGCGACGACGCCCTCGCCAAAGCCTTCGGGCCCACGCCGAGCGTGCGGGCGTGCGCGATCCTCGCGTGCTGGACGCCGTGGCACGCACGCCCCGCGAGCGCTTCGTGCCACCCGAGCACGCAGGCGAGGCCCAGGAGGACCGCCCGGTGCCGCTGCCCGGCGGCCAGACGACCTCGCAGCCCTCGCTGATCGCGGCGATGGTGGAGGCCCTGGCCCTGACGGGCTCGGAGCACGTCCTGGAGGTCGGCGCGGGCTACGGGTACCAGACGGCGCTCCTGGCCCGGCTGTGCGCTCACGTGTGGGGGGTGGAGCGCCGTCCCGAGCTCGCTGAGGCCGCGCGCGCGAATCTGGCGGCCCATGGGGTGACCAACGCCGACATCGTGGTGGGCGACGGCGCCCAGGGCCTGCCGGCGCACGCGCCCTTCCAGGGCATCGTGGTCGCCGCGACCTGCGCTCGGGTGCCCGCGCCCCTGGGCGAGCAGCTCGATGAGGGCGGGCGACTGGTCGCCCCGATCGGCCCGCGTGGCGCCACGATGGTGACGGTGCTGCGTCGCGAGGGCGGCGCACTGGCCGTCGAGCGCGAGCTGGTGCCCGCGCGGTTCGTCGACCTGGTCGAGGGCCCGTAGCGACCGGCCTCGGCCGGTCGCCCACCGGCCCGTGACGTCGGTGCGCGGGCGGCGCCGGGGGCGCCGCCCGCGCACCTTGGCCTTGGGCGCGGTGGGTCAGGCCTGGCCGTTGCCGCCGTGCCCGTTGCTGCTGGCGTCGGCGCCGACGGTCCAGGTGTCGCTGCCGGTCAGCAGCCCCTGCAGGTCGCCGCTGCCCTTGCGCAGCCGCGCGTCGTCGAGCTGGGCCTGCATCTGCTCGCCGTACTCGGGCCGCTCGACCTGGCGGAACAGGCCGATCGGGGTCGGCCCGGTCGGGGTGTGGGCCAGGCGCGAGAGCGCGAACGCGAGCCCGGCGTCGTCGCGATGCGCGTCGTGGACCAGCAGCTGGTCGGGTGGCACCAGGCGCCGCTGGGCACCGAGCGTCTCGCCCTCGGCGGGCTCGGCCCCCTCGACGTCGACGACCTCCAGCTCGCTGCCGCCGGCCATGACGACGCCGTGCTGGCCGTGCTCCCCGAAGCGCACGGGCTCGCCGTGCTCGAGGCGGATCTGGTTGGGGACGTTCTTGCGGACCGCGTCGAAGGCGCCGTCGTTGAAGATGTTGCAGTTCTGGTAGATCTCGACGAACGCCGCGCCCCGGTGCTCCGCGGCGCGCTTGATCATGTCGGCCAGGTGCTGGCGCTCGTTGTCGATCGAGCGCGCCACGAAGCTGGCCTCCGCGCCGAGCGCGACGCTCACGGGGTTGAACGGCACCTCCAGGGAGCCGTGCGGCGTCGACTTCGTGATCTTGCCGAGCTCGCTGGTCGGGCTGTACTGCCCCTTGGTGAGCCCGTAGATCTGGTTGTTGAACATCAGGATGGTCAGGTCGGTGTTGCGCCGCATCGCATGGATGAGGTGGTTGCCGCCGATGGAGAGCGCATCCCCGTCACCGGTGGCCACGAACACCTTGAGCTCGGGGCGTGCCGCGGCGATCCCCGTCGCGATCGCCGGGGCGCGCCCGTGGATCCCGTGGAACCCGTAGGTCTCCATGTAGTAGGGGAAGCGGGCGGCGCAGCCGATGCCCGACACGAAGACGATGTCCTCGCGCGGCAGGCCGAGGTCGGGCATCACGCCCTGGACCGTGTTCAGGATCGCGTAGTCGCCGCAGCCCGGGCACCAGCGGACCTCCTGGTCGCTGGAGAAGTCCTTGCGGGTCAGCGTCTGCACATCGCTCATCGGGGTGCTCCCTGCCTTGGGTCGCGGTGCGGTCGGAGGGTGCGGCTAGCGGGTCGGCGCCGCGTCCTGCTCGAGCGCCTGGATCTGCTCGACGATGGCGTCGGCGAGCTCGCCGGAGCCGAAGGGCAGCCCGCTGATGCGGTTGTAGCCCACGGCGTCGACCAGGTAGCGGGCGCGCAGCAGGAACGACAGCTGCCCGTTGTTCATCTCGGGGACCAGCACGCGGCGGTAGCGCCCGAGCAGCTCCCCGGTGTTGGCCGGCATCGGGTTGAGGTGGTGGAAGTGCACGCGGGCCACCTTGTGGCCGCGCGCCCGGACGCGACGCACCGCCGCCTTGATCGGCCCCGCGGTGGAGCCCCACCCGGCGACCAGCACGTCGGCGTCGGCGTCGCTGTCCTCGCCCACCGCCAGCGGCGGGATGTCGTCGGCGATCCGATCGACCTTCGCCTGACGCATCTGCGTCATGTGATGGTGGTTCTCGGGGTCATAGGAGATGTTGCCGGTCCGGTCGGCCTTCTCCAGGCCGCCGACGCGATGCTCGCGGCCCGGCGTCCCCGGGACCGCCCAGGGCCGCGCGAGGGTCTCGGGGTCGCGCGCGAAGGGCTCGAAGGCCTCGCCGTCCTCCGGCGGCGCGACGAAGTCCGGGAGGTCGGTGAGGTCGGGCAGGTCCTCGACGTCGGGGATGCGCCAGGGCTCGGCGCCGTTGGCGAGGTAGCCGTCGGACAGCACGAACACGGGCGTGCGGTACTTCAGCGCCAGCCGGGCGCCCTCGACGGCAGCGTCGAAGCAGTCGCCAGGGGTCGACGCGGCGATCACCGGCACCGGGGCCTCGCCGTTGCGCCCGAACATCGCCTGCAGCAGGTCGGCCTGCTCGGTCTTGGTCGGCAGCCCGGTGGAGGGACCGCCGCGCTGGACGTTCAGCACCAGCAGCGGCAGCTCGACGGCCACGGCCAGGCCGATGGTCTCGGTCTTGAGCGCGACCCCGGGCCCCGAGGTCACCGTGGCGCCCAGCTGACCCGCGAAGGAGGCGCCGAGCGCGGCCCCGACCCCCGAGATCTCGTCCTCGGCCTGGAAGGTGCGCACCCCGAAGTTCTTGTGGCGGGCGAGCTCGTGGAGCACGTCGCTGGCGGGAGTGATGGGGTAGCCACCCAGGAACAGCGGCAGCCCCGACCGCTCGCTGGCCGCGACCAGGCCGTAGGAGATGGCCTGGTTGCCGGTGATCTGGCGGTAGGTCCCGGGCGGCAGGTCCTGGGCCGGCTCGACCTCGTAGCGGTGGCTGAAGATCTCGGTGGTCTCGCCGAAGTTGTAGCCGGCCTTGAGGGCCGTGATGTTGGCCGAGGCCACCTCCGGGGCGCCCGCGAATTTGCTCTCGATCCACTCGATCGTCGGGTCCAGCGGACGCGAGAACATCCAGGACATCAGGCCGAGGGCGAACATGTTCTTGGCCCGCTCCTTGGCCTTCTTGGACAGGTCCACGTCCTCCAGCGCCCCGATCGTCAGCTCGGTGACGGGGACCTCGTAGACGCGGTAGCCCTCGAGGCTGCCGTCGTGACGCGGGTCGCTGTCGTAGCGCGCCTTCTTGAGGTTGGGCTTGGTGAAGGCGTCGGAGTTGACGATGATCGTCGCGCCCTTGGGCAGCTCGTCGAGGTTCGCCTTGAGGGCCGCGGGGTTCATCGCCACCAGGACGTCGGGCTCGTCGCCGGGGGTGAGGATGTCGTGGTCGGCGAAGTGCAGCTGGAAGCCGCTGACGCCCGGCAGCGAGCCCGCGGGGGCGCGGATCTCGGCCGGGAAGTCGGGCAGCGTCGCGACGTCGTTGCCGACCAGCGCCGAGACCGACGTGAAGCGGTTGCCGGTGAGCTGCATCCCGTCGCCGGAGTCACCGGCGAAGCGGATCGTGACGGTGTCCAGATGCTCGACGGTCTTCTCAGCCATGGTCGCAAGCCTCACACGCCGGGGTGGTGGTCGGCCTCATCCTAACGGATGGACCTCCAACTTCCCGGGGAGGCGGAGGACCTGCGCGTGAAGGGACGCTCGCCCTCGCGCGCCGGCCGTC
>PUKE01000279.1 GCA_003550425.1 Nitriliruptoria bacterium
GCAGACATCATGCGCAGTGCGCCGCATGGCGCGTGGCGATGGCCAAGGAGGCCTCTCGTTCCCACCGGGGATCGAGAGGGGTCCATCGGCTCTCGGGGAGGGATCGGCGTGCTCGCGGCCGCAGGTTTCACGTGAAACTCCCCAGGCGCACCCCGATCGCTTCCTGACGATAGGCGGTGGTGCGGTATGGTCCCCGACGTCAGCCACGACTCACGAGAGCGCGGGCGATGCTCGTCACCAGCGTGCAGCCAAGACGCCCCCGAGGGGCCGGGCCTCGCACTGTCCGCGCCGTTGCGAGCCCAAGCGCTCTCGAGAGCCGGGGGGCTGCGCTCGACCCAGGACGCCGGTCCACTCGCCGCGCCCTGGATCGACCCGGGATCCATGACCGTCGTCAGCGCAACCACTCGCCGGAGTCGGTGACCAGGCCTGCAACCGTTGCCGCACGAGGCCCCAGGGGGATCGAGTGTCCACCACGCTCGCGATCACGAACCAGAAGGGTGGCGTCGGAAAGACCACCACGGCGATCAGCCTGTCGGCTGCGCTCGCCGGCGAAGGCCAGCGGGTGCTCTTGGTCGATCTCGACCCTCAGGCGAACGCCACTTCGGGTCTCGGTCTGCGTGATGCCAAGACCAGCACGACTGCCTATGACGTGTTGATGAACGATGATCGATTGGAGGACGCGGTCCTGGACACAGACGTGCCGGGGCTCAGGCTCCTCCCGTCGACCATCGATCTCGCCGGTGCCGAAGTGGAGCTCGTCAGTGCCTTCACGCGCGAGCAGCGATTGCGTGCACGGCTGAAGGAGGTGCCGGAGGACGTCGATCTCGTGCTCATCGACTGTCCTCCGAGCCTCGGCTTGCTGACGATCAACGCGATGGTGGCAGCAGACGCGGTGCTCGTCCCGATCCAATGCGAGTACTACGCCCTAGAGGGCCTCGAGGCGTTGCGGCGCAACATCGAGCTGGTGCGCTCGCACCTCAACCCGAGCCTCGCCATCCTTGGCTTCATCCTGACGATGATGGACGCGCGGACGCGACTGAGCCAACAGGTGATCGACGAGGTCCGCTTGCACTTCGGCGAGCGGGTCTTCGACACCAGCGTGCCGCGATCGATCCGCCTGGCCGAGGCCCCAGGGTTCGGCCAACCCATCACGACCTTCGATCCGACCTCCCGAGGAGCCCAGGCGTACCAGGCCTTGGCGACCGAGGTCCTCGACCGCCTGCCCACTGCCATCCAGCGCGAGCGCGACTGAACAGAACGGAGCTCTGACGATGAGCCGACCCGGAGGACTCGGACGCGGGCTGAGCGCCCTGCTTCCCGAGGGTGAGGGGACCAGCGGGGGTGTGCTGGAGCTGCAGCTTGGTGCGATCCGATCGAACCCGCAGCAGCCGCGGCACCATTTCGACGAGGAGGGCTTGGAGGAGCTCGCCGACTCCATCGCCCAGATGGGCGTGCTGCAGCCCGTGCTCGTGAGGCCAGCCGAGGATGGGCACCACTTCGAGCTCGTGGCAGGCGAACGACGTCTGCGTGCCGCAGAGCGAGCGGGTCTGGAGACCATTCCCGCCATCGTGCGCCGCACCGAGGACGATGCGCTGCTGACCGAGGCGCTGGTCGAGAACATCCATCGCACCGACCTGAACCCCCTCGAGGAGGCGAGCGCCTACCAGCAGCTCCTGGACGACTTCGGCTTCTCCCACGAGGAGCTCGCGACCCGGCTGGGCCGCTCGCGCACCGCCATCAGCAATGCGCTGCGCCTGCTCCAGCTCGCTCCCCCGGTCCAGCAGATGCTCGCCGCGCGCGAGCTGACCGCCGGGCATGCCCGCGCGCTGCTGGCCATCGAGGACGCCACCGCGCAGGAGAGCGCCGCAGTGAAGGTGCGTGACGAGGGGCTGAGCGTGCGGGCGACGGAGGAGCTCGTGCGTCGGCTCACCGCCGAGGGACGCGAGCAGCGCGGTGCCACGCGCAGTGGGCGGCAGACCCCGTACGAGGACCTCCAGCACCGCCTCGCCGATGTGCTGGCGACCAAGGTGACGATCAACGGCACCCGCCGACGAGGCCGCGTCGTGATCGACTACGCGGGCACCGCCGATCTCGAGCGCCTCCTGCAGATCCTGGAGCGGGGCACCGGGGAGCCCCTCATCGAGGAACCGCCCGTCTCCTGATCACCGCTCCCGCGTCCCGTCCCGGCCGCACGGAGGCGGGACGCACCGGGCGCGTGCCCGCCTTCGCCAGGCGAGGCCGCGAACGACGTCCACGCAGGGCTGACTGCCGTGCTGTGGACGGTCGCCGTGGCCTGAGGGCCGCCTCACTCGAGGGCGCGCTGCACGACGCGCTCGCACAGTGCCGGGAACCCGAGCCCTGCCGCGTCGGCGGCCATGGGCACCAGCGAGGTGTCGGTCAGGCCAGGGCTGGTGTCGAGCTCCAGCACCCAGGGCACGCCGTCGTGGTCCACGATCAGGTCCGCTCGCACCAGGGCTTGGGCGCCGAGCGCGTCGACGGCCGTGCGCGCGGTGTGCTCCACAGCCTCCCGAGCCGTGGGATCGAGCCGTGCTGGCACATGGAACGCGGTGGCACCGTGGGTGTAGCGCGCGGCGTAGTCGTAGACCCCTGCGTGGGGCGTGATCTCCACCGGCGGGAAGATCTCATCGTCGAGCACGGTGACCGCGACCTCGGTCCCGTCGACGTGCTGCTCGATGATGGCCACGTCGTGGTAGCTGAACGCGCTCATCAGGGCGCCTGGCAGCGCACTCGCATCGGTGACCCGCTTCACGCCAAGCGCCGCACCGCCCTGGGCCGGCTTGACCATCAGCGGGAGCCCGAGCCGCTCCACGACGCGATCCAGGGCGTCGGCTGCGCCCATGTCCCGCACGGCGCTGGCCGACAGCACCACCCATGGCGGCGTCGCGATCCCCCGTGCGGCCCACAGGCTCTTGGCGACCGTCTTGTCCCACGCCAACCCCGAGGCCGTCGCTCCCGGGCCGGTGTAGGGCACCTGCAGCAGATCGAGCAGCCCCTGGATCGTGCCGTCCTCGCCCGCTTGCCCGTGGAGGCACACGAAGGCCACGTCGAACTGTCGTTCGTCAATGGTGCGCACCAACTGGTCGTCGAGGTCGAGCCGGGTCACCTCGTGACCCTGCTGCGCCAGCGCTCCCGCGACGCGCTCTCCCGATCGCAGGCTGATCTCGCGCTCGAGCGAGAGACCGCCCGACAGCACCGCCACGTGGCTCATGATGTCCCCTCGTCCAACTGGGTGCCGAAGGCGGCCCGCAGCTCCAGCTCCTCCTGCACCACGCCGGCGAGGCGCTGCACGCCCTCGCGGAGCCGATCCTCACCGCAGAAGGAGAAGTTCAGCCGCAGCGAGCGGCCACCGCTGCCATCGGCGAAGAAGGCCCGCCCCGGCACGTAGGCGACCCGCGCGTTGAGGGCCTTGGCGAGGAGCTCGCCCGTGTCGATGCCCTCGGGCACGCTGGCCCACACGAACAGGCCTCCGGTCGGCTGGCTCCACTCGCAGCCGTGCGGCATCTCCGCCGCCAGCGCGTCGGTGAGCGCGCGACACCGGTCTCGGTAGCGCTCGCGGAAGCGGTCGATCTGGTCGCGCCAGGGCTGCTCGCGGAGCCAGCGCGCCGCCAGTGCCTGGGTCAGGTTGGACTGGCAGAGGTCCGCCGACTCCTTGAGCTGCACGACCTTGTCGCGCAGCGCGCCCGGCGCCATCACCCAGCCCACGCGGATGCCCGGTGAGAAGACCTTGGACAAGGTCCCAACGTAGACCACACGGCTGGGGTCCAGGGTCACGAGCGGAGGGTGATGCTCTCCCTTGAAGTCGAGCAGGCCGTAGGGGTTGTCCTCGACCACCAGCAGGTCCCACTGCTGTGCCAGTGCCAGGACGCGGTGGCGGCGCTCCTCGGACAACGAGACGCCTGCCGGGTTCTGATGGCTGGGCACGGTGTAGAGCAGCTTGGGTCGGCGCCCCTCGTGGTGGAGCTCCTCGAGCCGCGTGGCCAGAGCGTCGGGATCCATCCCCTCGGCGTCCATGGGGACGTGCACCACGCGGGCCTCGTAGGACTGGAACGCCCCGAGCGCGCCGACGTAGGTCGGTCCCTCGGCCAGCACGACGTCCCCGGGGTCGCAGAGCATCTTGGCGAGCAGGTCCAGGGCCTGCTGCCCGCCGGTGGTCACCACCAGGTCGTCCGCTCGCGCGTCGATCCCCTCGGCGCCCATGACCTCGCAGAGCTGCTCGCGCAGCTCCGGGTCGCCCTGGCCTCCCCCGTACTGGAGCGCGCGAGCGCCGTCCTCGGCCATCAGCGCCTGCAGCGTGTCGCCGACCGCCTCGAGGTCGAGCGCCGCGGTGTCCGGCATCCCACCGGCGAGCGAGACCACCTCGGGCCGCGAGGCCACCGAGAACAGCGCTCGGATCTCTGAAGCGCGCAGGGCGGCTGCCCGCGCTGCGTACCGGTCAAGGTTCGGGTCGACGCGGACCTCGGACACGTGGTCCTCCCACAGGCGCTCGGCTGGAGCCACTAGCGTAGTGTCCAAGCCCACGCGCGCGCGATCCGAGCAGCCGCCCGCTCGACCGAGAAGCGACAGGACCGAGGCGCGACAGGACCGAGGCGCACCGAGCAGCCGTCCAAGGAGCGCCAGCCACGATGCCCGCCGCCGAGCCCGGACCCGCACCCCTGCGCCGCGCGCTCGGCGGCATCGCGCTGGGCGCAGCCGCCGGCGTGCTCGTCCTGGTCGCGGTGCGCCCCGAGCAGGAGCGTGGCCCGCAGGCGGCCGGTGGCGGGACCGGCGCGGCCGAGGGCACGAGGGCGCAAGCGCGCGAGGAGGTCGATCAGGCAGGCGCGTGAGCGAACAGCCCTGCCAGCGCGCCAGCCAGCGCCTCCGCCATGGCCTCCTGTCCGGCAGGATCGCGGAGCTGCTGCTCGTCCCAGGGGTTGGTCACGAAGCCCGGCTCGCAGATCACCGTGGGCATGCGCGTCTCGCGCAGCAGCGTCCAGTTGACGGGGTGCTCGCGGCCGTTGGGCCCACCGGTGGCGGCCAGCATGGCCTGCTGGAGCTCCTCCGCCAGACGGCGCCCTGCCTCGGAGGTGAAGTGGGGCGCGCCGAAGTAGTAGGTGCTCGGCCCCCGCGCCAGGGAGGTGGGATGGCTGCCGAGCGCCAGCCCGACCACGAGGTCGACACCGAGTCGATTCGCAAGCTGCGCTCGCTGGCTGGCACTGGGGGTCGTCGCTGGGCCCCGTGCCAGATGGGCCTCCGCGCCTGCCGCCGCGAGCCGTGCGGTCAGGCGGCGTCCGAGCGCCCACGTCAGCTCGTGCTCGGCGACGCCACCCGGGCCCCGTGGCCCAGGATCGCCAGGTCCTCGCGCAGGGTCGACCAGCACGCGCGCGGCATGCAGCCCCCGTGCCGCGACCTGCCGCAGCCACTCCCGCTCTCGCGCACGGATGCCGGCATCCCCCGTGTGGTGCGCGCGTCGGAGGCGCACCAGCGCCGCCACCGTGCGCGGTCCCACGACGCCGTCGGTGGGCAGCGCCACGTTGCGCTGGAACTCGGTCACCGCCGCATGCGCCAGCGGTCCGAAGATGCCGTCCTCGGGGCCCGCGTTGAAGCCGAGCTGGTTCAGGCGATGCTGGAGATCGCGCACGTCGTCGCCCCGCAGCATGGGCGATCCGTGCCACAGGAGGCGATCGCCGAGCCCGTAGCCCGCCTCGACGAGGGCGCGCCACGTCTCTGGCCCCACGCGACCGTCGGCCAGCAGCCCGCGCTCCCGCTGGAACACGCGAACGGCTCGATCCGTCGCAGGCCCGAACGCCCCATCGACGCTGCTCGGCCGGCCCACGAGCGCCGACAGGCGGCGCTGCACGTCGCGGACCTCGGCCCCGACGTCGCCTCGCACGATCGTGAGGGTCGTCACCGTGACGGCAGTCTACGCCAGGGCGGCGCGCGCACGCGCCACGACGACGAGCCGGCGCGGCCCAGGTGGGTCGGCGCCGGCTCGTGGACGTCGTCTGCTCGGGTGTCGTCGCGCCGCTCCGCGGTGCGCCGCCCCGCGGTCGACGCCACCCGAGGCGCTAGGTCACGTCGGAGAGCTCGCCCAGCAGCTGGCCCTTGCCGCGCGCGCCCACGATCCGCTTGGCCTCGCGGCCCTTGTCGAACACCATCAGCGTGGGGATCGACATCACCTTGTAGCTGCGCGCGGTCTCGGGGTTCTCGTCGACGTTGAGCTTGGCGACCTTGAGCTCGCCGGACTTCTCGGCGGCGATCTCCTCGAGGATGGGGTGCACCATGCGGCACGGCCCGCACCACTCCGCCCAGAAGTCCACGAGGACCGGGACGTCCGACTGGAGCACCTCCTCGGCCCAGTCGCCGTCGGTCACGGTCACAGGCTGGCTCATCGCGGATCCTCCCATGTCGTCGCTGTGGATGGTCACCTGGTCTCAGGTGACGCTCGCGGCCTGCTCCTCGAGCCAGCGCTCGGCGTCGATGGCCGCGCGGGCGCCGGTCCCAGCAGCCGTCACGGCCTGCCGGTAGATCGTGTCCACCACGTCGCCGGCCGCGAACACCCCGGGCACGCTGGTGTGGGTGCGGGGCTCGTCGACCAGGATGTAGCCCTGCTCGTCGAGCTCGAGCTGCCCACGGAACAGCGAGGTGGTCGGGTCGTGCCCGATGGCGACGAACAGCCCGTCGGTGCGCAGCTGCCGCTGCTCCCCGGTCTCGGTGTCGGCCAGGACCACGCCCTCGACGGTGTCCTCGCCCAGCACGTCCACCACCTGACTGTTCCACTCGAACTGGATCTTGTCGTTGGCGAACGCGCGGTCCTGCATGATCTTGGAGGCGCGCAGCTCCTTGCGGCGATGCACGATGGTCACCTTCGAGGCGAACTTGGTCAGGAAGGTGGCCTCCTCCATGGCCGAGTCGCCGCCGCCAACGACGACCAGCTCCTTGTCCCGGAAGAAGAAGCCGTCGCAGGTCGCGCAGCTGGAGACCCCGCGACCGAGCAGCCGCTGCTCGTTCTCGAGCCCGAGCCAGCGCGCGGTCGCGCCGGTGGAGATGATCACCGCGCGGGCCTTGACGTCCTCGCCGCCGACCGTCAGGGAGAACGGCGAGCCCTGGCCGAAGTCCACCGCCTCGACGTCCGCCGCGACCGGGCGGGCGCCGAAGCGCTCGGCCTGCTTGCGCATCTCGGTGATCAACTGCGGCCCGAGGATCCCGTCGGGGAAGCCGGGGTAGTTCTCGACGTCGGTGGTCAGCATCAGCTGGCCTCCGGCCTCGCGGCCCTCGTAGACCACGGGCGCCAGGTCGGCGCGCGCGGCGTACAGCGCCGCCGTGAGCGCCGCTGGCCCGGAGCCGATGATGGCGACGTGCTCGGTGGTCTGGCTCATCAGGATGGTCCTTCGCCTCACGCAGGTCGTCGGTGCGCGGTCCACGCTCAGGTGGTCGCGCGGCGGCGCGAGCGCGCGCCGCCCGTCCGGATCGTGCCAACGGCTCGGGCCCCGAGCCTATTCCCTCGGGCCGCACGCACGCGCCCGCCTCGGTCGGTCAGGGCGCTGGTGCCGCGACCTCGCGCACCGCGCAGTCCGGCGCCTCCTCGGTGACCACGACGAGCACCCGTTGGGTGGGTCCGTTCTCGGGTCCCGCCACGAAGGCGTGCGCCAGGAGCGGCTGGTCCTCCACCGCGCCGCCGACGACCGCGACGGCCGTGAGCGCCTCCCCGGCCGACAGCTCGTCCTGCGCCCGATCCCGCGCCTGCGGGGCGCACCGGTCGGCCCCGTCGCCGGCCACCGAGCCTCGCGCGAGGGCACGCATGGTCCGGGCGTCGAGCGCCTCGGCCTCCTCCCGATCGAGGCCCACCTGGTCCGCGACGACCGGCGCCTCGGCCACGCGCTCGACGAGGTCCACGACGGACGCGACGGCGCCGAGGTCCCCGAGCGCGTGATCCGCGGGATCGTCGTCCTCGGGCGCCGCCTCCTCCTCGAGGGCCTCGACGTCGTCCGCGACGTCGTCCTCGGCCTCTTCAGGGGCCGCGTCGTCCTCGTCCTCCTCGGGGGCCGCCTCCTCCTCGGCCTCGGGGGCCACGTCCCCCTCGGCCTCGGGGGCCTCGGCGGTCTGGGGCGGGGCGTCGGCGTCCTCGAGCGCGTCGTCCTGTCCCACAGGGCCGAGGAGCACCGGGGTCGCCAGCAGCAGCCCGAGGAGGATCGCGGCGGCGGCCGCGGCGGGGACCCAGGCGCGGCGGCGCCAGAGCGGGACGACAGGGGCCTCGGCAGGCGCGGTGGCCCGCTCGACCGTGGCGCCCACGAAGCCCTCGGGGACCTCGGTCCCCTCGGCGTCGGCCAGGCGCTCGCGCACCGCGCGGATGCGCTCGAGGCGGGCGCGCAGGGCGGGCTCATCGGCGAGCCGGCGCTCGAGGCGCTCCGCCTCGCCCGCGTCCAGGTCGCCGTCGAGCCACGCGCCGATGCGCTCGGCGTCAGCGTCGCTCGGGTCGCCCCGACGGGCTGGTGGCGGTGTGGTCATGGCTCGTCACTCATGGGACGTCGAGGAGGGCTCGGAGGGTTCCAGCGCATCGGCCACGCGGGCGTGCGCACGGTGCAGGCGCGACTTCACGGTGCCCACCGCCACGCCCTGATGGGCCGCGATCTCCGCCAGCGGGAGGTCCCACAGGTCGGCCAGGACCAAGGCCTCCCGCTGGGCGGGCGGCAGCGCCAGGATCTGCTCGCGCAAGGCGGGGTCCAGGCCGCGCCCCGCCCGCACCTGCTCGAGCGCCTGCGGGTCGTCGAGGCGGTCGGCCAGCTCGGCGACGTCGGCCTCGGTGCGGCGGGGGCGACGGCGCCGCGCGCGCTGGGCGTCGCGGCAGCAGTTGATCGCGACGCGGTGCAGCCAGGTCGCGAGGCTCGCGCGGCCGTCGAAGGTCTCCGCGCGGCGCCACAGCCGCGCGAAGGCCTCCTGGGCCGCGTCCTCGGCGTCGTCGGCTCCCAGCTCGCGGCGGCAGACCGCGAGCACCCGGGCGGCGTGGCGCTCCACCAGGACGGCGAAGGCCTCGGCGTCGCCGTCGGCGACCGCGGCGACGAGCGCGGCGTCGTCCGTGGCGTCCGCGCGCCGGGCCTGCCCGGGGCGCGAGGGGTCAGGAGGCGGGGCGGGCACGGACCTCGAGCTCCGAGAACTCGGCGGTGAAGCGGCCCGAGCTGTAGGGCGACGGCGGGAGCTCGCCGGTGATCCACACCATGAAGTGCTGGTTGGGGATCTCCGAGGGGGGCTCCAGCGCGATCGACTCGGTCCCGCCGTCGACGGCAGCCACCGGCGTCCACTCCTCGGCCTCGGCAGCGGGCTGGTCGGCGGTGCGCAGCTGCACGTCGACGGGCTCCAGCACCGGCTCCAGGTGCACCGACTCGAGCCACATGGGCTCGCCGAGGTCGATCAGGATCCCGACGCCGCCCGGGTCGCCCTCGCCGAGGTCGGCGCTGTCGAAGTGGTCGGTGCGCCAGCTCGTGTCCTCGTCCCCGTCGAGGAGGCTCTCCAGCCCCTCGTCGTCCGGGTCGGCCTCGCCCTCGGGGTCGAAGACCGCCAGCCGGATGGCCTCGGGGTCGAGGGTCTCGACCTCCGGCTCGCCGGGGGCGAGCGGGCCGGTGAACGGCTCGTCGATGGCGGCCACGTAGCCTCCCACGGCCGCCATGAGCAGGACCAGGCCGGCGCCGCCCGCGAGCAGGGTGCGTCGCCAAGGTCGGGGGCGCGCCTCGCTCGCGCCCTCCTCCTGGGGGCCAGCGTCGGCGTCCTCCGGCTCCGCTGGTGGCGCGTCAGGCGAGGCCGCGGCGTCGCCGCCCTCGCCCTCCTCGTCGTCGGGCTCGGTGTGGGGATGCAGCGCCTCGGCGAGGGCGGCCAGGCTCGCGAACCGCTGCTGGGGCTCCCGCGACAGCGCGCGCTGGACGGCGCGCTCCACGCTTCGGGGGATCGTGCGATCCAGTCGCCGGAGGGGCTCGGGGTCGTGCTCGAGCCGCTGGGCGGCGGTGGCGAGGGGCGTGTCGGCGCGGAAGGGCTGCACGCCCGTCAGGGCCTCGTAGAGCACCACCCCGAGCGCGTACTGGTCGGACATCGCCGTGACGGCGTCGCCACGGATCTGCTCGGGGGCGACGTAGGCCGCGGTGCCCAGCATCGTCCCGGTCCGCGTGAGGTCATCGGCCTGGTCGGCCTTGGCGATGCCGAAGTCGGTGACCTTCACCGCGCCGTCGGGTCCGAGGAGGATGTTGGCCGGCTTGACGTCGCGGTGGATGAGGCCCCGCTGGTGGGCGTAGTCGAGCGCGCGGGCCACCGCGACCCCGATGCGGCATGCCGACCCGACGGACAGCGCGCCTGCGGCGAGCCGGTGCTTGAGGGTGATCCCCTCGACGTGCTCCATGACCAGGTAGGTCACCTCGCCGTCGCGGCCGGTGTCGTACAGGCTCACGACGTTGGGGTGCGTCAGGCGCGCGGCGCTGATCGCCTCCCGACGGAAGCGCTCGCGGAACGCCTCGTCGGCGGCGAGGTGCTCGTGGAGCACCTTGATCGCCACCGTTCGTGCCAGCACCTGGTCCCAGCCGCGCCACACCGTGTCCATGCCGCCCGAGGCGATGCGCTCCTCGAGGCGGTAGCGGCCCGACAGCACCCGCGGCGGCTCGCCCTGCGCCGGCGCAGCCGGCGGCGGGTGGGGCGAGGCCCAGGTGGCGGTCTCGTCGGCGGAGTCGGTCATGGGAGGCAGCGGCAGTCTACGGAGCGCGCACCGGGCACGAGGCCAACAGCCCGGCGCGTGGGGCGGCCCCAGGGCTTCCGGGTGGGTTCAGGGTATCGGAGCGGCATGGGTGCGCTCGGCCGTCCCCAGGGGCGAGAGCAGGCCGCAGCGGTGCACCAGCAGCGTCGGAGCCACGCGAGCGCCCTGGACCTCGACCTGGTCGGGCAGCAGGACCACGCCCTCGAGGCTCGCGTCGTGCTGGCCGAGGTGCTGGCCCGCGGCCCCCGCGGCAACCCGCGGGTCGTGGTGGTGGGCGAGCTGCGCGGCGGCCTCGTGCGCGGCCTGCTCGACCTCGTGGGCCAGGCGCTGGTCGTTGTCGGCGATGGCGCTGGCCTCCAGCAGCACCAGGCTGAGCATGGCGACGGTGACGGCCAGCGGCAGCAGCCAGCCAGCCTTGGCTCCCCTGGCTCGGTGCACGCCCGGTGCGCCCATCGCGCCCTCCTCCGCGAGCGGGGGGCGCTCGGTGGGCCGGGACGCCTCCCGCATCCCTCCCCTCGGCGCGGAGCGCGCGATCTTGAGCGTTGGGGCGACCGCGGCGGGTGCGCGGGGTCAGCCCGCCCCGTCGCGCGGCTCGGGGGGCCGTGGCCCCGGCGCGTCCGGGGGCGTGGTCCCCGATCCCGCAGCCGGGTCCTGGCGATGCGCGGAGCCCTCGACCTGCAGCGCTCGGTCGCGCACGCCGGCCACGAGGTTGCGCTCGTTGAGGTGGGCCATGCGCTGCAGCGCCTGGTCCAGCGGGAGCCAGGCGACGTGCTCGGCCTCGTCGTCGCGCTCGTGGAGGTGCCCGTGCACGGGGCGCATGAGGTAGTAGTGCACGAACTTGTGGTAGCGCACCCCGTCGGGCCGCCAGACGAACCAGTAGTCGACCACGCCCAGCGCGGCCACGATCGCCGCATGGATGCCGGTCTCCTCGCGCACCTCGCGGACCGCGGCGTCCTCCACGGCCTCGCCCGGCTCGATGCCGCCCTTGGGCAGGGTCCACTGGAGCTTGCCGGTGGCGCTGCGGCGCGCGATCAGCAGGCCCCAGCGACCGTCGGCGCGATCCTGGACCACCAGGCCGCCGGCGGAGACGGCCCGTTGCGTCGGGTAGCGGCTCATGGCTGGGCTGCTCGGCGCTCGGTGATGGGCCGGAGCCCCGCCCCTGGGCCGACGGGCGCTCCGGTCACGCGGGTCTGCTGCTCGTGGCGGATCGTCGCGCCCGCGGAGGAGGGTGGACGCGTCCGCCTGGGTGTGCTCGACTCCGAGGATAGTCGGTCAAGTCGCTGGACTGGGTGCCGACGCGAGAGGTGATGGCGCCATCGACCCGGGAGGAGCGCCCATGGCCTCGATCGGCGACTACCTGCGGCATCTCGTCGACCGAGGGGGCTCCGATCTGCACCTGAAGGCCGGTGGGCCGGCGTTCATCCGCGTCGACGGCGAGCTGGAGGAGGTCGCCGACCTGCCAGGGGTGACCGCCGAGGACACCGCTCGGTTCGCCGAGCAGGTCATGGCCCCGGCCGACATCGATCGGGTCGCGGGCGGAGGCGAGGCCGACTTCGCCGTCAGCGTCCGCGACGTGGGCCGCTTCCGCGCGGCGGTGTTCCGCCAGCGCGGCACGATCGGCATGGTGCTGCGCGCCGTGCAGCCCGAGACCGCCGACATCGCCGGGCTCGGCCTGCCGCCGGCCGTGCGCGCCCTCGCCGAGGAGCAGCGCGGGCTGGTGCTGGTCACGGGCCCGACGGGATCAGGCAAGACCACCACGACCGCGGCCATGCTCGGCCACATCAACAGCACGCGGCGCTGCCACATCGTCACGATCGAGGACCCGATCGAGATCCTGCACGCCGATCGGCTCGCGATCGTGGACCAGCGCGAGGTGGGGATCGACACCGACACCTTCGCCTCGGCGCTGCGGGCGGTGTCGCGCCAGGACCCCGACGTGATCTTCATCGGCGAGATGCGCGACCTCGAGACGGTCGGCGCGGCGCTCCAGGCCGCCGAGACCGGCCACCTCGTCCTCTCGACGCTGCACACGATCGACGCGACCGAGACCGTCAACCGCATCATCGACCTCCACCCGCCCCACCAGCAGCACCAGGCGCGGCTGGCGCTCGCCAACGTGCTGCGCGGCGTGGTGTCCCAGCGGCTGCTGCCCGGCCAGCATGAGGGCCGCGTGCCTGCCGTCGAGACGCTGGTGACCACCACGCGGGTCCGCGAGTTCCTGGTCGACCCCGACAAGACCGACCAGATCCCCGACGCGATCGCCGAGGGGTCCTACTACGGGATGCAGACCTTCGACCAGCACCTGCTCGAGCTGCATCGTCAGGGGCGCGTGACGCTGCGCGACGCGCTGCGCGCCGCCAGCAGCCCTCACGACTTCCGCATCGCCGTGCGCGCCGCTGGCCTCACGATCTGACCCCGAGCGCACTGACCGCTGACGCGCCGACCGCGCTCGTCTACCGTTGACCTGCGATGGCTGACCTGACGCTGACGATCGAGCAGGAGCGTGCCCTCGGGCAGCTCGTGGCCGTCTATCCGGTGGCCGAGGAGCTGGCCGACCGCATCGGCGCGGCGGGCCACGAGCTCTATCTCGTCGGCGGCACCGTGCGCGACACGCTGCTCGGCAGCACCCAGCACGACCTCGACTTCGCCACCTCGGCTCCCCCCGAGGAGACCGAGCGGGTGCTGCGCGGCTGGGCCGACCACGTGTGGCTGACCGGCGCACGCTTCGGGACCGTCAGCGCGCTCAAGGACGGCCGCCAGCTGGAGATCACCACCTTCCGGTCGGACCGCTACCTCGAGGGGTCGCGCCATCCGGACGTCACGTTCGCCGAGGACATCGACGCCGACCTGGTGCGCCGCGACTTCACCATCAACGCCATGGCGGTGCGCCTGTCCGACCAGCGCTTCGTCGACCCCTTCGGCGGCCTGAGCGACCTGCGCGATCGGATCCTGCGCACCCCGACGGACCCGGCCACCAGCTTCGGCGACGACCCGCTGCGCATGCTGCGGCTCGGGCGCTTCGCGGCCCAGCTCAGCGCCACGCCCGACGATGACACCCTGAAGGCGGCCGAGGCGCTGGCGCCGCGCCTGGACGAGATCAGCGTGGAGCGCATCCGCGACGAGCTCGATCGGCTGGTGTGCTCCCCCGACCAGCACGCGGGCTGGGACCTGCTGTGCGACGCGGGCCTGGCGGATCGCTTCCTGCCCGAGATCCCCGCGCTGCGCATGGAGCGCGACCCGCTCAACCACCACAAGGACGTCTATCGCCACACCCTCGCCGTGGTCGAGGGCACGCCGGCCGATGACGTGACGCTGCGGCTCGCCGCCCTGCTGCACGACATCGGCAAGCCCGCCACGCGGGAGTTCCACGAGGACGGGCGCGTGACGTTCCACCACCACGAGGTGGTCGGGGCGCGCATGGCCAAGGCCCGGCTGAAGGCGCTGCGCTACCCCAAGCAGGTCGTGGACGACGTCGCCCAGCTCGTGTTCATGCACCTGCGGTTCCATGGGTACGCGGACGGCGACTGGACCGACTCCGCGGTGCGCCGCTACGTCAACGACTGCGGCAGCGAGGCCCAGCTGCGTCGCCTCAACCTGCTCACCCGGGCCGACGTGACCACGCAGAACCGCGCGAAGGCGCGGCGCCTGCAGCGCGCCATGGACGAGTTCGAGGCGCGCATCGCGCGGCTGCGCGAGGAGGAGGAGCTCGAGCAGGTCCGCCCGGTGCTGGACGGCCACCAGATCATGCAGCACCTCGGGATCGCGCCCGGTCCGCTGGTCGGCGAGGCGTGGCACCTGCTGCGCGAGGCCCGCTTGGAGGAGGGGCCGATGTCGGTCGAGCGGGCCTACGAGCTGCTCGACGCGTGGGCACAGGAGAAGGGGCTGGCCTGACCGGGGCCGAGCGCGCCGAGGGGCGCGAGCGCGTCGACCCGCACGCGCGCGCCGACTGGCGCGGGGCGCCCGCCTGGGCCGACGCGCACGGACGCTGGTCGCCGCGGCCCGAGCCCGCGCGTCCCACCGAGGCCGCGCGCGCCGTCGGCGAGCTCCAGGGCGCGTCCTACGAGCGCAACGCGTTCGCGCGGGGCACCGAGGCCGAGGCCGACGAGCTCTGCGCGCGCCTCGCCCTGGAGCCCGACCACCGCCTGCTGGACCTCGGCGCTGCGACCGGTCGCCACAGCCGGGCCTTGGCGGCGCGCGGCTGCGGGCGCCCGGTCGCCGTGGACCTGTCGCACACCGCGCTGTGCGCGGGCGTCGCGCGCGAGCACGACGCCGCGACCGCGGCCGCCGACCGCGCGGCGGCGGTGCCGCCGGTGCAATGGGTGCAGGCCGACGCCCGCGCCCTGCCCCTGCCCGCGGCGAGCGTCGATGCGGCCGTGAGCCTGTGCCAGGGGGGCTTCGGGCTGACGCCCGACCACGATCGCGCGGTGCTCGCCGAGCTCGCGCGCGTGCTGCGCCCCGGCGGGAGGCTGGCGCTGACCGCCTACTCCCTCGCGTTCGCCGCTCGCTTCCTCGCCCCCGAGGACGCGCTGGACCTGCCCCGGGGCCTGCTCCACGCCCCGACCGAGATCCGCGACGCGCACGGGCGAGACCACCCCGCGGACCACTGGAGCACCTGCTACAGCCCCGCGCATCTGCGCGACCTGCTCGACGCCGTCGGCCTGGAGACGACCGGGCTGTGGGGCTGGGAGCCAGGTGCGCCGACCGGGCGCCCTCCGGTGGTCACCGACCCCGAGCTGCTCGTCGTCGCCGTCCGCCAAGCCTCGATCCGCGAGGCCTCGATCTAGGCCTCGATCCAGGGCTCGACCTGGACCACATGGACGTGCTGAAGGGTCGAGCCGTCAGGTCGGCGCGCCAGAGGCGAGCCGTCAGGTCGGCTCGCCAGCGTCGCCCGGGTCGAGACCGCTGCGCCCGGCGATGCGCGCACCCACGCGACGCAGCCGTCCCAGCTCGGTCGCGGGCACCTCGACGAGGGTGACGCCGTCGCGTCGCCCGAGCCGCAAGCGGGCCACCGGCGAGGTCAGCGCGAGGGCCGCGCCGAGCGCACCGGCGAGCGCCGCGGCGAGGGTCGACGCCGCGGCCAGCGGCACCACGGCGGCGATCAGGGCGAGCCCGACCAGCAGCTGGGGCACCGACTCGGCCAGGCGCACCCGCACCTCCCCGATGTCCTCGAAGGGCACCAGATGCTCGCGCGTGCCGGTGTCCAGCACGCCCAGCACCACGGTCCGCTCGTCGATGATCACGCCCGCGCCCGACAGGCGCACATGGGTGCGCAGCCGCGGTCGCAGCAGGCTGGCCCGCAGCGCGAGCGCCTCGGACGACGGCTCGGGCTCGGGGGTCATGACCGCTCCTGGCTGCGGGGCTCGCGGGCGGTGGGGCCGCGCGCCGCGTGCGGCTAGTGGGTCTGGCGCCCGGCGATGAAGTCCTCGACGAGCTGGTGGGCCTCGTCGTCGTGGAGCTGCTCGGGCGGGGACTTCATGAAGTAGCTGGAGGCCGCCCGCAGCGGGCCGCCGACGCCGCGGTCGAGCCCGACCTTGGCGCAGCGGATCGCGTCGATGACCACGCCCGCGGAGTTCGGCGAGTCCCAGACCTCGAGCTTGAGCTCCACGTTCAGCGGGACGTCGCCGAAGTTGCGTCCCTCCATGCGGATGTAGGCCCACTTGCGGTCCTCGAGCCAGGGCACGTGGTCGCTGGGGCCGACGTGCACCTGGTCGCTCGCGATCTGGTGGTCGAGCTGGCTGGTGACCGACTGGGTCTTGGAGACCTTCTTGGAGTCCAGCCGCTCGCGCTCCAGCATGTTCATGAAGTCCATGTTCCCGCCGAAGTTCAGCTGGTAGGTGCGGTCGACGGCGACCCCACGCTCCTCGAACAGGCGGGTGAGCAGGCGGTGGGTGATGGTCGCGCCCACCTGGCTCTTGATGTCGTCCCCGACGATCGGCAGGCCCCGGTCGGCGAAGCGCTGCGCCCAGGCCGCGTCGCTGGCGATGAACACCGGCAGGCAGTTGACGAACGCCACGCCCGCGTCCAGCGCGTCCTGCGCGTAGTGCGCCGCGGCCTCCTCGCTGCCCACCGGCAGGTAGGACACGAGGACGTCGGCACCGCTGCGCCGCAGCTCGGCGGCGACGTCGACCGGCTCGGCGTCGGCCTCCTCGCAGTGCTCCTGGTAGTAGGCGCCGAAGCCATCCAGGGTCGGCCCCCGCTGGACCTCGACGCCCAGCGGTGGCACCTCGGCGAACTGCACCGTGTTGTTCGGTGGCGCCACGAGGGCCTCGGCGAGGTCGCGGCCGACCTTCTTCGCGTCCACGTCGAAGGCGCTGACGAGCTCGAGGTCGCCCACGTGGTAGCCGCCGAGCTCGACGTGCATCAGCCCGGGGACGTCGGCCTCCGGTGGTGCGTCGGCGTAGTAGTGGACGCCCTGGACGAGCGAGCTCGCGCAGTTGCCCACGCCCGCGATGGCCACGCGAACCTTGCCGGTCATGCAGCTCTCCTTGGTCAGCCCCGTGAGTGGGTGGAGTGGTGGTCAGTCCTCGTCGGCGTGCTCGGTCTCCCGGTCGCCGGCCAGCCCCCGCTCGGCGGCGATGAGCCCGTCGAGCCAGCGCAGGTCGGCCTCGATGCGCTCGACCCCGTGACGCATCAGCGACCGCACGTAGCCGTCGGCGGCGTCGTCCCGCTCGGCGCGCTGCAGCTCGGCGCGACGCTCGCCGTGCCGCTGCACGAGCTCGGCACGGCGACGCTCCAGGACGCGGATCCGGCTGTCAGGGCCGAGGTGGCGGAAGAAGGCGAGCCGCAGCGGGAACCGCTCCTCGTCCCAGGAGCCCGCGTCGCCCTCCAGCAGCGCCATGAACTGCTCACGGCCGAGGTCGGTGATGTGGTACACCTGGCGCCGCCGCCGGCCCGGCCCCTCGACCCGGCTGCGCTCGATGAACCCCGCGCGCTCCAGCTTGCGCAGCGTCGGGTACAGCGAGCCGAACGACACGCGCCAGAGGGCGCCGAGCCGCTGGGTCAGCAGCTTGCGCAGGGCATAGCCGTGCAGCGGCTGCTCGTGCAGCAGCCCCAGCACCGCGAGCTCCAGCATCACGACCTCCGGGAACGCACCGCGCCGGCAACACTACATCGCGTCGACGTATCGCGCCGATACATGCGCTCGGTCGCCCAGCCCGCGCCCCGCGGCACGTCGCCCGGCCCGCCCGCCGCCGGCCCTCCCGCCGCCTGGCCCGCCGCCTGGCCCGCCCGCGGCCCGGCCCGTCGTCCGTCAGCGGCCGGTGGCCTCGGGCCGCGGCCTACACTGCGGGACGATGCGCGGCTTCACCGACTACCGCATGGCCAAGCGCGCGGTGGTGCGCGAGGTCACCCAGGGCCAGCGTGCCCTGGCCGACGTGTGCGACGCGCATCCCGAGCTGCTGCGCGCCGCGCGCAACGTCGGCACGACGCTCGACCAGGACTGCCCGATCTGCGAGCTCGCCGACGACCGCGCCGAGGTGCCCCGCGACGACGTGGCGCTGCGCCAGGTCATCTACGTGTTCGGCGACGCGCTGCGGCGCCGCTCGGGCGCGGTGGTGTGGAACCGCGACGAGCTCAGCGACCTCGCCGCCGAGCATGACTCCTTCACGGCCTACGTGGTCGAGTGCTGCCTGGTGTGCGGCTGGAACCACCTCGTGGAGAGCTTCCTGCTCGGCACCGAGCACCGGGGCTGATCGCGCGGCGCGTCAGCGGGCGCGCAGCAGCGCCGCATGGAGGGTGAGCCCGGGCCCGAAGGCGAGCGCCAGCACCGGGGTGCCGGGCGCCAGCCCGGCGCGGGCCAGGCGCTCGAGGATCAGCAGGATCGTGGCCGACGAGCAGTTGCCGACCTCCCGCAGCACCGCCCGGGAGGTGGCCACGTCGGGCTCGTCCAGGCCGAGCTCCTCGGCGACGGTGTCGACGATCCTCGGCCCGCCCGGGTGCACCGCCCAGGCCCCGACGTCGGCGCGAGCCAGGCCGTGCCGTCCCAGCAGGTCGTCCACGGCGTCGCCGACGTGCTGGGCGAGCACCCCCGGGACCTTCGGCGACAGCCCCATCCGAAAGCCGGTGTCGGTGACGTCCCAGGTCATCAGCGCGGCGTGCTGGGCGTCGGTGCGCGCCGCGAAGTCCACCACGGTGAAGCCGCCCGCGGCCGGTGTGTCGGTCGCGGCGGGGTCGGCCGGCTCGGGCTCGAGGACCAGCGACCCGGCCGCGTCGGCGAACAGCGCGTGGGCGACCACCTGCTCGCGGTCGGGTCGACCGGGCTCGGGGGGCTGCACGTGCAGGCTCGTCAGCTCCACGCACGTCACCACCGCGGTGCGCCCCCGCGCGGTCACCGCGTCGCTGGCGGTGGCCAGCGCGGGCAGCGCCGCATAGCAGCCCATGTGCCCGAGGTGGAGCCGCTGCAGGTCGGTCGGCATGCCGAGGTCGCGTCCCAGCAGCACGTCCAGGCCCGGCGTGGTGTAGCCGGTGCACGAGACCGCCACGAGGGCGTCGATGTGCGCCGGCTCGCGACCGGCGTCGCGCAGCGCCGCGGTCACCGACTCCTTGCCGAGCGGCAGGGCCTCGGCGGCGAAGCGACGCATCCGCTGCCCGGTGGTCCAGCGCGACACGTCGTCGACGCGGGGGTCGGCCACCCCGTGGCGGGTCTCCACGCCCGCGTGGCGCCACACGGCGCTGGCGACGCGGTCGCGCTGGAAGTGGTCGGCGAAGAACCCCTCCCAGAGGTCCTCCTGCGCGGTCGGGGCGGTCGGCAGCGCCGACCCGATCCCGGTGATGGCGGCCATGGGCACCTCGATGGTCGGTCCGAGCCGGACCCCCTCCCGCAGGCGGTGCCGCGTGGGCGGTCGCGCCGCCCGTCGGCCTCGCACGCCGGACAGGGTAGGCATCGCAGACGAGTCGCGCTCGTAGACTGCAGGGCGCTCGCGCCGCTGTGAGCGCGTCGGAGGAGGGCAGGAGCATGGCCGAGGGCGCGCACGTCGCGTCGCCGGGGCCGCCGAGCCAGGCGCACCGGCTCGCGCAGCGGGGCCTGCTGAACGACGTCGTCCACGGGGACTGCCTGGAGGTCCTCGAGGGCGTCCCCGACGACGCGGTCGATCTCGTGCTGTGCGACCTGCCCTTCGGCACCACCCGCAACGGGTGGGACAGCACGATCGACCTCGACGCCCTGTGGGCGCACTACGCGCGGGTCGTCAAGCCCGACGGCGCGATCATCCTGCACGGCCAGGGCGCCTTCACCGCGCGGCTGATCCTGTCCCAGCCCGCCTGGTTCCGCTTCAAGCTGGTCTGGGTGAAGTCCAAGCCGACCAACTTCCTCAACGCGCGGCGCCAGCCGCTGCGAGCCCACGAGGACCTCTGCGTCTTCTACCGCCAGCCGCCGGTGTATCACCCGCAGATGCGGGAGGGCGCGCCCTACTCCAAGGGCGTGCGCAAGGACCAGCGCACCGGGTCCTACGGCGCCTTCGCGCCGTCGCTGGTCGCCAGCGAGGACGGCGCCCGCTACCCCACCGACGTGCTCTACCACAAGACCGCCGAGAGCGAGGGGCCCGTCTGGCACCCCACCCAGAAGCCCGTGGGGCTGGCGCGCGAGCTGGTGCGCACCTGGTCGCGCCCTGGGGAGGTCGTGCTCGACAACGCCTGCGGCAGCGCCAGCCTGCTCGTGGGGGCGGTGGCCGAGGGCCGCAACGTGCTGGGCATCGAGCGCGACCGCACCACGCACCGCTTCGAGGCCGAGCCCCTCGACCTCATCGCGCTGGCACGGCGACGCCTGCGCGAGGCCAACGCCGACCGCCCCGCGGCCTCCCCCGACCCGGTGCTCGGCGTCGGGGCGCTGGCCGACGACCGCCCCGATCCGCCGCCGGGGGCCAGCGCGGGAGCGTGAGCCCTGGCGGGACGCCGCCGTGGCGTCGCTCACCAAGGGCGCACGTCGGTCCCGTGGACCGGGTCGAGGCCGAGGCGGGCCGTGGCGAGCACGTCGGCGGCCAGGTCGCTGGAGGGCGGCATGACCGGGCCGCTGCGCGCGTCGCGCACCAGCCGCTCCAGGGGGTGGCCGCGGCGCAGCGCGGCCAGGCCGCACGCCTCGGCCACGGCGTCGGCGGCGTCGCGGGCCGCGTCGCCCGACAGCAGCTTGGCCCGGTAGATCATCGCGTTGGTGGCGGGCTCGCCGGGCGCGTGGTCGACCAGGCGCCCGGCCTCCTCGAGCGTGAGGCGGGCGGCCTCGGCCTGGGCGTCGGCGCGACCGAGCCGCTGGCGCACCCAGCCGACCTGCCCCAGGCCGCCCTCCTGGCCGGCCACGGTGCGCTCGGCGACGTGCGCGGCACCGGCGTCGACCGCGGCGCGCGCGACGCCGGCGTAGACCGCGGCGTAGGAGGCCACCAGCCACTGGGGCAGGCCGTAGGCCAGCAGCCCAGCGACGCCCTCGATGCCGCCGAGCAGCGCCTCGGCGCTGACGTGGCAGTCCAGGGCGAAGCCGTTGGAGGCGGTGGCGCGCATGCCCTGCACGTCCCAGGTGTCCTCGACCTCGCCGATCGCCTCGGCGGGCACGAGGAAGTGCGAGACCGGGCCGTCGGGGTCGTCCACGGCGTGCTCGGCCTTCGCCGCGACCAGGTAGCCATCGAGGTGCCCGGCCCCCGAGCACGTCGACTTGCGGCCGCGCAGGCGGTAGCCCTCGCCCTCGCGCGCGTAGGTGGTGCGCAGCGCGTGCAGGCGCGAGCCGGCGCCCCGCTCGGTGATGCCCACGCCATAGAGGGCGCCCTGCGCCGCGGCGGCGAGCAGGCGGTCCCGTTGGGCGAAGAAGGCGTCGCCGGCGCCCAGCTGGCGCGCGAGGTCCTCGGGGACGCTCGCCAGCGCCCCGGTCACCGAGGCGTGCATGTTGAACACCAGCGCGGTCGCGCCCGCGCCGCGCGCGAGCGCCTGGGCCACCCGGGTGTAGGTGGCGAAGCCCGCGCCCAGCCCGCCGAGTCGCTCGGGCACCATCAGCCCCAGCAGCCCGGCGCCGCGCAGGTCGGCCACGTCGGCGGCGGGGAAGTCCCCGGTCGCGTCATGGGCGTCGGCGCGGGCGGCGAGCTTGGGCGCGAGCTCCTCTGCGACAGCGACCGGGTCGGTCATGCGAGGCCTCCTCTGGGGTGCGAGCCCCACGATAGGCCGCGTGTTCTCACACGACTAAGGGTCCCCTTCTCCGAGGGCGAAGGTCCTGCCCCGCGCGTGGGCGGCTCGGGCAGCCTGATGGTCGACAAGCCACTGTGCGAGCCGTGGAAAGGACTGCTGCTATGACCGGGCTGACCGATGCCGCCACCCGCAACGGCGAGGCACGGACCGAGACGGCGCAGGAGCCGGTCGTGCGGTCCTCCGCGGGCCGTCGCGTCCTTGCTGCGCTCAGGATCGTGATCGGATTCACGTTCCTGTGGTCGTTCCTCGACTCGGCGCTCGGGCTGAACTACAGCACCGCGCCCGAGGACGCCTGGATCGCAGGCGAGAGCCCCACGCAGGGCTACCTCATGGGGGCCAGCGACGGGACCTTCGGTCCCCTCTGGGAGGCGATGGCCGGCAACCCAGTGGTGGACGTGCTGTTCATGCTCGCCCTGCTCGGCCTCGGCGTCGCCGCGATCAGCGGTGCCGGGCTCCGCGTGGCCGCCGTGGCCGGCCCGCTGCTGGCGCTGGGCCTGTACGCCAGCCAGCTGCCCCTCGAGTCCGGCGCCGCGAACAACCCCGTGACCACCGACCACTGGTACTACGCCCTGCTGTTCCCCCTCTTCGCGCTCCTCGACGCGGGGCGCACCTGGGGGCTGGCCGGGACCTGGGAGCGCCTGCCGATCGCGCAGCGCTTCCCCTGGCTGCGCTAGCGGCGCCGCCGCGCTCGCCCGCGTCGGATCGCGGCTGGGGCGCGGGGACGCCGAGGGTCGGTCAGACCCCGGCGGCCCGCGCCCTTTCCTCGTGCGCGGTGGCCGTCTGGTCGCCGTCGCTCTGCTTGACCCCGATGCCCTGGTAGACGCCCGCCAGGCGCGGCACCGGGCGCATGCGCACGCTGCGGCCCCGGTCAACGAGGAACCGGAGGTAGTCGCCGGCGTGGGGCTCCAGGCCGCGCAGCGCCAGGCGCACGCCGCCGGCGGCGAAGCGCTCCGCCAGCATGGCGGGGTCCACGAACCGCTGGGGATCGTGGCAGTGCCGCGGGGGGCCGCCGGGCAGGCGCTCGGCGAGGTCGACCAGGGTCAGCCGCGCGAAGCGCGTGGCGGCGATCGTGTCGATCACCACCGTGCCGCCGGGCGCGAGCACGCGACACACCTCGGCGACGGTGCCCTCGAGGTCGTCCACGTGCTCGAGGACCTCGCCGGCGGCCACGGCGGCGAAGGCGCCATCGGCGAAGGGCAGGCGGGCGCTGTCGGCGCGCACGGGGTCGACGCCGGCGCCTGCGGCGACCGTCAGCGCGCTGGTGACGAGGTCGACGCCGACGTGGCGGTAGCCCTGCACGTGCGGGGCGAGCAGCCCGCCACCGCAGCCGACGTCGAGCAGCGGCGCCCCCGGCCAGGGCGCCGGGGGCAGCAGCGCCCCGCGGGCGCGAGCCAGCCAGTGCAGCGCGGCGAACTCCCCCTCGCGGCGCCACCAGTGGTCGGCGAGATCGTCGTACTGGCGCAGGTCGTTGCGTGGTCGCGCCGGACCCGCGGCGCGGCCGGCTCGCGTCCGGCCCGCGGCGCGGCGGGGTCGCGCCCGGCGCGAGCCCCACGCCCAGCCCGCGGCCGAGGCGGCGGCCAGCAGCGCCCAGGCCTGGTGGCGGGACGGGGCTGGGCGCGGCATCGCGGCCAATGGTGGCACACCAGCCCGCGAGGGCCTAGGACGCGGGGACCATCGTCCTCCCTCACAGGGGTCGGGTGCCCGGTGCTGGGATGGCGGGGTCGCAGGCACAGTCCCGCGTGACGGATCGGACTCGGCGCTGCTCGCCGCAGGCCGAGGACGCGATCCCACGAGACGCGCTGTGCGCTCACCCTCCCTGGGCGCAGCGCCGACGGCCCCGGGAAGCCCCGCCCCGGGGCCGTTCTCGTGCGATCGGCCCGGATCTGGGCGTGCGCGGGGACGGCCGCGACCCTAGGTTGCGCTCCCGCTCTGGAGGAGTGCGTGCTCCCCGTCAGCCTGATCAGCCGGATCCGAGACCTCCCCGCCCCGCGGGGCAAGGAGCGCTGGGTCTCGATGCTGGCCGGCTGCCCCGTGCTGGCGCTCGGCATCGCCACGGCGCTGTCGGTGGACGTGGGCATCGGTCCCTACGACGTGCTGATCGACGGGGTCTCCCACCAGCTGGGCCTGACGTTCGGCATCGCGAGCTATCTCGTGGGGGTGCTCACGATCGGCCTGGGCTGGGGCCTCGGCGCGCAGGTCGGGCCGGGCTCGCTGATCACGCTGGTCGTGGTCGGCCCCCTGGTCGACGCCTGGGGCCTGCTGCTGCCCGACCTGTCCGGGGAGGCGCTCGCCGTCGCGCTCTTCCCCGTGTCGGTGCTGCTGATCGGCATCGGGGTGACGATGGTCGTGTCAGCGCGCCTGGGCACGGGCGCCATGGACATCCTGATGCTGGGGCTCATGCGCCACGGGCTGCCGCTGCGCAGCACCCGCACCGCCCTGGAGGTCAGCGTGTGCCTGCTCGGCTGGGCGCTCGGCGGCGCCCTCGGGGCGGGCACGCTGGTCATCGCGGTGTCGATCGGTCCGATCGTGGGGCTGCTGCTGCCCCGCGAGGTCGCCGTCGCCGTGTCGACGCCCCCCGCCTCGTCGCGGTGAGGCCTGCTCGCGCGGCGCGGGCGGTCGCAGTGTCACGTGGAACACGGCCGATCGGGCCTGCAGGCAGGTGCGGTCGCCCCTCGAGCGCGCGGCGCCGCCCGATGCGATGCTGGCCCCATGCTTGGTGAGCCCTCGCTTGACGACCTGACCGCAGAGGAGCGTCGGCAGGTCCGACGCGCCGTCGGGCGTGGGGGACAGCTGTCGGATCCGCGCCTGGTCGACGCGCTCGAGCGCTTGGCCCGCTGGCAGCTCGACCACAGCATCCGCGCCTCGCTGCGACCGCTGCTCATCGCGCTCCCCCTGGGGCTGCTGGCCGGCCTGGCCGTGGGCGCGTGGCTCGGCGCCGACCCCTGGGTGATCGCCGTGGCGGTGCTGGTCGGCGCCTCCCTGGCCGAGCTGCTCATCACTCGCCCGGTGCGGGTGCGCCAGGCGCGCGAGGCCCTGGAGCGCCACGGGCGCGGCTGACGCGTCACGGCGGGCGGCCGCCGTGGCAGGGCGCCGTCGCGGGCGTCCACCGTCGCGGTTGTCCACAGCCCCGCGCGCTCACGGGTCCGTCCCCGGCGGGACCCGCCGTACCGTCGGACCATGCGCACCCTGCGATCCTCCGCTCCGTTGCTCGTCATGCTGCTCGCGCTGACCGCCGCGCTGGTGGCGCTCCACCGCCTGGGGTCGGCTCCCTGGGCCGCGCTGCCCCCGGTGGGCTCGCTGGGCCCATGGCTTGCCGACACGCCCCCGCAGGACGCGGTCATGGCCCTGGTGCGCCTGCTGGCGCTGATGCTGGGCTGGTGGGTCCTGGCCTCGACCGTGGCCTACGCGCTCGCGGCGGCGGCACGCGCCGAGCGCGGGCGCCTCGCGCTGGCGGCGATCACGCCCGTGGGGGTGCGCCGCCTCGCCGATCAGGCGGTGGCCCTCACGCTGGCCACCGGCATCGTGCTGGGCGCTGGCGCGCCCGCGCCCGCGCACGCCGCGCCCCTGCCGCCCTCCCATGGGGGTCCCGAGGTGGTGGAGGACGTGCAGCGCGCACCCCTGCACGGAAGCATCGACGCTGACCTCGAGCCTCCTGCGGAGCACGTCACGGGCGACCCCATCGGCGATCCCGCCCCTGGACGGCCCGTCGAGGGCAGCGATGACCCCGACGTGGCCGAGCACGATGGACAGCGGCCGGACGCCGGCGATGAGGGCACCGACGAGCGCGACGACGACGAGGGCACCGACGAGGACGAGCACGAGGACGGGCGCGACGAGGACAGGCGCGACGAGGACGAGCGCGAGGACGGGCGCGACGAGGACGACGATGCGCAGCCCTCCGAGGCCGACATGGTCACGGTGGCGCCCGGCGACCACCTGTGGGGCCTCGCGGCCGCGCATGTGGCCGCGTCCGAGGGGCGGGCCGTGCAGGACCTCGCGCCCGACGAGATCGTCGACGCCTGGCGCGAGGTCGTCGAGACCAACCGCGGCCACCTCCGCAGCGGCGACCCCGATCTCATCCACCCCGGCGAGGACATCACGCTCCCCAGCCTCGACTGAGGCCGCTGTGGCCGCCGAGGTCGCCCTCCCTTCCGCCCTCGGTGTGGCAGAGGACGTGTCCCGCCGCAGGGCTGAGGCCCATGGCGGGAGTGCCGAGGTGTCCGCGGCGGGGGCACGGTGCGGGTGGGTGACGGCAGGTCCGCGACCGGGTTCGGCATCGCGGTGGCAGAGAGCGGCAGGGGTTCCGGTGCGTGGCTCTGGCCGGGTCGTCTCACGGCTCCTCGGCAGCGTCGACGCGGACGCATGCGACCCAGAGCCACTGCGAGGGCCGCGAGCACCACCAGGGCAGTCACCGGCACGGCTGGGCGGCGGGAGGCCCACCCGGCCAGCGCTCGCGCGGCGACCGCGACCCCGGCGCCCAGCGCCGTGGCGAGGATGAAGCTGGTGCCGAAGGGACCGTCCCAGCCGTCGAAGAACCACAGGCCCACCAAGGCCAGCAGGTCGCGAGCGGTCTGGTCGCCCGCGGCCTGCGACGAGGTCGCCCCCATGCGCTGCGCCCCCTCGTCCTCCCCTCTCACCACGGGAGATCCGCGGGATGCGAACCCGCCGAGGGTGAAGCGCGCCAGCGCATGGAGGTGCGCCACAAGGTGCCTGGACTGTGCGACCAGGCGAGCCTTCCGCGACGCCATCCACGATCCCCGTCCATCACACCCACGTCGCAGAGGGCCGACCTCAACGGGTGGGCGTGCTCCCGCGGGGCTCGGGGACCGCGGACGCCTCCACCTCCACCGGCCAGGGGCCCTCGGTGGGGCGCAGCAGGCGCAGGAGCGTGAGGTCGACCTCGGTGCCCAGGCGCAGCCGGATCCGGTGAGGGTCGGCGTCGACGCTGACCACGCGGACCTCCTCCGCGCTCGCGAGCGCGTGGGCCTGCTCCTGCGCGCGGGCCTTCGCCGCCGTCGGGTCGAGCCGCACCACGCCCTCGGCGCGGAAGGCCTCCTCGTCCAGCTCGGCGGCGGCTCCGGCCACCGCGGCATCCGCGGCGCGCGCCAGGCCCTGGCGCTCGGCGAGCGCGCGCCACAGGTCGAGGCTCAGCCCGCCGACGAACAGCAGCACCACGCACAGCCCGAGCAGCCACAGCGTGACCGCGCCGCGCTCGGATCGGGGCGCGCGCGGTGCGCGTGCGGGCCGCTCCGCGGGGGCCGGTGGCGCGCCGCGGTCAGGCATCGGGGTCGAGCCCCCGCCATGGGTCGAGCGGCTCGCGGTGGGTGCGGTCGACCGCCAGCCCCCCGACGGGGCCGAGCACCGGCAGGTGCAGCACGGGCAGCTGCACCTGCGCCGTGGTGCGCGCCACGCCGTGGCGGACGGGCGCCCCTGCGTCATCGACCTCGACCTCCACGGTGACCTCACCACGCACTCCTCGGTTGGCGAGCACCTGCTCCCCCGCGGCCACGCCGGCCTCGACGCCCGTTGCGGCGTCCGGTCCGAGCGCAGCGGCGCGGCCGGCCTGGGCTGCGGCGCTCTCGGCGGCGCTGGCGGCCTCCGCCCAGCTGGGCAGCACGGCGAGCAGTGCCACCACGGGCAGCAGGAGCACCGCCAGGCCGGCGACCAGCTCCATCGTCGCCGCGCCCTGCTCGGTGGACGCCCTCATGGTCGGTGGGCCGGGTCGGCGTCGACTTTGGGGTCGTGGTCGACCGCGCGCTGCCCGACCGCCCGCTCCTGCAGGGGCTGGTCGGGCACCAGGGGCAGCCAGCCGGTCAGCAGGCCGTCGACCTCGGCTACGACGACGTCGTCGTCGACCGAGCAGGCGACCGGTCCGACCTCGACGGCAAGGGCCCCCGTCAGCGCCTCCAGCGCCGCTTGGGCTCGCGCCTGACAGGTCGCCACCGGCGCGAGGTCGCGGGCGCCCGCGCGCACGCCCTCGTCGAGCGCGGCGCGGGCCGCGCCGCGCGCGTAGCCCACGACGAGGAGGTTGACCACGACGACCAGCACGACCAGCGAGGCGGCCACGGCCATCAGCATCTCGACGGTGAGGTAGCCGCGCTCGCGGTCTCCGACGGTGCGCGTGCGCGCGGCACGCGCGGCAGAGGGGCGCACGGCGAGCGTCAGCCGCCCATGATCTCGCCGCTGATCCAGTCGACCACGTCAGCGCCGAGGCCGGAGATGGCGCCCCAGATCACGACCACCGCGATGACGGCCAGCGCCGCGTTGGCGAGCAGCTCGGTGGTCGAGTAGCCCGCGGTCTCGTGGTGGAGACGGTCGATCATCTGCCCGGTCGTGGGATGGGACGGGGAGGGGCGGTCGGACATGGGGCTCTCCTTGGGTGTCGCGGCGCCGCGGCTGCGGCTGGTCGGTCAGGACAGCGCGTCGAAGACGATCGAGGGCAGCGGTGCGCCCACGAACAGCAGCATCAGGGGTGCGAGCAGCAGGACGGTGGGCACGAGCATCGCGGCGCGGCGACGGGCGGCGGTGCGGCGCAGCGCCTCGGCGCGCTGCTCGCGGATGTCCTCGCTCAGGCCCCGCAGCGCCTCGGTCAGGTCCGTGCCGTGGGCGGCGCCCGTGGCCAGGACGCGGTAGGTGCGCGCCGCGGCGGGCTCGACGCTGGTGCGCGCGGCCTGGGCCAGCGCTCGGTCCAGCGGGCGGCCGCCGCGATGGGAGGCGACGACGTCCGCGAGCTCCTCGGCGACGATCCCGGAGGTGCGGGTGCTGACGCGCTGGAGCATCTGGGCGACGCCACCGCCGGCACGCGCGTGGAGGGCGAGCAGCTGGTTGATGGTGTAGAGCTCGACGCGCGCCTGCTCGCGTCGCTCGGTGATGGCGCGATCCACGCGCGCGCGGGCTCGGGCGGCGCCGGCGACGAGCCCGAGGGCGGCGCCGACCAGCGCTCCCGTCGCCCCGTCCAGGGCCACGGCCCCCAGCGCGCCTCCAAGCGTCCCCCCGAGCGCGGCATGGCCGAGCTGCTGGGAGCGGTGCGCGGCGACCCGCTGCTCGGCGGGGAGGTCGGTGAGCAGGCCGGCGTGGCGCAGCCGCAGGGCCAGCGTGGCGTCCTCGGAGTGGTCGACCAGCCGGTGCAGCCCACCGTGCACGCGCGCGAGGGCTTGTCGAAGCGGGCCGCGCTCGCGGCGCTCGGCGACCGCGAGGTCGTGGCGATCCCCGAGCATGGTGCGAGCGGGCACCGTGTAGGGCCGCAGGCGCGTGGCCAGGGCCGTGCGCGGTCGGGCCATCTGCCAGACCAGCGCGGCGACCGCCGTGGCCGACGCGCCGGCGGCCAGGAGCATCGTCGCGAGCGTGGCCGCGGTCATGGGCCGGCCTCCTGGGACCCCGCGAGCACGCGTGGCTCGACGGGCTGGCGCGACAGGCGGCCGATCAGGGCCATGCCCACGGCGCTGGCCGCGATGCCCACGCCCACGACCAGCAGCCCGCCGGTGGACTGGTAGAAGGCGCGCATCTGCTCGGCCTGTGTGACGAGCATCACGAGCACCGCCCACGGCAGGACGAACACCGCACGCGCGTTGATGGTGTGCTCGAGCGCGTTGGTGCTGACCTCCTCGGCGACGTGCAGCTCGCGCGTGGTGGCCTCCGCCAGGTCGCGCATCAGGTCCACGACCAGCCCGCCGCCTTGCTCGTGGGCGAGCAGCAGCACCTCGACCACGCGGTCGGTCGTCGGGTCGGCGAGGTCGTCGCGGACGACCTCCAGCGCCGCGGGCACCCCCACGGTGCGGGCCAGCATCGGGAACCGGGAGAACGCCTCGCGCAGCGCCTCGGGTCCGCCGTCGGCCAGCTCATGCAGCGCCTGGTTGAGCGAGCGGCCCGCGCCGACCGCGGCGCCGAGCTCACGCAGGGCATCCGGCCACGCCGCGCGCACGGCCTCGACGCGCGCGCGGTGCTGGCGCGCCGCGATCGCGCGCGGGACCAGCGCGACGGCTGCCGCCGGCACCAGCGCGACCGCCGGGGTTCGGGTGAGCGCGGTCACCACGAGCAGGGTGAGGGCCCCGAGCACCAGGGAGGCGAGCCACATGCGGGCGGGCGCCGAGGCCGTGCGCATCCCCGCCAGCCAGCCGCGGACGCGACCGGCCCGGCGGCGGGGGCCGCGCCGCTGCGGCAGGAGCCCGAGCCAGGCGGCGGCCACCAGCCCAGCGAGCGCGCCGGTGGCGAGGGCGGCCAGGGCCATCATCGCCGCGCTCCCCCGACGGGCGCTGCGACGGCCGTGCCCGACAGCACCGAGCGCAGGTCCCGCCCGGGTGGCAGCGCGCGCTCGAGCCGGCCCGCAGCCGGTGGGATGGCGCCGGTCCAGCGCATCGGCTCGCCGAGGCGCTCGCGCACCAGCAGCGGCTCGGTCGTGAACGACTCGTGCAGCGCGGGCGCCACGGCGTGGATCTCTCGCACCTGCCGGCGGACGCTGTCGCCGGGGCCGCCCTCGTCGAGGTCGCAGTGCACCAGCAGGTCGACCGCGCTGGAGAAGACCTTGCGCACGATCGGCTCGCCGACGTTCTCGCCGGCCATGATCGCGGCGTTGACCAGCGCCTCCAGCGCATCGCGGGCGGAGTTGGCGTGGACGGTGCTCGCGAACCCGCAGCCGGCGTTGATCGCTCGCGTGAGCTCGAAGGCCTCGGCGCCCCGGACCTCGCCGACCACGATCACGTCGGGACGCATCGCCAGCGTGAACTTCACGAGGTCGCGGAGGCTGATCTCGCCGGTGCCGTCGAGGCCAGCGGGCCGCGCCTCGTAGCAGGCGCCATGGGTGAGCGGGACGTTGAGCTCGCGGATCTCCTCGCAGA
>PUKE01000237.1 GCA_003550425.1 Nitriliruptoria bacterium
GGGCCGGTCGACCTCGGTGCCGAGCTCGGCCTCGGTGGCGGCCTGGCGGTGACGCTGGGAGGCCTCGCGCTGCTGGCGCTCGTCGCCGAGCTCGTCATCCGTCGTCGGCGCCCGCCGGAGCTGGGGCGGCCCGCCTCGGCGGCAGGCCTGGCCCGGGCCCTGCGCGGCTCCTGGCCCCTGTGGGTCGGGGCGCTCGTGCTCGCCGTCCTGAACGCCGCGGTGCTGGCCACCAGCGGGGCCCCCTGGGGCGTCACCGGCGCGTTCGCCCTGTGGGGCGGGCAGGCGGTCGAGGCCGCCGGCATCGCCGACCCCTCCCAGTGGGCCTTCTTCGACGGGCGCTCGCCGCTGGAGACCTCGGTGCTGGGCGACAACACCAGCGTCACCAACTTCGGGATCATGCTGGGCGCGCTCGTGGCGGCCGCCATCGGCGGCACATGGAGCCTGCGGCGGGGCATCCCGCTGCGCACCGCGGCGGCCGCGGTCCTCGGCGGCATCCTCATGGGCTACGGCGCGCGCCTGGCCTACGGCTGCAACATTGGCGCCTACTTCGGCGGGATCGCCTCCCTGAGCCTGCACGGCTGGCTGTGGGGCGTCCTCGCGCTCGGCGGCACCTGGGCGGGGCTGAAGGTCCGTCCGCTGTTCGGGATGAGCAACCCCAAGCCGACCGACTCGACCTGCTGACGCGGTCGCGGCGATGCGGTGCCCACGGGCACCGCATCGCCGCGACCCCCTCAGGCCGGTCGCACGTAGACGAGGGCGGCGCGGTCGCGCGGGAGCGTGACCGCGCCGCCCTCCCCGGTCGCCGTCACGTCCACGCCGTCAGCGGTGACCGTCACCTCGCCTCCCGGCGCCGCGCCGGCGGCGCGCAGCTGGGCCATCAGCGCCACGTCGCCCTGCAGGTGCTCGGAGATCCGCTCGATGCGCACCCGGCCCAGGCTCCCCGACTCCGCCAGCGTGCGCAGCGCCTCGCGCTCTGGCCCCTCCCCGAGCCCGGGGATCGGGTTGCCGTGGGGGTCCTTCGAGGGGCGCTCCAGCAGCCGCACGAGCCGGTTCTCCACGCGCGTGCTGATCACGTGCTCCCAGCGGCACGCCTCGGTGTGCACGTGCTCCCAGTCGAGCTCGACCACGTCGGTGAGCAACCGCTCGGCGAGGCGGTGCTTGCGCATGACCGACACCGCGATCCGTCGGCCCTCGTCGGTCAGCTCCAGCCGTCGGCTCGCCGTGATCGTCACGAGCCCCTCGTCAGCGAGGCGGGCGACGGTCTCGCTGACCGAGGGCGCCGAGACGCCCAGGCGCTCCACCAGCCGGGCGCGCAGCGGGGTGATGCCCTCCTCCTTGAGCTCCCAGATGGTGCGCAGGTACATCTCGGTGGCGTCGACCAGCGGGTTCACGACGATCTCCTGCGCGGGCGGGTGCCGAGGGCTGCTGGGCCTGCGACGGCCGCCCGGGATGCTACCCGCACCGCCGTCGCCTCGTCGCGCGCTCCTGTCGGGCCGCGGGAGGTTTCCGCCTCGGTGGAGGGGAAACGGTCATGACCACCGTCCGACGGAGGTCGCATGATCCGCCCGACCGCGGTGTACCTCGACTACACCTGCGAGCACAGCGCCCGCGCGTGGCGCTGGCTGTCGATGCTGGGGCGGCGCCACGCGCTGGAGGTCCGACCGTTCTGGCATGGCGGCGGCGGGGTGGTCTCGCCCTGGGAGCGCGCCCACACCGACGCTGGCCTCGAGCTGGCCGCGCTCGGCGAGGTCGCGCGCGAGCGGGGGCGCCGCCATCACCACGCCTTCGTCGACGCCGCCTTCGCCGTGGCTCGCGACCGGCGCACCGACCTCGGCGACCCCGAGGCCTGGCTGGCGCTCGCCGAGCGCACCGAGGTGGACCTGGGTCGCTTCGCGGCCGACAGCGAGCGCTGGCGCGCCGAGGTGGGGCTGTGGCACCGTGAGGGACAGGACCGCTTCGGGGTCCGCGCCGCCCCGACGGTGCTGCTGGACGAGCGCCGCGCGCTGGAGCTGCGGCTGCGCCGACCCGTCCCCGACCCCCGGGAGGCCCGACGGCTGCTCGACGAGGTGAGCGGCCTGCTGCGCGTGGGCGAGCCGCGGCCGTGATCCACGGTGCCGGTCCGGTACCGTGGCAGCGGCCGACCGAGCCCGCGTCGGCCGCCGCACGCGACCGATCGTGACCGCACGACAGGGGGACCCGTGGCCGACAACCACGCCGAGGCGCTGGCCGCGCACCGCGCCCGCCTCGATGAGGCAAAGGAGTACCTTTGACGTCGCCACCAAGCGACGCCGGCTGACCGAGCTCGAGGACGCCGCTGGGGACCCGGGGCTGTGGGACGACCCTGACCACGCCCAGCGGGTCATGACCGAGTTGCGCCGCATCCAGGACGACCTCGCGCTCGTCGACCGCTTCGCGTCGCGCCTGGAGGACCTGGAGACGCTCAACGAGCTGGCCGTCGAGGAGGGCGACGAGGGCACCGAGCGCGAGGTCGTGGCGGGGCTGCAGGCGCTGGAGCGCGACCTCGCCGACCTCGAGACGCGCGTGCTGCTCTCGGGCGAGTACGACGACCGCGACGCGGTCGTCAGCGTCCAGGCGGGCGCGGGCGGCACCGACAGCCAGGACTGGGCCGACATGCTGCAGCGCATGCTGCTGCGCTGGGCCGAGCAGCGCGGGTTCTCGGTCACCGTCCACGACCAGCAGGAGGGCGACGAGGCGGGCATCCGCTCGGCGACCATGACCGTGGCGGGCGACCGCGCGTTCGGGCTGCTGTCGGCCGAGGCGGGGGTGCACCGCCTGGTGCGCATCAGCCCGTTCGACTCACAGCGCCGCCGCCACACCGCGTTCGCGAGCGTCGACGTGGTGCCGGTCATGGAGGAGGCCGACGACCGCATCGAGATCCCCGACGAGGAGGTGCGGGTCGACACCTTCCGCAGCTCGGGGCCCGGCGGGCAGAGCGTCAACACCACCGACAGCGCCGTCCGGCTGACCCACCTGCCGACCGGCATCGTCATCAGCTGCCAGGACCAGAAGTCGCAGCTGCAGAACAAGACCGTGGCGTTCCAGCTGCTGCGCTCCAAGCTCGCCGAGCTCGAGCGGCGCAAGCGCCAGGAGGAGCTGGACCGCATGCGCGGCGAGCAGCGCGAGGTCGCGTGGGGCAGCCAGATCCGCAGCTACGTGCTGCATCCCTACCAGATGGTCAAGGACCACCGGACCGGGCACGAGACCGCCAGCACCGAGGCGGTGCTCGACGGCGACCTGGACGCCTTCATCACCGCCTACCTCGAGTGGAAGGCCAAGGAGGCCGCCCACGCCGGCGACGCCGCCGGCTGACGGGGCGCCCGAGCCCGCTGGTACGCTCACGACCGCGGCCCTGCCCCGCGCCGTGGCCGCGTGCGCAGCGCCGACCGCAGCGCCGCCCCCGGAGCATGCCGTGATCAGCCTCGACCATGTGACCAAGACCTACAAGGGCGACATCGTCGCGCTCGACGACGTGAGCGTGGAGATCGGCAAGGGCGAGTTCGTGTTCGTGGTCGGCTCCTCTGGGTCGGGCAAGAGCACCTTCATTCGCCTGCTCCTCAAGGACCTGGAGCCTGACCGCGGGGAGATCGTCGTGGCCGGCAAGCCGCTGGCACGCCTGAAGCGCTGGCGCGTGCCCGCGCTGCGGCGCCAGATCGGCTGCGTGTTCCAGGACTTCAAGCTCCTGGGCTCCAAGACCGTCTACGAGAACGTCGCCTTCGCCCTCGAGGTCATCGGGCGCCCGCGCAGCACGGTGCAGCGCACCGTGCCCGAGGTCCTCGAGCTGGTGGGGCTGGCCCACAAGGCCGATGCCTACCCCCACGAGCTGTCGGGCGGAGAGGCCCAGCGGGTGTCGATCGCTCGCGCGTTCGTGAACCGGCCGCGCATCATGCTCTGCGACGAGCCGACCGGGAACCTCGACCCGACCACGAGCGTGGGCATCATGCGGCTGCTGGACCGCATCAACAAGACCGGCACGACGGTGGTGATGGCCACCCACGACCAGCACATCGTGGACGCGATGCGACGCCGGGTCGTCGAGCTCGAGGACGGGGCGCTGGTGCGCGATCAGCGACGAGGGGTGTACGGCTATGGGGCCTAGGCTCCGCTACGCCCTCGGCGAGCTGCTCCTGGGGCTGCGGCGCAACCTGCTCATGACCGTCGCGACGATCGTGACGGTCACGGTGAGCCTCGCCCTCCTCGGCGCGGGCCTGCTCATCCAGCAGCAGGTCGACGACGCCCGCGAGCGCTTCTTCGCCGAGGTCGAGGTGCTCATCTTCCTCGATGACGACATCGGGTCGGAGCAGCGGGCCGCCCTCGAGGACGATCTGGTCGACCATCACCTCGTCTCCCACGTGGACTACGAGTCCCAGGAGGAGGCGTTCGCGCAGTTCCAGGAGCTGTTCGCCGACAACCCGACGCTCCTGGACAGCGTCAACCCCGACGTGCTGCCCGCCTCGTTCCGCGTGGAGCTCGCCGACCCGGAGCAGTACGCCGAGGTGGCCAGCGCGTTCGAGGGACGGCCCGGGGTCGAGGAGGTGTCGGACCAGCGCGAGGCGCTGGATCGCTTCTTCGCGATCCTCAACGGCATCCGCAACGGCGCGGTGGCCATCGCCGCGATCCAGCTCGCAGCGGCGGGCGCGCTGATCTTCAACACCATCCGCGTCACGGCCTTCGCGCGGCGCGAGCAGACGGGGATCATGAAGCTGGTCGGCGCGACCAACTGGTACATCCGGCTGCCGTTCATGCTCGAGGGGCTGGTGGCCGGCGTGGTCGGCGCGCTGCTGGCCGGTGGGCTGCTGCTGCTCGGCGCCGCGACGATCCTCGACCGCGTCGACAGCCAGATCGCCTTCCTGCAGGTGGTCGGCGTCGAGGAGGTCCTGCGGCTGATCCCGCTGCTGGTCGTGGTGGGCGCGGTCCTCGCGGTGGTGTCGGCTCTCTTGTCGGTGCGCCGCTTCCTGGACGTCTGACCATCCCCAGCGCCGCCGCGGCTGGCAAGGATCCGCGCCGTCCTGCGGTAGACTCCCCGCCGGGTCGGCCGACGGGGAGGAAGGGCGATCGCGCGCCCTCCAGCCGCCCACCATCGCACCGAGTCGGCACCGGACGAAAGCGAGACAGCGGGCATGCGGGCATCCGAAGTCGCCGCGGGGCCAGGCCCCGTGGCCTGGTCGCGTCGCCTCACGGCCCTCGTGGCCGTGCTGCTGCTGGGCGCGCCGCTGGGCGGGGCCGCTCCCGCGCTGGCGGGCAGCGCCGAACAGCACCAGCAGCGGGCTCAAGAGGCCGAGCAGGAGGCCGAGCGCGCCGAGCGCGAGCTCGAGGAGGTGCGCCGCGAGATCGAGGAGGCGGTCGAGGACCTCGAGGAGATCGAGGAGGAGCAGCAGGTCGCGATCGAGGACATCGATCGCCTCGACGCCGAGATCGCCGAGCTCGACGAGCGGCTGGCCGCGCTGCAGGACGACCTCGCCGAGGCCGAGGGCGACCTCGAGGCCGCCGAGGAGCGCCTGGCCACCACCGAGGCGGAGCTCGAGCGCAGCGAGGAGGAGCTCGCCGAGACCCGCGACGAGCTCGCCGAGGAGCAGGACCGCTTCGCCAGCCGAACGCGCGCCTCGTTCATGCAGGCCGGGGAGCTCGGCGTGCTCGACGAGCTCCTGAACGCCGCCGATGGCGCCGACCTCGCCCGATCGCTGCACTACGCCACCGTCGTCCTCGACGACGACCAGGAGCGCGTGGAGCGCCTCGAGACCCTGCAGCGCCGCGTGGAGGAGCAGACCGAGCGGCTCGGCGAGCTCGAGCGCGAGCACGCCGAGCAGCGCGTCGCCGCCGAGGTCGAGCGGGACCGCGTGGCCGACCTGGTCGCCGAGGAGGAGGAGCTGCGCGCCGAGGTCGAGGCCGAGCGGGAGCGGCGCGAGCAGGCGCTGGCCGAGCTCGAGGAGGACGAGGACCAGTACGAGGCCCTCGTGGCCAGCCTCGAGTCCGACAGCGAGTCCATCGAGTCCGAGCTCGCCGAGCTCGCCGAGGAGCAGGAGGAGGCCGAGCGCGCCGCCGCCGAGGCCGGATCCAGCGAGGGGACAGATGGTGGCGGCTCGGGTCAGGGGAGCGTCAGCGATGATGGCGCCCAGCTGCAGCGTCCCTCCAGTGGGCGGGTCACGAGCCCGTTCGGCTACCGCACCCACCCGATCCACGGCGGGCAGCGAATGCACGAGGGCGTCGACTACGCCGCCGGCTACGGCAGCGAGGTCGTGGCCGCCGAGAGCGGCCGCGTGATCAGCGCGGGCAACCGTGGGGGCTACGGGCAGACCGTGCTCATCGACCACGGCAGCGGGATGACCACGCTGTACGCCCACCTGTCGCGCTTCGCGGTCAGCAGCGGCGAGCAGGTCCAGCGAGGACAAGTGGTCGGCTACGAGGGGGCCACGGGCGCGGTCACCGGTCCCCACCTGCACTTCGAGGTGCGGATCAACGGTGAGCCGCGGGATCCCAAGCACTACCGTTGAGGGTGCAACGACGCTGATCGCTTCCCGGGGCTGCTCGCCCCGGTCCAGCACGCGAGGGGATCGTGAGCCAGCCACCCCAGCACCCGCAGGAGCCCGCCTCCGGCGGTCACCCCACCGATCCGGCGGATCCAGCCGCGCTCGCTGACGCACCGCCGCGGCGGTCGTGGCGTCGCGCGCTCGGGTTGGGCACCGCCGCGCTGGTCGCGCTCGTCGCCGTTGCCATCGGCGCGTTCCAGCTCGGCGCGCAATCGCAGCCCCAGCCGTCCCTGGAGGGGCTCGGGGCGGGCGGCGCGGACCTCGACGATGCCGAGGACGCCGTCGAGCCGATCGCCGAGCTGTACGCCGAGATCATGGACAGCGCCGTCGAGGCCCCCGACCGGGAGGCGCTGGTCGAGGCGGCCATGGAGGCGATGCTCGACGAGCTCGACGACGACTACGCACAGTTCGTGCCCGCCGAGGGCTTCGGCGCCTTCCAGGACCAGGTGCGGGGTGAGTTCAGCGGCGTCGGCATGCAGATCGAGGAGACCCCCGAGGGTGCCGTGGTCACCTCGGTGTTCCCTGACACGCCCGCCGAGGAGGGCGGCATCGAGTCGGGGTGGCGCATCGAGGCCGTCGACGGCGAGGACGTCAGCGGGGTGCCCGTGGGGCAGATCGCCCAGGCGGTGCAGGGCGAGGAGGGCACCGAGGTCGACCTCGAGCTGCGCGACGAGGACGGGGACCTGCGCGAGCTCACCCTGGAGCGCGCCGAGATCTCGATCCCGACCGTCCAGGTCGACATCGAGGACGGCGTCGGCGTGGTCACCATGCTGACCTTCACCCAGCAGACCGGCGAGCAGTTCGAGCGCGCCATCGAGCAGCTCGAGGACGCCGGCGTCGAGGGGATGGTCCTGGACCTGCGCAACAACGGCGGGGGCACGCTGAACGACGCGCTGGACGTGCTCGACGCGCTGCTCGACGGCGGCGAGGTGCTGCGCATCGTCGAGGCCTCCGAGGAGGAGGTCGTCGAGGTCGACGACGGCGCCACCGACCTGCCGCTGGTCGTGATGGTCAACGAGGCCTCGGCGAGCGCCTCGGAGGTCGTCGCCGGCGCGCTGCAGGACCGCGGCCGCGCCGAGCTGGTGGGGGAGACCACCTTCGGCAAGGGCACGATCCAGGTGATCAGCCAGTTCTCGGACGGCTCGGGGGCCAAGCTGACCACCGCGGAGTTCTTCACCCCCGATGGCTCGTCGATCGAGGGCGTCGGGCTGACCCCCGACACCGTGCTGACCGCGCAGGACGACGACGAGCAGCTGGCCGAGGCGGTGGACCTGCTGCGCGAGCAGGTCGCGCGCACCGCCGCGATGAGCCGGCGATAGCGGGGCGTCGCGTGGCCAAGGGCAAGCAGCGCCGCAAGGGCGACGGCAGCGCGACGATCGCCGAGAACCGTCGCGCGCGTCGCGAGTACGAGATCCTCGACACCGTCGAGGCGGGCCTGGAGCTGCGCGGCACCGAGGTGAAGTCGCTGCGCGCGGGCAAGGCCTCCCTGAAGGAGGCGTTCGGGCTGGTCAAGGACGGGGAGGCCTGGCTGGTGCAGGCCCACATCCCCGAGTACGCCTACGGCAACCGCCACAACCACGACCCGACGCGCTGGCGCAAGCTGCTGCTCCACCGCCGCGAGATCGAGGAGATCGAGCGGTTCACCCGCGAGCAGGGCCGCACGCTGGTGCCCCTGAAGCTGTACTGGCGCGAGGGGCGCGCCAAGGTGCTGATGGGCCTGGGCAAGGGCAAGGCCCGCCACGACAAGCGCCGCGACGAGGCCGAGCGCGACGCGCAGCGCCAGATCGAGCGCACGCTCAAGCAGCGCGCCGCGCGGTGAGCCGCGACCGCGGCGTCGTCGCGGAGGCGCACGGGCATCGCACGGGGAGCAGCGGGTACACTGGGAAGGCCCACCACGGGTGGGCACGTTGACAACTCCACAGGGGGCGATCTGGCTTCGACGGGTGTCGACTGGTCGCCGAAGAGCGAGCCGAGCACCTCAGGTCAGCTCGTAAAACTGCCCTGGGATCAAACAACGAAGTGCCGACGAACAGTTCGCACTCGCCGCCTAAGCAACGGTGGCGCGCCGCCCTGCCTGCCGCCTCGAGGGCAGGACGCGGTGTCATCCCGAGGCTCGCCTCGCAGGCTCCCCGTGGTCTGTGAGGGACTTGCTCACGGGGTAGGGCCGCTGTGCCGCGTGGTCCTGGAGCCCAGCGGCCCGAGATCGACCCAGGACCTACGCTCGTAGCCGCTTCGGTGATCAGGACATCCGGACCCGGGTTCGATTCCCGGCGCCTCCACCCGA
>PUKE01000130.1 GCA_003550425.1 Nitriliruptoria bacterium
CTCGGTGCTCGCGTGCCGCCTCCAGCGTGCGCGCCAGGCGCGGGGTGACGAAGGGGTAGGCGTAGATCTGGCCGTGCGGGTGGTGCAGCGTGACGCCGATGTCCTCGCCGCGGTTCTCGAAGGGGAACACCTGCGCCACCTCGGGGCGCGCGGAGAGCTCGGCGGTCCGGTCGGCCCAGGCGCCCACCACGGTGCGCAGCCGCTCGTGCGACTGGTCGGCCAGCGAGCCCTCGTGGGCCGAGGAGAAGCACATGACCTCGCAGCGGCCCACGCCCGGACGGCGCGGCGTCGCGACGGGCGCGCCGTCGTCGGGCTCGGGGGCCTGTGGCGCGAGCGAGGGGAAGCGGTTCTCGAACACGACCACGTCGTAGTCGCTGGCGGGGATCTCGGTGGGGGCCTCGGCGGTGCTCGGGCATAGCGGGCACTGGTGGGCTGGCGGCTTGTAGGTGCGGCTCTGGCGGTGGCTGGCCACGATCACCCACTCGCCCTGCAGGCGGTCGTAGCGCAGCTCCGAGCGCGTGGTGGTCCGCGGCAGGTCGCGGGCGTCGGCGGCGCAGCGGTCACGGCCGGGCGCATCGTCGTAGTAGAGCAGCTCCCGACCGTCGGCCAGCGCGATCCGCTGGGGCGCCGGCGGCGCGGCCGTGGGTGCGTGGTCAGCCCTCATGGCGGGTCTCCCGGTCGTCGTGATGGTCGGCACCCGGCACGGGCGCCGGGGCCTCGTCGGCGGGCACCCCCAGCACCTCGCCGATGTGCTCGCTCGCCTCGGCGCGAGCGTCCTCGTCCAGCCCGTCGTCGGTGATGAGCAGGTCGATCGCCGACAGCGGCGCGAAGCTGGCCAGGCCGACCACGCCCCACTTGGTGTGATCGGCCACGACGACGGTGCGCCGTGCGTGGGCGATCAGCGCCCGGTTGGTCTGCGCCTCGGCCAGGCTCGGCGTGGTGGCGCCCGCCGTGGGCTCGAGGCCGTGCGCGCCGAGGAACAGCACGTCGACGTGGAGCCCGGCCAGCGACGCCTCGGCGACCGGTCCGGTCAGGGCGTCGGAGGGGGTGCGGAACAGCCCGCCGGTCAACAGGATCTGCTGGTCGCTGGCCTCCTCGCGGTGCAGCGCCTCGGCGACGTTGGGGGAGTTGGTCAGGGCGGTGAGCCCGTCGACGTCGGCCAGCAGCCGCGCGAGGTACCACGTGGTGGTGCCCGCCGACAGCGCCACCGAGTCGCCCGGCGCCACCATCTGGGCCGCCCGCCGCGCGATCGCGGTCTTGGCGCTCCCGGCGAGCTCGCGCTTGCGCTGGAAGCCCACGTCCTCGGCGCTGCGCTCGGGCAGCACCGCGCCGCCGTGCACCTTCCGCGCGGTGCCCTGCGCCTCCAGCGCCTCGAGGTCGCGCCGGATGGTCATGTCCGACACCCCGTAGCGCGCCGCGAGGTCGGGCACGCGCACCGCGCCCTCGCGCCGCAGTCGCGCCAGGATGTCGCGCTGGCGTGCGCTGGCCAGCATCGTGCTCATCCCCTTCGCTTCGCTGCGTCCCCCGCCGCTTGCGGCTCGCGCAGCACCGCCACGTCGCCCGCCTCCAGCACCAGCCGTGCGTCGTGCACGTCGTGGCCCAGCAGGTCCTCGACCCCTGCGGGCACCGCCAGCGCGACGGGCTCCTCCCCGTGATGCAGCGCGAACAGCCAGCTGCGCCCGTCCGCGGCGCGCCGGCGCACGACCTCCACCTCCGGTGGCGCCTCCAGCGGCGCGACGCAGCCCGCATCACCCGCGGCCTGGTCGAGCACCGCGGCCGTGGTGGCCGCGTCCAGGCCGGCCCCGAGATAGTACGCCACGCCCGCGCCGTGCTCATGGCGCGTCGCGGCTGGGCGGCCCGCGAGCCAGCCGTCCTGGTGGGTCACCAGGGCCTGCGCGCCGTGCAGCTCGATCGGCTCGCGCCACAGGGTGGCGTGGCCCGCGCGGTCGCCAGGCCCGGCGACCGCCACGGACGCGTCCTCGGGCAGCGGGTCCACCTCGGGCACGCGGACCCCGAGCACCTCGCGCAGCGGGGCCGGATAGCCTCCCAGGTGCACGTGGTCGTTGGCGTCGACCACCCCCGAGAAGAGGCCGACGACCAGCACCCCACCGCCGGCGACGAACGCGGTCAGCCAGCGGGCGGTGCGCTCCTCGCAGAGGTAGAGGTTGGGCACCAGGAGCAGCGCGACACCGTCCAGCGACTGGCCGGGGGCCACGAACCGACTGGTCAGCCCTGCGTCGTCCAGCGGCTCGCGCAGCCACGCGAGCTGCTCGCGCCAGCGCAGCGTCGTGGGGCGGCTCGGCAGCTCCAGCGCCCACCAGGACGCCCAGTCGCAGACGATCCCCACGTCGGCCTCCACGCGGGAGCCGACGACCTCGGTCAGCCGCGGCAGCTCCGCGCCCAGCGCTGCCACCTCGTCCCAGGTGCGCGACCCCTCGGTGCCCGCATGGCCGACCATGCCGCTGTGGAACTTCTCCGCGCCTGCCTTGGACGCGCGCCACTGGAAGAACATGATCGCGTCCGCGCCGCGCGCGAGGGCCTGCAGGCTCCACCGGCGCATCGTGCCGGGCGGCTTCATCACGTTGCGCTCGCGCCAGTTGACCGCGCTGGGCGCCTGCTCCAGCAGCAGCCATGGCGCCTCGCCGCCCACGCCGCGCATCAGGTCGGCCGCCACCCCCGCCTCGCGGTGCGCCTGGGGATCGGCCGGGTCGGGGTAGCCGTCGTAGCTGACCACGTCGACGTGCGCGGCGAACCGGTGCCAGTCCTGGGCGTCCAGGTGCGGGTGCGCGTTGGTGGTGACCGGCACCTCCGGGCTGACCGCGTCGAGGATCGCCCGCTCGGCGAGGTAGCACGACAGCAGCGCGTCCGAGGCGAAGCGGCGGTGATCCAGCTGCTGGGTCGGGTTGGGGATCGCCGGGACGGTGCGCGGTGGCAGGACCTCGTCCCACGCGTGGTAGCGCTGGGACCAGAAGTCGGTGCCCCACGCGGCGTTCAGGGCCTCCAGGTCGCCGTAGCGGTGCGCCAGCCAGTGGCGGAACGCCACCGCGCAGCGGTCGCACCAGCACGCGTTGACGTGGCAGCCGTACTCGTTGCCGACGTGCCACAGCGCGAGCGCCGGATGGTCGGCATAGCGCTCGGCCACCGCCCGCGCCACGGTCGTGGCGGCCTCGCGAAAGGCGGCGCTGCTCGGGCAGAAGTGCTGCCGCCCACCGGGCCACAGGGTCGTGCCATCCGCCATCACCGGCAGCGTCTCCGGATGGCGTCGCGCCAGCCAGGGCGGTGGGCTGGCGGTCGCGGTGGCCAGATCGACCGCGATCCCGTGCTCGGCCAGCAGGTCCAGGACCCGATCGAGCCAGCCGAGGTCCCACGCGTGCGGCGAGGGCTGCAGCCGCGCCCACGAGAAGACCCCGACCGTCACGAGGTTGACGCCCGCGGCGCGCATCAGCCGCACGTCCTCGTGCCACACCTCCTCCGGCCACTGCTCGGGGTTGTAGTCGCCCCCGTAGGCGATCCCGCCCAGGCGCGCGGCCAGCCGCTGCGCGCCGTCGCGCCGCTCGCGCGGGGCCGCCTCGACCACCGCGGGCGCGGCGCCGGCGGCGGCCAGGTCGTCGAGGGTCGGGGCGAGGGGCTCGGTCACGGGCGCTCCTCCGTGGACGTGATGCGCCCCTGCTCCTGGTCGGGGCGAAGCCGCCCCTGTTCCGAGCCCTCGGGGTCCCAGCCCACCGGGGTGGTGGTGGAGGGGCGCAGCAGGCTGCGCAGGCGGGCGAGCTCGTCGTCATCGAGCTCGGCGAGCGGGTCGCTATCGGCCACGAGCCCGCCGCTGGCACGCACGTGCTCGGCCCACTCCTGGGGCCGGGCCACCTCCGAGCGCACCAGCAGGCAGTCGGGGTCGGCGGTCCACCAGCGGGCGTGGGTGAACGCGCGCGCCCGACCGGTGGCCAGCGCCGCCGACAGCGAGGGCTGCGAGCGATCGCCGTCCTCGGGCTGGTCCTTGGGGTCGGTGTCGGGCGAGATGCGCATCGGGTCCAGCAGGCCGATGCTCGGCAGCTGTGGGGCGCCGCAGCCGAGCAGCGTCACCTCCGGGCCCGCGGCCTCGCGGATGATCCGCAGGGCCTCCCCGTAGGCGTCCAGCGCGCTCGCGTCGCCGTGGCGGCGCCCCTCGATCGCGCCGGCGTAGAGGAAGTCGAGCTTGAGGTAGTCGTAGCCCTCGTCGACCACCGTGGCGATCACCTCGCCGAGGTGGGCCGCTGCGCCCGGATGGGTGACGTCGAGTGCGGCGATCTCGTCGCCCCAGTGGTGGCCGGCGTGCGCGTCGCCGACCAGCCACTCGGGATGGGCCCTGGCGGTGGCGCTGCCCCGGGCGGCCATGAGCGGCGCCAGCCACAGGCCGGCGCGGTGGCCGTGCGCGCGGATGCGCTGGGCGAGCGCCCGCCGTGCGCCGGGCGGGCCGAAGCCTGGCCGCTCGGTGAGCCAGTCGCCGATGGCGGCCTGGTGGCCGTCGTCGATCTGCACCACCCCGACCGGCAGCGCGACCTCGGCGATGGCGGCGAGCGCGGCGTCGATGTCCGCGGTGGTGACCTCGGCCCAGTGGCAGTACCACGAGCACCAGACGGGGTCGTGGGCGACCGGTGGGCCCACGGCGAGGTCGTGGGCGACCTCCTCGGCCCAGCGGGCGAGCGCATCGGGCAGGTCGTCGCCGAGGTCGCGGCGCACCTGCACCGGCCCGTCGGCGGTGACCACGATGCGGTCGCGGTGGGCCTCGGCCCTGATGGAGGGCACGTGGCCCCTGGGGTCCTCGGTGGCCACGAGCACCACCGGTCCCTGCGGCGAGGCGACGGCGAGCAGCCCCTCGCCCTGGAAGCCGGTGGCCGGCAGGTCCCGGTCGTGGCGGTAGCACATGCGGTGCCAGTTGGCCCGCTGGGGCCGCGGCGAGGTGCCCGTGGCCGGGTAGCGCCCGGTGGGGCTCCACGACTGCCAGCCGTGCTCGTAGACGTGCATCTGGCCGGGGTCGCCGGGCACCTCGGCGACCGGGGCGAACCCGGTGCCGGTCGCGGGCCCGGCGCGCTCGATGGCGCGAACGGCAGGGTCGGCGGTGCTCATCCGCGCACCGATCCGCCGAGCAGCCCGGAGATGAACTGGCGCTGGAAGAACAGGAAGACGATCATCACGGGGATGACCGCGATGGCGGTGCCGGTCATGATGGCTCCGTAGTCGATGCGGGACAGGCCGATCAGCGAGCTCAGCGCCACCGGGATCGTGTACATGTCCTGGGTGGTGAGCACGAGCAGCGGCCACAGGAAGTTGTTCCACTGGAAGATGAACAGCCAGATCACCAGCGCCGCCAGCGACGGGCGCACCGCCGGCAGCACGATCCGGTAGAAGATCCGCAGCTCCCCGGCCCCGTCCACGCGCGCCGCCTCGATCAGCTCGTCGGGGAACGACAGGAACGACTGGCGCATCAGGAAGATGCCGAAGGCGTTGGCGATGAACGGGAGGATCGCGGCCTGGTAGGTGTTGATCCAGCCGATCTCGCTCATGAGCTGGAACAGCGGCACCGTCAGCACGTGGTAGGGGACCATGATCGTCAGCAGGACGGTCGCGAGGACCACGCCGCGGCCCTTGAAGCGGTGCTTGGCCAGCCCGTAGCCGGCCATCGAGCACACCACCACCCCGATGACGGTGAAGGCGCCGGCGATCAGCACCGAGTTGAACACCACGCGCGCGAACCCGGTCATGGCCTGCAGGTTGGCCAGGTTCTGGAGCAGGAAGTCGCCGGGCAGCAGGTTCGGGGGGCGGCTGAAGATGCCCGACGTGGGGTGGGTCGAGGCGATCACGATCCACAGGAACGGCACCAGCGTCACCAAGGCGCCGATGACGAGCAGCACGTGCATCGCCACCTGGGCGATGCGGCGCTTGAGGATGGCCCGGCGGCCGGCGGCGCCGCCGTCGGGGGTCACCGGGGCCGTGGCGGGCTCGCTCGGAGTGCCCGCCGCCGTGGCGTCGTCGCCCTGGTCGGGCGCGTTGCCGCGCCGGCGGTCGGAGGAGGCCCTCATGTCGGATCCTCTCGCCCGATGGTCTTGAACTGGATGAAGGCGAGGACCGCCACCAGCAGCACGATGAACCAGGCGATGGCCGAGGCGTAGCCGAAGTTCAGGCTCTGGAAGCCCTGCTGGTAGAGGTAGTAGACGAGCGTGAGCGTGGCGTTGCTGGGACCGCCGCCGGTGAGGATGAACGGCTCGTCGAACAGCTGGAGCGTCCCGATCGTGGACAGCACGGCGGCGAACAGCAGGATCGGGCGCATCATCGGGATCGTGATCCGCAGGAAGCGGTCGACCGGGCCGGCGCCGTCGACCTTCGCGGCCTCGTAGAGGTCGTTGGAGATCGCCTGGAGGCCGGCGAGCATGATGACCATGTTGAAGCCGGTCCAGCGCCAGGTGATCGAGGCCATCAGCGAGGCCCGTGAGCTCCACGTGCGGTTCAGCCAGTCGGGCTCGGGCAGCCCGAGGGCGCCGAGGAACTGGTTGACCAGGCCCGCGTCGGTGTGCAGCAGGATGCGGAAGACGATGGCGTAGGCCACCAGCGAGGTGACCGCCGGCAGGAAGTAGATGACGCGGAAGCCCCCGCGGGCCTTGACCAGCGCCGAGTTGAGCAGCACCGCCAGCAGCAGCGCCAGCCCGAGCATGATCGGCACCTGGACGAACAGCACCAGCAGCGTGTTGAACAGGGCGGTGTGGAACACCGGGTCGGTCAGCAGGCGCTCGTAGTTGTCGAGCCCCGTGAAGACCATCTGCCCCATCTCGCGCGTCTGCAGGCTCATCACGAAGGTCGCGACGATGGGGTAGAGGAAGAACGCGAGGAAGAAGATCGCGGCGGGGGCGACGAAGAACCAGCCTGCGCGCCCGCGCAGGCGCACGCGGCGCCGGGCCCGCGGGGAGGAGCCCGTGGGCTCCTCCCCGCGGCGGCCGACCACGCGCTCGGTCATCGCCTTCGCCGAGCTCGTGAGCGTCATGAGCGGCTCCTGGCCCGTGGCAGGGACGAGGCGATCAGCCGATGCCGAGCGTCACTCGGCGATCTGACGCCCGGTCTGGTTGCTGATCAGCTCCGCGGCCTCCTGCAGCCGCTCGGCGGGATCGGCGCCCTCCAGCAGGATGTCGGCCTGGGCGTCGATCATGATCTCCTGGGCCTCGGCGAAGTCCTCGGTGTAGTTGACCGGCGGGATGTCCTCGACGGTCTCGGCGAACGTCTCGTAGATGGCGTCGTCGCCGAAGTACTCGCGCGGCTCGGAGAAGACCGGCTCGTCGAACGCGGGCAGGTAGCCAGGGAACAGGCCCCACTCGTCCAGGCCGAAGGCCTGGTTCTCGGGGTCGGCCATGGTGAACTCGGCGAAGCGGTAGCCGGCCTCGGGGTGGTCGGTGTCGGCCACGACCGCGAGGTTCGATCCGCCCAGGTTCGAGGCGCGGTTGCCGCCCTCCTCGAAGGCGGGCAGCTCGAAGACGCCCCAGTCGCCGGACTGGTCGGGCACCTCGTCCTCGAGGGTGCCGGTCCACCACACGCCGAAGGGCACCGTGGCGATGTCGCCGCCGCTGGTGGCCGAGACGAGCCCGTCCCAGTCGGCGTCGTTGGAGACGATGTCGCGGTCGGCCATGTCCTGGAGGGTCTCCATGGTGCGCACGGCCTCGTCGGAGGTGACGGCGACGTCACCGTCCTCGTCGAAGTAGAAGCCGCCCTGCTGCTGGGTCAGCATGCGGAACTCGGCGTCGTCGCCGGGCATGTCGACCGACAGCATGTCCACGCCGACCTCGTCGCGGATCTGCTCGCCGGCCTCGGCGAAGTCGTCCCACGTCTCGATGGCGTCGGCGTCGACGCCGGCCTCCTCGAAGTAGTCGGTGCGGTAGAACACGCCAGCGGGGCCGGAGTCCCACGGCATGGCGAACACCTCGCCGCCCGGACCCTCGACCTCGGCCCACATCGCCGGGTCGAAGTCGTCCTCGAGCTCGGCGGCGCCGTACTCGGCGAGGTCCACGAAGCCGTCGGGGTGGGCGTTGACGAAGGTGGCGATCCGGTCGGTCTCGATGGCGACGACGTCGGGCAGGCCCTCGCCGGCCTCGAGGCCGACGGTCAGGCGGTCGTAGACGTCCAGGCGACCGATGTCGCGGACGTCGACCTCGACGCCGGGGTACTCCTCCTCGAACTCCTCGGAGAGGTCGTCGAGGGAGCCGGCTGCCACGTTCCAGGCCCACACCTCGAGCTCGCCCTCGAGCTCGTCGGCGGGGGTGTCGGCCGCGGCCTCCTCGTCGGGGGCGTCAGCCTCCTCCTCGGCGCAGGCGGCGACCAGCAGCAGGAGGCTGGCCAGCAGGACCAGCCAGCGGATGGGGGTGCGATGCATGATCGGCCCTTTCTCATGTGTGCTGCGTCGAGGCTCCGGGTCGGTCGATCCGGCTCTGTGACCCTGCCGCCTGATGCGGCTGCGCCCCGACGATGCGCTGAGAATCGCACATAGGCGCACATGGGTCAACAGGTGAGTGTTGGGCTTCTGACCGCAGTCGTTGGGTCGAACGTCCCGAGATCCGGGGGCATGGCCGGTCACACCGCCATGCCTGTCGCGGCTCCAGGGTCATGCGCGCCCCTCTCAGATGTGCGATGGTGTTGGTCCAGGGCGAGCGAGCGGCAGGAGGCGAGCATGGCGGTCCTGGTCACCGGCGGTGCGGGCTACATCGGCTCGGTCACCGCGGAGGCCCTGCTGGAGGCGGGCTACGAGGTGGTCGTGCTCGACGACCTCTCCCGCGGGCATCGCGAGCTGGTGCCCGACGGCGCGACC
>PUKE01000089.1 GCA_003550425.1 Nitriliruptoria bacterium
CGCAGGCACCGGGACCCGCGAGCCCGGTGGTGGCCCTGGTCGGCCCCACCGGCAGCGGCAAGTCCGCGATCGCGCTGGAGGCCGCGCAGGCGCTGGCCCCGCAGGTGGAGCTCGTGGCGGTCGACGCGTTCACCGTCTACCGGCGCATGGACGTGGGCACCGACAAGCCCGGGCCCGAGGCGCGGGCACGGGTGCCCCACCACGGGATCGACCTGCTCGACCCCAGCGAGGAGTGCAGCGTCGCCTGGTTCCAGCAGCAGGCGCGCACCGCCATCGATGCGATCCACCGGCGCGGGCGCGTGCCGCTGCTGGTGGGCGGGTCCGGGCTGTACTTCCGGGCCGTGGTCGACCCGCTCGCGTTCCCGCCCACCGATCCCGACGTGCGCGAGCGCGTCCACGCCGAGGTCGGTGGGCAGGCGCGCCGCGCCCACGAGCGCCTGCAGCGGGTGGACCCGGACGCGGCCGCGCGCATCGACCCCGACAACCTGCGGCGCAGCGTTCGTGCCCTGGAGGTGCACGCGCTCACCGGCCAGCCCTTCTCGGCGTGGCGGACCGCCTGGGAGCGCTACGAGAGCCGCTACGACGACCTCGTCGTCATCGGCTTGCACCGCGCACCCGAGGACCTCGCCGCAGCGATCGCGTCCCGGGTGCGGGGCATGCTCGCAGCGGGGCTCGTTGCCGAGGCCCGCGCCCTCGCGCTGCGACCGGTCGGCCTGTCGACCACCGCGCGGCAGGCCATCGGCTACGCCGAGGCGCTCGCCGCGGTCGCCCGCCGGCCCGGCACGGCCGACGAGGAGGGGCTGGTCGAGACGATCGCGCGGCGCACGCGACGCTTCGCCGCACGACAGCGGCGCTGGTTCCGCCGCGACCCTCGGGTACGATGGGAGGGCGGAGACGACGCCGCCCGCGCGGTGCGCACGGCGCTGGAGCGCGCGGTGCGCGCTGGCCAAGCGCCGTCGCAGGACCCCGCGAGCCCCTAGCCCCAGCCACCAGGAGCGCAGCGTCATCGAGCTCGTCAAGGCGCACGGGACCGGCAACGACTTCGTCCTGCTGCCGGACCGCCACGATCAGCACGCCCTTGACGCTGCGCTCACCGCGGCGGTCTGCGACCGGCGGCGCGGTCTCGGCGGCGACGGCGCCATCCGCCTCGCACCGGCGCGTCCGGGCACCGGCGCCGACGTGTTCATGGACTACCGCAACGCCGACGGGTCGCTGGCCGAGATGTGTGGCAACGGCGTGCGGTGCGTGGCCAAGCTCGTGCTCGACCACGGCTGGGTGGCCGGCGACCGCGTCGCGGTCGACACCCGCGCCGGCGTCAAGCACGTGACCGTCACCGCGCGCCACGACGACGGGACGGTCGCCGCGGTGGCCGTGGACCTCGGTGCGGCGCGCGTCGGCGACCCCCTCGACGTCGACATCAGCCCCTTGACGCGCGCGCGGGCGGCAGCACCCACCGCGGAGGAGGCGGTCACCGCGGAGCAGCGCACGCTGCGGGTGCTCCCGGTGTCGCTTGGCAACCCCCACGCGGTGGTGCTGGTCGGTGCCGACCCGGCAGCGCTGGACGCGGTGCCCCTGGCCGACTGGGCGCGCTGGATCAGCGCCCACGAGGCCTTCCCCGACGGGGCCAACGTCGAGGCGATCGCCGTGCCCGCGGCGACCACTTTGCACGGGCGCATCCACGAGCGCGGCAGCGGCGAGACCCTGTCGTCGGGTACCGGGGCCAGCGCCATGGCCGTGGCCGCGGCGGCCCTCGGCCACGCCGACCGCGAGGCGACCGTGCGGCTGCCCGGCGGCGACCTGGAGGTCGCCTGGGGCGCCGACGGGACGGTCACCATGAGCGGCCCGGCCGAGATCGTGGCCACCGGCGCGCTCGACGCCGGCTGGCTGTCGCGCACGCGCGCCGCGCACGAGCGCGCCGCGGAGGGCCCCGCCGGGGAGGGCCCCGCCGCGGAGGGCTCCACCGCGGAAGGCCCCGGACCACAGACCCCCACCCCAGCGAGGACCTCGCACCCGACCCGACCCGCGAGCGCGCCATGAGCGACGCCGAGCGCCAGCCAGGCCGCCGCAGCGGCGGCGCCGTCGAGCAGGATCGCGAGCAGGAGCTCAGCCTGCGCCGGGCCGAGCAGCGTCGTCGCGCCGCCCAGCGCGTCGGCGATCACGCGCCCCAGGAGGGCGTGCCCATCTTCCGTCCGGTCGAGCGGGCGGTGCTCGTGGCGGTCCACAGCGACCAGGAGTCCCGCGCCGAGGTGGATGCCGGGCTCGCCGAGCTGGCCGCGCTGTGCGACACGGCCGGATCGGAAGCCGCCGACCAGGTCGTCCAGCGTCGCCCCCACCCCGACCCGGCGACCTACGTGGGGCGCGGCAAGATCGTCGAGCTGCGCGAGCTGGCCCACGAGCTGGAGGCCGACGCGGTCATCGTCGACGCCGAGCTGAGCCCCGCGCAGCAGCGCAACCTCGAGGAGCGGCTCGAGCTGAAGGTCCTCGACCGGACCATCGTGATCCTCGACATCTTCGCCCAGCACGCCTCCAGCAAGGAGGGCAAGGCACAGGTCGAGCTCGCCCAGCTCAGCTACCTGCTGCCGCGGCTGCGCGGCTGGGGCGATGCCCTGTCGCGGCAGGCCGGCGGCATCGGCACGCGCGGGCCCGGCGAGAGCCAGCTCGAGGTCGATCGACGCAAGCTGTCGCGGCGCATCGACCGGCTGCGCGCGGAGCTGCGGGAGGCCGGCGCGACCCGCCGTCGCAAGACCAAGGAGCGCGAGCGCGCCGAGGTGCCCACGGTGGCGCTGGTCGGCTACACCAACGCGGGCAAGTCGACCCTGCTCAACCGGCTGACCGGTGCGAGCGTCGAGGTGGGCGACCGGCTCTTCGCGACCTTGGACACCACCGCGCGCCGCCTGGAGCTGCCGCGCTCGCGCGAGGCGATCCTCACCGACACCGTCGGGTTCGTGGACAAGCTGCCCACCCAGCTGGTCGAGTCGTTCAAGTCCACGCTCGAGGAGACGCTGCGCGCCGACCTGCTGCTGCACGTCGTCGACGCGAGCCATCCCCAGGCCGACGAGCAGATGGCGGCCGTCGAGCGGGTCCTCGACGAGATCGGCGCGGAGGACATGCCGCGGCTGGTGGCGCTGAACAAGGCCGACCTCGCCGACCCCGACGCGCTCACCGGGCTGCAGCGCGAGGCCGGTGGCGTGCCCGTCTCGGCGATCACCGGGGCTGGCCTCGATGCGCTGCGAGCGGAGATCGCCGAGTCCATCCCGGTGCGCCGCAAGGTGATCGAGGCGCTCGTGCCCTACGACCACGCCGACCTGGTGGCACGGGCCCACGAGGAGGGCGAGGTGCTCGAGGAGGAGCACCGTGCCGAGGGCACGCGGCTGGTCGCTGACGTCGGACCGCAGCTGTCGGCGGCGCTGGCGGCCTACGCCGAGGCCGACCCTTGGGCCGGCGACCGCGACGGGTCGGCGTCAGGCACCTGACGCGAGCCTCGTCGGCGGCGACGCGGGCGGCTAGACGCTGCGCAGGACCGCCACCACGCGCCCGAGGACCGCGGCCTGCGCGTCCTCGCTGACCGGGATCGGTGAGAAGTCCGGGTTGGCGGGGTCGAGCCAGACGCTGCCGTCGGACTCCCTGCGGAACCGCTTGACGGTGGCCTCGCCGTCGACCAGCGCGGCACACAGCTCGCCTTGCTCGACCGAGGCCTGCTGGCGGATGACGACGGTGTCGCCATCGAGGATCCCGTCATCGCGCATGGAGGCGCCACGGACCCGCAGCGCGAACAGGGTGCCCTGCCCGACGAGGTCACCGGGCAGCCGCAGCTGGTCCTCGACGTGCTCCTCGGCCAGGATCGGCGCGCCGGCGGCGATGTCGCCCACGAGCGGCACGAGCACGCTGGGACTCGCCGCCGCGCTCGGCTCGGCGCCGACCGCATCGTCGACCGTGGGTTGGCCGGCCTCGTACTTGGGGCGGGGCACGCCCTCCCACGCGCTCGGCAGCAGCTCCACGGCGCGGGACTTGGTCGGGTCGCGGCGGATCAGCCCCGCGCGCTCGAGCGCGGCCAACTGATGGTGCACGCTCGAGGGGGAGCGCAGCTGGACGCGCTCGCCGAGCTCCCTGATGCTCGGCGGATAGCCGCGCGCGGCCACGCTCTCGCGCAGCACCTCCAGGATCGCCTGCTGGCGATCGGTGAGCTGGGCCCGTGCGGCCGGCTCCTCGGCCGTGCGGTCCTGTGCCTGCATGTCCGACCCCACTCCTCGCGGTCCCTGCGCCATGGTCCGGGCGCGCGTCGTCATGGTACCGGTTGGAAACGGTTGTTCGAGGGAGGGCCCGCGCGCCCTTGTGGACTGGCCGCGGGCGGAGTAGCATTCGAACATGCGTTCAGTCACGGTGCGCGACGGTCCGACGCTCGGTCGCCGGGTGCGCCGTCGCGCGGGGTCGGGGCCCAGCAGGGCTGTCACACCCCCTCGGCACGATGCGCTCGACATCGCACAGGAGGAGCGCGAGATGCCCGACCACAGCAACGCGCCCCGCGCGCCCCGCGCGTCCCGGGCGCTCGTGTCGATCGCTGCGCTTGCCCTGCTCGGCGGTGGTGCGTGGGCGTTGGAGGCATCGGCCTCGTCGACCAGCGTCGAGGTGGATGCCACCGAGGCGGACGCGCATGGAGTCGTCACCGAGCCCGCGAGCGCGGCGGGCGGGGACGCTCCGGCGCGCGCCGAGCCGACCGCCGACCCCGTGGCGGCCGGGTGGCCGGCCGACGAGGGGCTGCCCGAGCACGTCGTGGTCAGCGAGGGCGACACCGCCATCGGGCTGTTGGCGCCCCTGGCACCCGAGGGCGTGCCGGCGCGGGAGTTCGTCCGCGAGGTCCTCGAGGCCAACGACGCGCGCGCCGAGGCGCTGCAGCCCGGCGAGGTGCTCGTCCTCGAGCCGTGACCGCGCCCGGTGCGCCCGCGCCCGGTGCGCCCGCGCCGCGCTGCCGAGGCTCGCTCGGCCGTCAGGGCGGGCCGGGGTCGGATGGCTCGGGGGCGTCGGCGAGCTCGCGCAGCGTCGCGTCGGGGATCTCGCCCTCGCCGGCGAGCTCCAGCTCCCGGCGGAAGTCCTCGACGGAGGTGAACTGCTTGTGGACGCTGGCGAAGCGGATGGCCGCAGGAGGCGACAGCGAGCGCAGGGCCTCCAGCACCTCCCCGCCCACGGCCGAGGACGGCACCTGGCGGCGGCCGAGCTGGCGCAGCCGGGCCTCGACGCGCTCGGCGGCCGCACGCACGGTCCCGCCGTCGACATCGCTGCCAAGGGCCCGCCGCATGCCGTCGAGGACCTTCTGGCGCTCGTAGGGCTCCAGGCTCGCGTCGCGCTTGCGGACCAGGATGCCCGACTGCTCGGCGCGCTCGTAGGTCGTGAAGCGCTGGTCGCAGGCCCGGCAGTGCCGTCGACGACGGACCGCGCCCCCGTCCTCGGTCATGCGGGAGTCCACGACGTGGTTGTCCTCGGCTCCACAGTGCGGGCAGCGCACCTTGACCTCCGTGACGGCTCATCTCGGTCGGGCTCGTCGGCGGCTGGCCTCCACCGCCGTGTCCACGGGGGCGTCCACAGCGCCGGGCCCGTGCTCGCACGAGGTCGAGGCCGGTATCCACAGCATCCCCAACCGGTCGGGGATGGTGACACAACATCTTGTGGTATGTGGCGGCGGCTGTCCACAATCCGGCGCCGCTGGGGCCGGCAGGCGAAGGCCTGGCGCCCTGCTACCGTCAAGGGGCCCTCCCTCGATCGCCGCACGTTGACCACTACATGTTGCGTGTGGCCGGCGAGGGGCCACACGATCTAGGGGTCGACGGTTGACGCCGGCCCCGCCATGAGGCAAGGTGACAGCCCTGGAACCACAACGGTGGCATTCTGGCCCGCCTTCCCCCTTGAACCGGGTCACCGCGCCCGACGACGCCTCGCCGGAGCGGACCCAGCCCCCGCGGCCAGTCACCGTCACCACGCACCGCCGAGCACAGGAGCGCCCGCATGGTCACCACCCGAACCGCGCTGCGCGTCACCAGCGACGAGGAGCGCGCTGGCGTCGCGCTGCAGCGCTACTTCACGCGTGAGGACGTCCACCCCTACGACGAGCTCGAGTGGGAGCTGCGCGACGCGGTCATCCACGACTGGAAGACCGGCGAGGTCAGCTTCGAGCAGCGGGACGTGGAGTTCCCCGCGTCCTGGTCGATGATCGCCACGACGATCGTGGCCCAGAAGTACTTCCGCGGGCACCTGGGCACGCCCGAGCGCGAGCGCAGCGCGCGGCAGATGATCGACCGCGTGGCCGACACGATCACCCAGTGGGGCGAGGCCGACGGCTACTTCGCCGACGCCGAGAGCGCGCGGGTGTTCAACCACGAGCTCAAGCACCTGCTGGTGCACCAGAAGGCGGCGTTCAACAGCCCGGTCTGGTTCAACGTGGGCGTCGAGGACCACCCGCAGTGCTCGGCCTGCTTCATCCTCTCGGTCGAGGACCAGATGACCTCGATCCTCAACTGGTACTACGAGGAGGGCGTCATCTTCAAGGGCGGCTCCGGCTCGGGGGTCAACCTGAGCCGCATCCGCTCCTCCCAGGAGAGGCTCAAGGGCGGGGGCGAGGCCAGCGGCCCGGTGAGCTTCATGCGCGGCGCCGACGCGAGCGCTGGGACCATCAAGAGCGGGGGCAAGACGCGGCGCGCGGCCAAGATGGTCATCCTCGACGTGGACCACCCCGACGTCGAGGAGTTCATCTGGTGCAAGCGTGACGAGGAGGTCAAGGCCCGGGCGCTGGAGGCCGTGGGCTACGACATGAGCTTCGACGCGCCGGCCACGGCCACGCTGCAGTACCAGAACGCCAACAACTCCGTGCGCGTGACCGACGACTTCATGCGCGCGGTGGAGGAGGGGGCCTCCCACGAGCTGGTGGGGCGCACCGACGGCGAGGTCAAGAAGACCGTCGACGCCCGCGACGTGATGCGCCAGATCGCCCAGGCGGCCTGGGAGTGCGCCGACCCCGGCGTGCAGTACGACACCACCATCAACGACTGGCACACCACCCCGAACGCCGGTCGCATCAACGGCTCGAACCCCTGCAGCGAGTACATGCACCTCGATGACTCGGCGTGCAACCTCGCGAGCCTGAACCTCCGCAAGTTCGAGGCCGACGGGGTGTTCGACACCGAGGCCTTCTCCCGTGCCGTGGAGATCGTGTTCACCGCGCAGGAGATCATCGTCGGCAACTCCAGCTACCCCACGGATGCGATCGCGGAGAACGCCAAGCGCTACCGCCAGCTCGGCCTCGGCTACGCCAACCTCGGCGGGCTGCTGATGAGCCAGGGCATCGCCTACGACTCCGACGAGGGGCGCGCCTGGACCAGCGCCATCACCGCGCTGATGACCGGGCAGGCCTACCGCACCTCGGCCGAGCTCGCCCGCGTGCAGGGCCCGTTCGAGGGCTTCGCGCAGGACCGTGACGGGATGCTGCGCGTGCTGCGCAAGCATCGGGCCGCGCTCGAGCAGGTCGACGAGCGCAAGGCGCCCGCCAACGTGCTGCAGGCCGCACGCCAGGCATGGGACGACGCCAACGAGCTCGGTGCCGAGCACGGCGTGCGCAACGCCCAGGCCACGGTGCTGGCGCCGACCGGCACCATCGGCCTGATGATGGACTGCGACACCACGGGCATCGAGCCCGACCTCGGCCTGGTGAAGATGAAGAAGCTGTCGGGCGGCGGCTCGATGAAGATCGTCAACCAGACGGTCCCGGTCGCGCTCGAGCGCCTGGGCTACCAGCCCGAGCAGGTCGAGGCCATCGTCGACTACATCGACTCCCACTCGACGATCGAGGGGGCGCCCGGCTTCCGTGACGAGCACCTGCCGGTGTTCGACTGCGCCATCGGCGAGCGGTCGATCTCGCCCATGGGCCACGTGCGGATGATGGCCGCCGCCCAGCCCTGGATCAGCGGCGCCATCTCCAAGACCGTCAACCTGCCGGAGTCGGCGACCGTCGAGGACGTCGAGCAGGTCTACCGCGAGGGCTGGCGCCTCGGCCTGAAGGCCATCGCCATCTACCGCGACAACTGCAAGGTGAACCAGCCGCTCGCGCTGGCCGGGTCCGACAGCGACAGCAAGGACGTCTCGGAGAGCGCCGAGGAGAGCTCGGCGACCACCACCGAGGAGGCCGCCAAGCAGGGCATGGTCCGGCGTCGGCTGCCCAAGCAGCGACCCAGTCAGACGCTGTCGTTCACCGTCGGCGATGCCGAGGGCTACCTCACCGCCGGTGAGTACCCCGGCGACGGGCTCGGCGAGATCTTCGTCAAGCTGGGCAAGCAGGGCTCCACGCTGTCGGGCGCCATGGACGCGTTCGCGATCGCGGTGAGCCTCGGGCTCCAGTACGGCGTGCCGCTCGAGGCCTACGTCAAGAAGTTCGTCAACACGCGCTTCGAGCCCAGCGGCATGACCGATGACCCGGAGGTCAAGTTCGCGAGCTCGCTGATCGACTACATCTTCCGGCGCTTGGCCATCGAGTACCTCCCCGCGGACACGCGCCACGAGATCGGGATCTTCACGATCGCCGAGCGCAACGCCCAGCTCGATGCCGAGCACGGCAGCGGGTCCCTGCAGCAGCAGCCCAGCGACGAGCCGGTGGTCGACGTGGAGGGGCAGACGATGCTGCCGGTCGAGAAGCCCGGCCAGGTCGACGACCTCTACGGCGATGCACCGATGTGCTTCAGCTGCGGGGTGCAGATGGTCCGCGCCGGGTCGTGCCACGTCTGCCAGAGCTGCGGCAGCACCAGCGGCTGCTCGTGA
>PUKE01000118.1 GCA_003550425.1 Nitriliruptoria bacterium
GGCACCCTGATCGCGGTGTCGAACCAGGCGGGCCTGCTGCGCGAGGGCAAGCTCCCCCGGGCCGGCCGGGCGCTGGCCAGCGACTCGATCGGCACGATCGTCGGCTCGGTGCTGGGCACCTCGACCACGACCAGCTACATCGAGTCCAGCGCGGGCGTGGGGGCCGGTGGCCGCACCGGGATGACCTCGGTGGTCACCGCAGGGCTGTTCCTGCTGGCCCTGCCCTTCAGCCCGCTGCTCGCCTCGATCACCGCGGCGGTCACCGCGCCCGCGCTGATCGTGGTGGGGGTCCTCATGGCCTCGTCGCTGGCACGCATCGAGTGGCAGCGTGTGGAGATCGCGATCCCCGCCTTCGCGACCATGGCGATCATGCCGCTGGCCTACTCCATCGCCGACGGCATCGCCTTCGGCCTGGTGCTGTTCCCGCTCACCATGCTGGCCACCGGGCGCTGGCGCGAGGTGCACCCGCTGCTGTGGGCCCTGGCCCTGGTGGTGATCGGCTACTTCACGTTCTTGGCCTAGCAGATCCGGTCCTCCCGACGTGGTGGGGGCCGCCGGCGCGTGCGCCGGCGGCCCCCACCACCCGCGATGCGGCGCGCGCCAGGCACGGCACCTGGCGCGCGCCGCGTCGCGCTACTCGCTCTGGGAGAGCATCCCCTGGATCTCCTTGGCGTCGGGCACGCGACCCGAGACCACCACCTGGCCGTCCACGACCAGCCCGGGCGTGCTCATGATCCCGTAGGCCATGATGTCGGGGAACTCGGTCACCTTGTCGATCTGCGCGTCGGCACCGAGGGCCGCCAGCGCCTCCTTGGTGTTGCGCTCCAGGCTCTCGCAGTTCTTGCAGCCGGGTCCGAGGACCTTGATCTCCATCGCTGTGCTCCTTGCGTCAGGGTCGTGGGTCAGGTCGAGCGTGTGGCGGGGCGGGTCACATGATCAGGTTGAACAGCAGGCCGATCACCAGGATCCCGACGGTCACGGTGGCGGTGAAGATGGCCAGCAGCGGGAGGGTGATCACCCGGCGCAGCAGGATCAGCGAGGGCACCGAGAGGGCGACCACGCTCATCATGAAGCTCATCAGGGTGCCCAGGCCGATGCCGGCGCCGTGCAGCGCCTCGACCAGCGGGATGACGCTGGCGACGTTGGCGTACAGGGGGATGCCGGCCACCGCGGCCAGCGGCACCGCCCAGGCGTTGTCGGGACCGGCGTAGGCGGCGAAGAAGTCCTCGGGGACCCAGCCGTGGATGCCGGCGCCGATGCCGATGCCCACCAGCACGTAGGGCCAGATCCTCTTGACGATGTCGATGACCTCGGCGCGGGCGGCGGCGACTCGCTCGCCCAGGGTCGGTGAGCGGTCGGCCTCGGCGATCTGGCCCACCGGGGTGGAGAACACGAACGGCTCGACCCAGCGGTCCAGCGGCAGGCGCGACAGCGCCAGCCCCGCCGTGATGGCCATGGCCAGCACGGTGACGACGTACAGCGCCGGCACCTCCCAGCCGAACATGCCCAGCAGCATCACCACCCCGACCTGGTTCATCAGCGGGCTGGTGATCAGGAAGGTCAGGGTCATGCCCATCGGGATGCCCGCGGCCACGAAGCCGATGAACAGCGGCACCGAGCTGCAGGCGCAGAAGGGCGTGACCGCCCCGAACAGCGCGGCGGCCACGTAGCCGGTCAGCGCGCGGCGCCCGGCCAGCAGCCCGCGCACCCGCTCCGGGGAGATCGAGGCCCGCAGCATCCCCACCACGAAGATCAGGCCCGCGACCAGCAGCATGATCTTCACGGTGTCGTAGAGGAAGAAGTGGACGGCGTGGCCCAGGCGGCTGTCGGCGTCGAGCCCCAGCCCGGCCTCGCCGTGGACCAGCAGGTCCCACAGCGGCTCGTTGGCCACGTACGCGCCGACCCAGATTGCGGCGGCCAGCGCCAGCAGGGCCCACAGGCGACCGGTGCTGCTGCGCTCCTCCAGGGCGCCGACCTGCGTGGCGTGCGGATCCGCGCTCATCGGGCAGCCACCCCGCAGCAGCCGGCGTCGGCGGCGTGGGGCTCGGGGATCTCGGCGCGCAGCTGCGCGAGCCCTTGGGGGTCCAGGGCGTACCACACCCAGCGACCCTGGCGGCTGGTGGTCACCAGGCCCACCTCCCGCAGCACCTTGAGGTGGTACGAGAGCAGGTTGGGCGCCACCGGGATCGTCTCGCGCAGGTCGCACACGCACCGCGAGGCGTGCGCCAGCTCGCGCACGATCGCCAGCCGGGTCGGGTCCGACAGCGCCGCGAAGGCCTCCGTCGGTTCCACGACCGTTGATTCAATCTCTGTTGAACTCATGGTCCGCACGCTACGGGCGCCGCGACCCTCGCGCAACGACCAGCGCCCCCGATGACCGGGACCACGGTCCCGGCTGGGGACACGGACCACGGTCCCGGCTGGGGACACGGACCACGGTCCCGGCTGGACACACGGACCACGGTCCCGGCTGGGGACACGGACCACGTCTCGGCCGTGTCCAGGCGCGGGTCGGAGGTGGCAGGGCGCCGCGCAGCGGGCACAACCGTCGGTGACGGACCGCGTCGAGGAGCCCGCGATGACCACCACCTACGATCCCCAGACGGCGCTGCTGGTCGTCGACGTCCAGCACGACTTCGCCCACCCCGAGGGCAGCCTGTTCGTCCCGGGTGGCGAGCAGGTCGTGGGGAGGGTCAACCAGGAGATCCACGCCGCCCGGCGGGCTGGCGCGACGATCGTGTACACCCAGGACTGGCACCCGCCCCGCACGCCGCACTTCACCACCGACGGCGGCACCTGGCCGGTCCACTGCGTGCGCGACACGTGGGGGGCGGCGTTGCACGAGGAGCTCGAGGTCGTCCCCGAGGCCCTGCGCATCTCCAAGGGCACCGGCGGGGAGGACGGCTACTCGGCGTTCAGCGTGCGCGACCCCGAGACCGGCGAGGAGGGCGCCACCGAGCTGGAGCGCCTGCTGCGCGAGCGCGACATCGAGCGGGTCGTCGTGGTGGGCCTGGCCCAGGACGTGTGCGTGCGCGCCACGGCCCTGGACGCCGCGAGCCTCGGCTTCGCCGTCGAGGTGCTCGGCGAGGCCACCCGCCCGGTGGAGCTGCAGGAGGGCGACGGGCAGCGCGCGCTGGAGGAGATGGCCGCCGCCGGCGCCACGGTCCGCTGACCGCAGTCGCCGGCTCCGCCCTCACAGCCCGGGCAGGACCTCCACCTGAGGCGCGCCCACGCGCGCCACGGTCAGCCCCTGCGCCCGCAGCGCGTCGGCGTCCCAGGCGTTGCGGGCGTCGACGACGATCGGGTAGGCCAGCAGCTGCGCGAGCCGCGCCGGGGGCAGCTGGACGTACTCGTCCCACTCGGTGGCCAGCAGCACCGCGTGCGCGCCGTCGAGGCAGGACGTGACGTCCTCGGCGCGGGTCACCTCGGGGAACCGGTCGCGGACGTTGGGGAGCGCGACCGGGTCGTGGATGCGCACCGTGGCGCCCTCCGCCGAGAGCTCCTCGATCACGTCCAGCGCCGGGGCCGCGCGCACGTCGTCGGTCCCGGGCTTGAACGCCACGCCGAGGACCGCCACGGTCTTGTCGGAGAGGTTCCACAGCAGCCGACGGAGCTGGGCGACCGGCCACAGCCGCGCCTCCCGGTTGACCCGCTCGGTCTCGCGCAGCAGGCCGAAGTCGTAGCCGAGGTCGCCGGCGATGTGCAGGAAGGCCTGCACGTCCTTGGGGAAGCACGACCCCCCATAGCCCAGCCCGGCGTTCAGGAACGCGCGGCCGATCCGAGGGTCGTGGCCCATCGCGTCGGCCACGGTCTCCACGTCCGCGCCGGCCCGCTCGCACACGCGCGCCACGGAGTTGATGAAGCTGATCTTGGTGGCCAGGAAGGCGTTGGAGGCGTGCTTGATGAGCTCGGCGGTGCGCACGTCGGTGGCGACGTAGGGGCAGTCGTGGCGATCGAGCAGGGGCTGCCACAGGCGTCGCATCACCGCGTGGGCGCGCTCGGTGTCGGCGCCCACGACGACCCGGTCGGGCCGCAGCGTGTCCTCCACCGCGGTGCCCTCGCGCAGGAACTCGGGGTTGGACACGACCTCGTGCGCCGAGGCCCCACCCTGGGCCTGGGCCTCCAGGGCGAGCGCCTGCTTGATGCGCTCGCCGGTGCGCACCGGGACCGTGGACTTCTCGGCCACCACCGTGGGCGACTGCGCGTGGGTGGCCACGGTGGCCGCGGCCCGCTGGACGGCCGAGAGGTCCGGGCTGCCGTCCGCCCGCGTCGGGGTCCCCACGCAGATGAAGGCGACCTCCGCCCCGGGGATGGCCTCGGCGGGCTCATGGCTGAAGCGCAGCCGCCCGGCCTTGGCCTCGGCGCGCACGAGGTCGTCCAGGCCCGGCTCGTAGAAGGGCATCGCACCCTCCTGGAGGTCGTCGATCCGCGCCTCGTCGTCGTCGAGCCCGACGACCTCGTGGCCGTCGGCGGCCAGGCAGGCGGCGGTGGTCAAGCCGACGTGGCCGACGCCGATCACTGCGACCTTCATGCTGCGCTCCTTCGGGTCAGGGATGGATGGGCGGGACAGGAGAGCGCGGGCGTGGGGACTGGCGCGGGCATGGGCAGCGGGATCACCGCGAGGGCCACTGCGCGTCCACGCGCCGCACCGCGTCGAGCAGGGGCCGGTCGCTGTCGAGGCTGCGGGCCACCCCGGAGAGGTCGCCGGCGACCTTGAGGCGCCGCAGCATGACCGCTCGCACCGGGTCGAGCTCGCCACGCACCAGCTGCCACCAGCGTCCGAAGCGCGCCGACAGCTGCAGGCGCGGGGACGCGGCCGGCGCGTCGAGGACCTCGGCGCGGGCGCCGCCCTCGACCGGACGGATGTGCAGGTCGTAGCGCTCGCGCTCGGGGATCGGCCCGTCGGGCTCGATCACGAACGCGTAGGACCCCTCGAGGGCACGAGCGATCGCGGCGGCGTCGTCGGCGGAGGCGAGCTGGTCGCACAGCTCGTCCATCCAGGCGCGGCTCGGGAACTCTGGCACGATCACGACTCCTTGTCGCCGGGCAGCCTACCGATCCGGCTACGCTGCCGGTGTGCAGCACGAGACGCTAGAGGGCCGCCACGCGGTGGTGCTCGGGGGCGCCGGGTTCCTGGGCGCGCACCTGTGCGCCCGCCTGCTCGACGCGGGGGCCCGCGTCACCGCGCTCGACAGCTTCCTGACCGGGCGCGCCGACAACCTCGCTCCGCTGGTTGGTCGTCCCGGCTTCGTGCTCCACGAGTACGACGTCACCAACTACCTGCACGTGCCCGGCCCGGTCGACCACGTGCTGCACTTCGCCTCGCCCGCCTCGCCGGCGGACTACCTGCGCTGGCCGATCCACACGCTGAAGGTCGGCAGCCTGGCCACCCACAAGGCGCTGGGGATGGCCCGGGCGACCGGCGCGCGGCTGCTGCTCGCCTCCACCAGCGAGGTCTACGGCGACCCGTTGGTCAGCCCGCAGCCGGAGACCTATCGGGGCAACGTCGACCCGGTGGGCCCCCGCGGGGTCTATGACGAGGCCAAGCGCTTCGCCGAGGCGCTGGCCCTCGCCTACCACCGCGAGCATGGCGTGCCGGTGCGGGTGGCGCGGATCTTCAACTGCTATGGCCCGCTCATGCGCCTGGATGACGGGCGCGCGGTCCCGGCGTTCCTGCACGCGGCGCTGACCGGACGGCCGCTGCCGATCCTGGGCGATGGGACCCAGACGCGCTCGCTGTGCTACGTCGACGACCTGGTCGAGGGCCTGCTCGCCCTGCTGACCAGCGAGATGACCGGCCCGGTGAACCTCGGCAACCCCCAGGAGGTCACCATCAACGCGCTGGCGCAGGCGGTGCAGGACGCCGTCGGCGCCCATCCGGGGGTTGAGCATCATCCGGCGGCCCCCGACGACCCTCGGGTGCGCTGCCCGGACACCACCCTCGCCGAGCGGGCGCTCGGGTGGCGCGCGACCACCTCGCTGGCCGAGGGACTGCGCCGCACGGTGCCCTGGTTCCGCTCGCGGCTGGCCGAGCGCGGCTGAGCGGGCACGGGCTCACGCGGGCTCGTGGGGCCGGCGGACCACCACCACCGCGGTGTCGTCGGTGGTGCCGCCGCCGGTCCACTCCTGCACGCCGGTCCACACCGCGTCGGCCATCGCCTGGGCATCGTGGTGCGGCGCATGGCGCAGCAGCGCCACGAGCCCGTCGAGGCCGAGCAGTGCCTCGTCGTCGGCGCGCCGCGCCTCGGTCACCCCATCGGTGTAGAGCACCAGCGACTCGCCTGGTGCCAGGCGCACGGGCGACTCCGCGTAGGGCGCCGTCGGGTCCACCCCGGCGGGGAGGTCGACCGCGAGGTCGAGGGGCTCGATGCCCTGATGGCCCACGCGCACCGGCGGCGGGTGCCCCGCGCTGGTGATCCCGCCGCGCCCGGACACGGGGTCGAGCAGCAGGTAGGCGATCGTGACGAAGCGCTCCGGGCTCGTCTGGTCGGCGATGGCCCCGTTGAGCATCGTCATGACCGTCGAGGGGGCGCTGCCGTGCAGGGCGTAGGCGCGGAGGCTGTGCACCGCCATCGCGGTGAGGCTGGCGGCCTCGACGCCCTTGCCGGAGACGTCGCCGCAGCCGATGCCCACATGGCCGTCCTCGGTGCGCAGCACGTCGAAGAAGTCCCCGCCGACGTCCACGCCCGCGGTGGCCGACCGGTAGACCCAGCCGAGGTCGAGGCCCCCGGCGCGCTCGGGCACGTCGCGCGGGCGCAGCTCCTGCTGCAGCGCGTCGACCACGCGCCGCGCCTGCGCGTGCAGCGTCGTCTGGTGCAGCGCCGCCGCGAAGCTCTGGACGAGCGTGGCCAGCACCCCGTCCACCAGCGACCCGAGGGCGCGCTCGTGGTAGACGCCCACGACGCCGCCGGTCGGGTCGGGCACGTTGACCAGCCGCACGCGGCGTCCGGGCCAGCTGCTGGCCGCCGTGGCCGCCCCGGCCCGCGCGAGCGCTGGGGGCAGCACGCCCGCGTCGAGCTTGGCGGCCATGCTCTCCTCGGGCAGGGCGCGCACCGCGTCGATCACCTCGCCCGGCAGGCCGCGGCTGGAGGCGAGCGCCATGCCCTGGTCAGTGGGCAGCCACAGGGCGGCGCCGGCGAAGCCGAGCTCGTCGACGAGCGCGGCGAGGAAGCGCTCGCGCAGGCTGTCGGGGTCGACCGAGCCGACCAGCGACGCCGAGGTGGACACGGTCGCGCGCAGCAGCCGCTCCAGGCCCTGGCGCTCGCGCGCGTGCTCGCGACGGTCGAGGGCCAGCGCGGCCACCTCGGCGACCTGGTGCAGGGCCGCCTCGACGTCCTCGGGGTCGCCGTCGCGCTGCTCACCGGCCGGGTCCCCCACGACCAGCAGGCCGGCGCGGCGCCCGGCGACGGGCACCCCCACGACGAGGCCCCAGTGCCACGGCAGCGCTCGCAGCGCGGGATGAGGGGCGCGGTCGGGATGGTCCCAGCGCAGGCCAGCACGGGCGAGGGCGGTGCGCCACAGGGGGGAGGTCAGCTGGTCCAGCACCAGCGGGTCGTCGGGCCCCGACCAGGTCCGCGCGACCCAGCCGAACGACGCGCCGCCCTCGCTCAGCAGCAGCCCGCCCTGCTGCGCGTCCGCGGCGGCACAGGCAGCGTCCACGATCGCCTGGCTCGCGTCGATGGGCTCGGTGGCGCGCGCGACCAGCCCGAGGAGCTCGGTGACCGCCTCCGACGGCTGTGCCGCGGTCGCGGCCGCCGAGGCCGTCTCGGCATCCACGCTGCGAGCCTCGACCACGCTGTTGGGACCCTCCACCTCGTGGGCCGTGCGCCCGACCCGTCTGCGGCCGCGGACCATGGTAGGAGCCGCGCTCGGGCGCGCTGACCGCGGGTGACGCAGCGGCGGCTTCCGCGATCGGCCCCGCACATGCGCGACGGGGCGGCCCCGTGGGGCCGCCCCGTGCAGACGCGGAGCGTGGTGGGTGGCGCGGGGCTAGAAGCCCATGCCGCCCATGCCCTCCATGCCGTGGTCGTGGCCGCCGCCACCGCCCGAGTCCTCCTCGGGCTTGTCAGCGATGAGGGTCTCGGTGGTCAGCAGCATGCCGGCGATGCTGGCGGCGTTCTCCAGCGCCGAGCGCGCCACCTTCGCGGGGTCGATGACGCCGAACTCGATCATCTCCCCGTACTCGCCGGTGAGGGCGTTCAGGCCGTGGCCCGGGGTCAGGTCGCGCACCTTCTCGACCACGACCGAGCCCTCGAGGCCAGCGTTGTGGGCGATCCAGTAGAGCGGCGCCGACAGCGAGCGCTGCACGATCTGGGCCCCGGTGGCCTGGTCGCCCTCGAGGTCGAGCTTGTCGATCGCGCGAGCGGACTGCAGCAGGGAGATGCCGCCACCGCCGACGATGCCCTCCTCGACGGCCGCGCGGGTCGCCGACAGCGCATCCTCGATGCGGTGCTTCTTCTCCTTCAGCTCGACCTCGGTGGCCGCGCCGACCTTGACGACCGCGACGCCGCCGGAGAGCTTCGCGAGCCGCTCCTGGAGCTTCTCGCGGTCCCAGTCGGAGTCGGTGTTCTCGATCTCGTTCTTGATCTGCTGGACGCGGCCCTTGATGTCCTCGTCATCGCCCGCGCCCTCGACGATCGTGGTCTCGTCCTTGGTGATCGTCACCTTGCGGGCCTGGCCGAGCAGGTCGATGGTCGCGTTCTCGAGCTTGAGCCCGACCTCCTCGCTGATGACCTGGCCGCCGGTCAGCGTCGCGATGTCCTGCAGCATCGCCTTCCGGCGGTCGCCGAAGCCGGGGGCCTTCACCGCGGCGCTCTGGAAGGTGCCGCGGATCTTGTTGACCACCAGCGTGGCCAGGGCCTCGCCCTCGACGTCCTCGGCGATGATCAGCAGCGGCTTGCCGGCCTGCATGACCTTCTCGAGGACCGGGAGCATGTCCTGGACCGCCGAGATCTTCTGGTTGGCGATCAGGATGTAGGGGTCGTTGAACTCGACCTCCATCCGGTCGCTGTCGGTGACCATGTAGGGCGAGACGTAGCCCTTGTCGAACTGCATGCCCTCGACGAAGTCGAGCTCGAGCCCGAAGGTCTGGCCCTCCTCGACGGTGATCACGCCGTCCTTGCCGACCTTGTCCATCGCCTCGGCGATGGTCTTGCCGACCTCCTCCTCGTTGTTGGCGGAGATGGAGGCGACGTGGGCGATCTCGTCCTCGGTCTCGATCTCGCGGGCGCTGGAGCGGATGTCCTCGACGACGCGCTCGACGGCCGCGTCGATGCCCCGCTTGAGCATCATGGGGTTGGCGCCGGCCGCCACGTTGCGCAGGCCCTCCTTGACCATGGCCTGGGCCAGCACGGTGGCGGTGGTGGTGCCGTCGCCCGCCACGTCGTTGGTCTTGGTGGCGACCTCCTTGGCGAGCTGGGCGCCCATGTTCTCGTAGGTGTCCTCGAGCTCGATCTCACGCGCGACGGTCACGCCGTCCTTGGTGATGGTCGGGGAGCCCCACTGCTTGGCCAGGACCACGTTGCGGCCCTTGGGGCCGAGCGTGACCTTGACGGCGTCGGCGAGCTGGTTGACGCCGCTCTCGAGCTTGCGGCGCGCGCTCTCGTGGAAGCTGAGCTGCTTTGCCATGTCCTACCTCCTGGTGTCGTGGTGTGGTGCGGTGCGAGCGGTGCGCGCCCGGAGCGGGCCGGGCAGCGACGGTCAGCGCTCGACGACCGCGAGGATGTCGCGGGCCGAGAGGATCAGGTACTCCTCGCCGTCCAGCTTCACCTCGGTGCCCCCGTACTTGGAGTACACCACCGTGTCGCCCTCGGACACGTCGATCGGGATGCGGTCACCGGAGTCGGACACGCGGCCCGGGCCCACCGCGAGCACCTTGCCCTGCTGCGGCTTCTCCTTGGCGGTGTCGGGGATGACCAGGCCGCTGGCCGTGGTCTCCTCGGCCTCGATGGTCTGCACCACGACGCGGTCGTCCAGGGGCTTGAGCGCCACGCTGCTAGCCGTCGCAGTCGCCATGGCTCCTCCTTCTCGGGCTCGGCGCGGTCACCGTCGGTGCCGCGCGGGGTCGTGCTCGGAACGCTCCTCGGGCGCGGGCTGCCCGCGCCGGGGGTGGGGGGCGCCCGCTGGCACTCGACCTGTTCCAGTGCCAACGGCACGCTAGCAACCGGTCGGCCGCCCTGCAAGATATCCCAATGCGCTGCGCTAAAACATGAGCGTTATGGGCTCAGATATGGCATCTCGTGACCGTGATGTCGGGGGTCACCCAGCGTGTTCCTCGTGCTACGATGCTGTCCGGACGCGTTGCTCTCGACGAGCAGGCGTTCCTGCCAGGGGGTGCGATCATGAGCGACTACCAGCGACAGCTCGGCGCTCGGCTGCGTGCCATCCGGCGGCAGCAGGGGCGCACCCTGCAGGACGTGGAGGCGGCCTCCAACGGCCGCTGGAAGGCCGTGGTCGTGGGGTCCTACGAGCGCGGCGACCGCGCGCTCTCGGTGGCCAAGCTCGCCGAGCTCGCGGAGTTCTACGGGGTCCCCATCTCGGTGCTGCTGCCCGATGGCGAGCACGACCGCAGCGCCTCGCCCGCCGAGCGCACCCACGCCACCCTGGACCTGCGCGCGCTGGAGCGCGACGACCTCGACCCCGACCTCCAGACGCTCGCGCGCTTCGCCTCCACGATCCAGCGCCAGCGCGGCGACTACAACGGCACCGTCCTCACCATCCGCACCGAGGACCTGCGGGCCCTGTCGGTGGTCTTCGCCACCGAGACCGAGGAGCTCGTGGCCCGACTCGACGCCCAGGGCGTGCTCATCGACGCGTGAGGCACGAGGCGGGCGGACAGGCGGGCGGCCCGCCGCTCGCCGTCAGCGCAGCGCGAGCGTCCACCGGCCAGCGTCGACGAACCCGGCGCGCCGATAGGCGGCGAGACCGGGCGCGTTGTCGGCGCGCACGTGCAGCGTCACGCCGGGCAGCCCTTGGCGCAGCAGGCCGGCGGCCACCGCGCCGACCGCCCGCGTGGCGATGCCCTGCCCTCGGGCCTCCTCGCTGACGTAGACCCCGGCCAGCTGGGCGCCCCGGGAGCGCGACCGCAGCGACACGTCGACCTTGGCCACCACGCGTCCGCGACGCGCCACCACCCAGGTGTCGCCGCCGGCGACGCTCTCGCGCAGGCGCGCGCGCACCGATCCCCGAGCCGACTCGGGGATCCGCGGCCCCATCGCATCCTCGACGTGCAGTCGGCATGCGAGGTCCACGAGCGCGTCCAGGTCCCGGGGGTCGGCGGGGCGGAGCCCCGCGGGCGCAGCGACGTCGGGCACCTCGGTGCAGACCATGAACCGCTGGTCGCGGGCCCGCGGACGCCGCCGGAACAGCCCGCGCCCCACCTCGGCGAGGATCGCCTCGCCCGCCTCGGCGGGCCCCACGAGCACCCGCCAGCCGAGCTCGCCGGCCGCCTCGGCCAGTGCCGGCGCGGCCTGCGGGTCGCCAGCGGGCATGATCGTCCCGCTGCCCGCGGCGTACAGCACCCCGACGGGACGCTCCACCGGCCAGACCAGCAGCCGATCCAGCTCGCCACGGTCGAGCGCGTGCAGCGGGAACTGGTGGGCGAGCACCGCCAGCGGGTCCGTCGCCCCGGGCGGCCCGCCCTCGAGCAGGGCGCGCACCGCCTCGGCCTCCACGGCGCGCAGCCGGCCGGCGGTCGGCTCGGTGGCGGTCATCCCCACGCCTCCGGCAGGTCGGGCAGCACCAGGCCGTCGAGGGCCAGGCCGGCGTCGGCCGACAGCCCGAGCTCGCTGCGCTGCCCGTCGGCGAGCCGGTTCGCGCCCGCCGCGGCGATCATCGCGCCGTTGTCGGTGCACAGCGCGGGGCTGGGCAGCAGCAGGCGCCGATCGGTGGCCGCGCACGCCTGCCGCATGCGCTCGCGCAGCCGCGAGTTCGCCGCCACCCCGCCCACCACGAGGACGTCGCCGACGTCGTGGGCCTCGGCCGCTGCGATCGTCTTGGCCACCTGCACGTCCACGATGGCCTCCTGGAACGAGGCGGCGACGTCGTCCAGCGCCACCTCGCGGCCCGCGGCCTCGCGCCGTCGCAGCTCGCGCACCACCGCCGTCTTGAGCCCCGACAGCGAGAAGTCGAACCCCGGCTCGTCCATGAGGGCTCGCGGGAAGGCGATCGCCTCGGGATCGCCCGACAGCGCCAGGCGATCGATATCGGGGCCCCCGGGATAGCCGAGGCCGAGGAAGCGGGCGATCTTGTCGTAGGCCTCGCCGGCGGCGTCGTCGATGGTCGCGCCCAGCTCGCGCATGCGCCCGTGCGCGTCGAGCAGCAGCAGGGCCGTGTGCCCGCCCGAGACCACGAGCGCGACGAGGGGGCGCGGCAGCCGGCCGAGCTCGAGCTGGGCCGCGCACACGTGGCCCTCGAGGTGGTTGACGCCGATGAGGTCGCGGTCGTGGGCCAGCGCGACCCCCTTGGCGGCGCTGACGCCGACCAGCAGCGCGCCGACGAGCCCGGGGCCTGCGGTGACCGCCACCGCGTCGAGGTCGTCGTAGGTCGCGCCGGCCTCCACGAGCGCGCGGTCGATCGTGGGCACGAGCAGCTCGAGGTGCGCCCGCGCGGCGACCTCGGGGACCACCCCGCCGTAGGGGCGATGCCGCTCGATCTGGGCGCCGATGACGTTGGAGCGCACCGTCACCCCATCGGCCACGATGGCCACGGCCGTCTCGTCACAGCTGGTCTCGATGCCGAGGGTCAGCACGGTGGGGCCTCGTCGGGGTCGTCGGTCGCGCGGGCATCGGCTGCCGCGCGCCACATGATGATCGCATCGTCGGGCGGCTGCGTGTAGTAGCGCGGCCGGCGACCGGCCTCCACGAAGCCGGCGGCGGCGTACAGCGCCCGCGCGGCGGCGTTGCCCTCGCGCACCTCCAAGGTGACCGGGCCCCAGCCGGCACGCGCGACGTGGGCCAGCAGCGCCGACAGCAGCCGCTGCCCGAGCCCATGCCCCTGCCAGGCAGGGGCGACGGCCAGGTTGGTGACGTGCGCGGCGTCAGGGCGGTGCTGCACGCCACCGAAGCCGACGACCGCCCGCCGGGCGGCCCCCTCCTCGCGCGGCGCCAGGGCCACGAGGTAGCGGCGCTGCGCGGGGTCCTCGAGCTCGCGGGCCAGCACCGCGAGCGGCCACGGGCGCGCGGCGACGGCCTCCTCGACGGCCGCCGCCCCACGCAGGTGCCGGGCCGTCATCCGGGTCAGGCGCACCGCGGCGACCTCGGCGGGGGTGGGCGCTCGCGAGCGCACCGCCTCGAGGGTGGAGGCCCGCGAGCGCGCCTCCCCGGCACCTCGCGCACCGACCGCGCGGCTCACGAGGCGCCCTCCGCGCCTCCCGCCGAGCCCTCGACCACCGCCGGCGCCCCGCCGACGCCGCCGTGGAGCGCGCCGCGCTGCTGCCAGCCCAGGCGAGCGTCGGGACGGCGCAGGTACAGCGGCGCGAGCTCCTCGGGCCGGCTGGTCTCGCCACGCGCGAAGCGCGGACGCGCCAGCGCGAGCAGGCTCTCCGCGGAGGGGTAGGCCGCGGCCTCGTCGGCGATCCCGGCGCGCGTGGCCTCCAGCGCGGAGCGGTGGGCCAGCGCGCCGTCGCCCACGCACAGGACCTCGCCGCCGGCGTCCTCCAGCTCGCCAGCCAGCCGCTCTGGCGCGCCCAGCCGCGGCTCGCTGCGCCGCTGCACCCCGCCGGGAGCCGGCTCGTAGTGGGCCCAGGCGACCTCGCCGCGCCGCGCATCGATGACCGCGCAGATCCGTCGGCGCGTGTGCCGCGCGCCGAAGGCGACGAGGTCGAGCGAGGCCAGCCCGACCACCGGCAGGCCACGAGCATGGGCGATGGCCTGCGCGGTGGCGATGCCCACGCGCATGCCGGTGAACAGGCCGGGCCCGAGGCTGACCGCGACCCCGGTGAGCGCCTCGAGCCCGATGCCGGCCTCGCGGCGGCAGAAGTCGATCGCCGGGGCGACGAACTCGCCGTGGCGCCCGCCACGCCCCGTCCGGGCGCTGGCGATCAGCCCCTGCTCGTCGGCCAGGGCGACGCTCGCGTGGCGCGTGGTGGTCTCCAGGCCGAGCAGCACCATCAGTCCCCCATCGCCTCGCCGCCGTCGTGTTGTGCGACCGGCGCCTGCCACGGGTCCAGCGCCGTGCTGGCCTCCGCGAGCCGCTGCTGCCAGTCGCGACCATGGGCGCGCAGGACGACCGAGCGGGCGTCGTCGTCCTCGGCCCGACCGGTGAGCTCCACCTCGAGGTGCTCGGCGGGCAGCAGCGGGCGCAGCGCGTCACCCCACTCCACGAAGGTCACGCGCTGGCCGTCGAGCGCCTCGTCGAAGCCCAGGTCCAGCACCTCGGCGAGGTCGTCGAGGCGATAGACGTCCAGGTGCAGCACCGGGACGCGCCCCTCGTAGTCGCGCCGGAGCAGGAACGACGGGCTGGTCACCCTCCCGGTGACGCCGAGGCCGCGGGCGGCGCCCTGCACGAAGCAGGTCTTGCCGGCGCCGAGCTCGCCGGTGAGCGCCACGACGTCGCCGGGGCGCAGGTGCTCGGCCACGCGGGCGGCCAGGCGGCGCGTGTCGGCCGCATCGCTGGTGGCCAGCACGAGCGTCGCGCTCACCACGGCCGGCCCCGGAGGGGTCGGCCGACGTGGTGGGCGCGGCCACGGGGGTCGCGGCAGCGCGCGGGCGACGGGTCGGGCATCACGCCCGGAGTGTAGTCGCGCGCGGGCGCGCCTCGGTCAGCCGACGACCACCTCGACCCCGGCCACGGTCCCAACCGCGGCCAGCAGCGCCCACACGGCGGTCCCGGCGCCGACCCACGCGATCGCCGCACCGCGCGAGACGCCAGCCGTCACCGCCACGAGCGCGGCCAGCTGGGTGCCGAGCAGCACCGGGCCGAGCCCCGCCAGGCCGACCAGGCCCCAGCGGCGCAGGACGCGCTGCGCGCGGCCCTCGCCCGCGGCGTGGTCCTCGGGCGCCGGGCGGTCCGCGGTCGCCGGCGCGGGGGTCGAGCGGTCCTCCACGGGCGCGGGATCCACGGTCGCGGGATCCACGGTCGCGGGATCCACGGTCGCGGGATCCACGGTCGCGGGATCCACGGTCGCGCATCGCGTGGTGGTGACCCCGGCGGTGGACGTCGCCTCGGCGGCGGCTGCGGTGGCCTCGGCGGGGGCGGGCCAGGCCTCGGCGCTCGCGGTGGCGCCGCCAGCGGTGGCGTCCCCCACAGGGGCGGCGCTGCGCCGGGCGCGCCAGCGGCGCCAGGCCTCGCGCAGCCGCTCCCCGGCGACCGCGGCCAGCGCCACCGTGGCGAGGTTGCCGATCAGCGCGACGACGGTCACCGGCACGGCCGGCAGCCCGGCCAGGATGGCCGGCGGGATGACGACGATGGCCTCGAGCCAGGGGATCGCCCCGCCCAGGGCCACCGTGGCATAGGCGGCGAGCTCGGTGACGCTCATCGGCCCCAGGCTAGGCGCCACCCGCCGCGGACCGCACCGCGGCGGCCACCGCGCGAGCGGCCAGGTGCGCGACGCGATCCACCGCAGGCAGGGGCACGGCCTCGTCGGCGGGCGGCACCGCACCGGTGGCCAGGCAGAACAGGGCATCGCCGTCGGCGCTGGTGTGCGCCGGATCGACCGTCCGGGCCACGCCGGTGTGCGCGAGGTCGGCGACCCGGCAGGCCTCGGCCTTGGTCAGCGTCGCGTCGGTCACCACGCAGCCGATCACCGTGTGCTGGCTGGGGCCGCCCTGCCCCTGGGCGCCCCACGGCGGCTGCCACGGGAAGCGCGGATGGTCCGCGGGCGCGCGCGAGCCGGCGAGCACCTCCCCGCGCTCGTCGAGGACGTCCCCGAGGGGGTTGGCCGCCACGAGGGCGCCGACGGTGATCCCGGCGCCGCGCTCGACGGCCACGCCCTGGCCGCTCGCAGCGCGCCACTGCAGCCCGGCCGTCTTGCCGACCGTGCAGCCCGCCCCGACCCCGTGGCGTCCCTCGCGCGGGTCGGCGGTCGTCGCCGTCTCGCATGCCGCCCGCCCGCTCGCGGCGTCCGGCCGCGCGCTCGGGTCCTCCAGCAGATCGAAGACGATGGCCGCCCCGACGATGGGCACCCGCGCGGTGGGGGTCGGGTGGCCGCGCCCCTGCTCCTCCAGCCAGCCCATCGCCCCGTCGGCGGCGGCCAGGCCGAAGGCGCTGCCGCCTGCCAGCACCACGGCGTCGCAGGTGGTCACCGCGCCGGTCGGGCCGAGGGCGGCCGCCTCGCGCGTCCCCGGCGCGGCGCCGCGCACGGCGATCCCCCCGACCGTGCCCGGCGGGGGCAGCACCACCGTGCAGCCCGTCAGCCCCTCGGGGTGGGTCCAGGTGCCCACCGCGACGTCGTCCAGCCCCAGCGCCACCGCGCATCTCCTCCCCAGTGTCGGCCCAGTGTCGGCCAGCCAGGGCCGGTCAGGCGTCGCGGGCCCCGCCGACGTACACCCGCGGGACCCTGCGGCCGATGCCGCAGACGACCTCGTAGTTGATCGTGCCGAGCCACTGCGCCCAATCCTCGGCGGTGACTCGCTCGCCACCCTGCTCGCCGAGCAGCACGACCTCGTCGCCGGCGACCGCCTCCTCGTCGCCGAGGTCGACCATGAACTGGTCCATGCACACCGTGCCGACCATGGGGGCGCGTCGCCCTCGGCACACCACCGCGCCGGTGTTGGTCAGGGCCCGCGTGACGCCGTCGGCGTAGCCGGCCGGGACGGTGGCCACCGTGGTCTCGCGCGGGGCGGTCCACCGCAGGCCGTAGCTGAGCGCCTCGCCGGCGGCCAGGCGCTTGACCAGGGACGCGCGCGAGCACCAGCGCAGCGCCGGGCGCAGCGGGACCTCGCCAGCCAGCCCCGGGGCGGGCTCGAGGCCGTAGACCGCCAGGCCCGGGCGCACCAGGTCGTAGTGGGTGTCGGGGGCGCGCAGGGTCGCGGCGCTGTTGGCGAGGTGGCGCACCGACGGCGCGACGCCCAGCCGCTCGGCGAGCTCCAGGGCGTCCGCGAAGCGGTGGTGCTGCTCGGCCACGAAGGGGTGGTCGGGCTCGTCGGCCAGCGCGAAGTGGCTCCACAGCCCCGTCATCCGCACCCACGAGTCGTCGCGCACCCGCCGCAGCGCGGCGTCCCACTCGCCATCGGGCACGCCGACGCGGCGCATGCCGGTGTCGAGCTTCAGGTGGACCTCCACGGTGGTGCTGATCGCCCTGGCATAGCTCGAGACCGCCGCGAGGAACTCCCGGCTGTAGACCGTGGGGGTCAGGCGAGCCTCGACCATGGCCGGCAGCGCCGGGGAGGGCGGCTCGGTCAGCACCAGCACCGGGGCGGTGATGCCGGCGGCCCGCAGCGCCTCGCCCTCCTCGACGAGGGCCACCCCGAGCCAGTCCGCACCGCCGGCGAGCGCCGCCCGGGCCGCGGGGATCATGCCGTGCCCGTAGCCGTCGGCCTTGACGACCGCCATCAGCCCGGGCGCGGCCGCGTGGGCCTTCAGCGCCGCGACGTTGTCGCTGATCGCGTCGAGGTCCACCTCCGCCCAGGTCGGGCGGTGGCGTGGCGGCCCGAGGCGGCTGGTCGAGCCCACCGCCTCGTCGCGCTCGGAGCGGGCCAGGGCGTCCCCGGAGGTCAGCCGGGTGGTGGAGGCGCTGGGCGGTGCGTCGCTCATCGGGTTCCTGCCAGCTCGTCCAGGGCGGCGGGGACGGTGCTCGCCACGTGCCCGGCGGTGACCGAGCGTGGGTGGCCGGCGGCAGCGGCGAGCTCCCCCGCACGGCCGTGCAGCCAGGTGACCGCCGCCGCGGCGCGCGCGGCCGCGACCGCCTCGGGCTCGGTGCGGGACGCGGGGGCGCCGGCCTGCCGCGCGGCGAGGTCCGCCGCCAGCATGCCAGCGAGCACGTCGCCCGTGCCGCCAGTCGCGAGCTCGGGGCCGCCCGTGGGGGTCACCCAGGTGCTCCGATCGGGGCCGGCCACGATGGTGCTGGGGCCCTTCGCCACGATCACGGCGTCCCACCGCTCGGCGCGGTCCGGGGCGAGGTCGAGGCGCTGCGACAGCGCATCGCCCGCGCCGGTGAGCCGGGCGAGCTCGCCGGCGTGCGGGGTGAGCACCAGCGGCTCCGGGGCCGCATCGCGCAGTCGCTCGGGGTCGTCGGCGACGGCGTTGAGGCCGTCGGCGTCGAGCACCGTCGGCAGGGCCAGGTTGGCAAGGAGCGCACGCACCAGGCTGCGCGCGCCGTCGCTGGTGCCAAGCCCCGGTCCGATCACCAGCGCGTCGCTGCGCTCGCAGGCCTCGGCCACGGCCCTCGCGGCGTCGCCGACGCTGTTGGGCAGCGCCACCGTCAGGGCCTCGGGCACCAGGCCGGCGACCACGTCGCGGACCCCGGCCGAGGTCGCGATCTGCACCAGCCCGGCACCCAGGGCCTGGGCGCCCCAGGCGGCCAGGGCCGCCGCCCCGCTCATGCCCGGCGAGCCCGCCACCACGGTGACCACCCCGCGGCTGCGCTTGTGGCTGCTGGCCTCGAGGCCGGGCAGCGCGGCCGCCACGTCGACGGGGTCGAGCAGGCGCGCGGCCGGCACGTCGTCGGGCTCGACGATGCCGAGGTCGCCGACCTCCACGCGACCCGCCAGCGCACGGGCGGGAGGCAGCCACAGCCCCACCTTGTCGGCACCGAGCGTCACGGTCCGGTCGGCGCGCACCGTCGGCTCGGCCACCGCGCCGGTCCGGGCGTCGACGCCGCTGGGCGCATCGCAGGCCACCACCGGCAGCTCGTGGCCGGCCAGCGCCGCGATCGCCTCGGACTCGGGCGGGCGCGGCGCGCCGTGCGCGCCGGTGCCGAGCAGGCAGTCGACCGCGAGGTCGGCGCCCGCCAGCGCGCGGGCGGGGTCGGTGGTGATCGGGATGCCGCGCGCGCGAGCGCGCTCGCATCGGGCGGCGGGCAGCCCGGTCAGCTCGGCTGGGTCGTGGACGCTGCACACCACCGGCGACGCGCCGGCGTCGGCGAGCCGCGTGGCCGCCGCGAAGCCGTCGCCGCCGTTGTTGCCCTTGCCCGCGAGGATCGCGACGCGCAGGCCGTAGGCGCGGCCGGCCTCGGCGAGGACCGCGCGCGCCAGGTGGCCCGCGGCGCGGTCCATGAGCGCGCCCTCGTCGACGCCGCGGTCGATCGCGCGGCGATCCATCGCACGGACGTCCTGCGGGGTGAACAGCAGCCGCATCGCGGGCTCCGCCTCGTCGAGGTCAGCGAGGGCTCTGGCGCACGCGGTGACGCCGCGCGTCCTCGGCGACGCGGCTGACGGCGTCGACGGCGTCGACCACCTCGGTCTCGCCGGTCGCGCGCCAGGTCAGCTCCACGCGGCCCGCGGCGGCCTCGCGGCCGGCGGTGATCCGCCAGGGGAAGCCGATCAGCTCGGCGTCGGCGAACTTCACGCCCGGCCGCGCGTCGCGGTCGTCCCACACCGCGTCGACGTCGGCGTCCAGCAGCTGGCCGGTCACCTGCTCGGCGAGGGCGTCCTGGTCGGCGTCGCCGGCGCGCACCGTGACGACCACGGCGGTGTGGGGCGCCACCGCGGTGGGCCACACGATCCCCTTGTCGTCGTGGTGCTGCTCGACGATCGCCGCGGCGAGCCGCTCGATGCCGATCCCATAGGAGCCCATCCACACCGGGCGCTCGACGCCGTCGGGGCCCGCCGCGGTCAGCCCGAGCGCCTCGCTGTAGCGGGTGCCGAGCAGGAACACGTGGCCGACCTCGATCGCGCGGGTCAGCGACAGGGTGCCGCCGTCGGGGGCAGGGTCGCCGTCGGCGACGCGGTCGAGGTCGGCGAGCTCGGGCAGCGCCACGTCGCGCCCCCACCACACGTCACGACGGTGGGTGTCGGTCGCGTTGCCGCCGCACACGAAGCCCTGCACGTCGGCGATCGCGTGGTCGCCGATCACCCGCACGTCGCCGGCGAGCCCCACCGGGCCGGCGAAGCCCGGGTCGGCGTGGGTGGCGCGGCGGATCAGGTCGGCGTCGGCCATGGCCACCTCGGTCGCGCCGGTGGCCTTGGCGAGCTTGTCCTCGTCGATCGACCGATCGCCACGGCACAGCGCCGCCACGACCTCGTGGCCGCCGTCGGCGGTGGTGACGCCGTACAGCAGCGTCTTGACCATGCGCTCGGCTGGCACGTCGGGCACGAAGGGCGCCAGGGTCTCCATCGTGGTCGCCCCAGGGGTCTCGACCACGCTCATGGGGCGCTCCTCGGGCGCGGGCGGGGCGGTGAGGGCGGCGCGCGCCACCTCGGTGTTCGCCCGATAGGAGCCCGCGTCGCTGGCGGCCACGAAGTCCTCGCCGATGCCCGCGGGCGCGAGGAACTCGGCCGACATCGTGCCGCCCATCGCGCCGACGTCGGCGTCGGCGCGCAGCGTGTCGAGCCCGGCGCGCGCGAAGATGCGCTCGTAGGCGCCCGCCAGCCGCTCGTAGGTGGCGGCGGCCGAGGTCTCGTCGGCGTCGTAGGAGTAGGCGTCCTTCATCGTGAACTCCTTGGTGCGCAGGAGTCCCGATCGGGGACGCGGCTCGTCGCGGAACTTCGTGGCGATCTGGTACAGCACCATCGGCAGCTGGCGATGCGAGCTGACGCCCTCGGCGGCGAACAGCGCCGCCTGCTCCTCGTGGGTCGGCCCGAGGCCCAGCTCAGCGCCCGCGCGGGTGCGGGTGCGCAGCATGATCGGGTCGTCCTCGGTCAGCGTCTGCCAGCGCCCGCTGGCCTCCCACGGCTCGCGGGGCTGCAGGTGGGTGAAGCGCAGCTCCTGGCAGCCCAGCGCGTCATGCTCGTCGCGGATGATCGCCTCGATCCGCTGGAGGGTGCGCAGCAGCAGCGGGCCGACGGTGAACAGCCCCGCCCCGGCCTGCTGCAGCATGCCCGCGCGCGCGAGCAGCTGGTGGCTGACGGCGCTGGCGTCCGCCGGCGGCTCGCGGCGCGTGGCGATCAGCTGGTTGGACAGACGCCGCATCGGCTCGTCACCTCCTGGTCGGCTGGCTCGCCGCGTCCGGCAGCGAAAGGCTCCGGGCAGTGCGCCCGGAGCGTGGCTCCGGGCACCTGGCCCGGAGCGTGGCGGACGCCGTGCCGGCGCCGGCGCAGCGCACCGCAACGGTAGCGAACGCGACGTGGACGCGTCGACCCGACCCCGCGCGGGGCCGAGGTGTGGGCGGTTCGGCCGGGATACCGGCCGAACCGCCCACACCCGCCGGTCGGTGCGAGACTGCGGTGCCCAGGCAGCCAGGCCACGACGAGAGGACGCAGCGATGGTCGAGCGACAGCGGGTGCGCTCGGGCTCGCCCTACGAGCCGGCGGTGGGCTTCAGCCGCGCGGTGCGCGTGGGCGAGCGCGTGCTGGTCGCGGGCACCGGGCCGGTGCAGCCCGACGGGTCGTGCCCGCCCGACGCGACCGCCCAGGCCGAGCGGATCATGGAGATCATCACCGCGGCCCTGGCCGAGGCCGGCGCGCGCCCCGAGGAGGTCGTGCGCTCGCGCATGCTCCTGACCCACGCCGAGGACGCCGACGCCGTCGGCGAGGTCCACCGCGCGCACCTCGGGGCCGCCGCGCCGGCGGCGACGATGGCGGTGGTCGCCGGGCTCGCCGACCCGCGCTGGCGCGTGGAGATCGAGGTCGAGGCCGTGATCGGCGCGACCTAGCCGGACGCCACCGCGCCCGACGCGACCACGAAGGCCAGGCCGAGCTCCGCCGAGGTCGACAGGGACGCTTGCAGGTCGGCCACGCCGCGCGCCGCCGCGACCTCGGCGGCGCCGCGGTGGAGGACGATCTCGGGCTTGCCGCGACGGTCGGGCACCACCTCGACGTCGCAGAAGGCGAAGCCGGCGATCCCGGTGCCCAGCGCCTTGGCCACGGCCTCCTTGGCCGCGAACCGCGCCGCCAGCTCGGGCACGCGCCAGCGGCCATCGGCCGTGGTGCAGCGCCCGCGCTCCTGGGGGGTCCAGACGCGCGCGAGCAGCGCTGGGGTGCGGGTGATCGCGCGGCGCACGCGGGCGATCTCCACGGCGTCGACCCCGACGCCCACCACCGCGCCCGCCACGGCCCTACTCGACCGTGACGGTCTTGGCGAGGTTGCGGGGCTGGTCGACGTCGCGCCCCAGCGCCACGGCCACGTGGTAGGCGAGCAGCTGCAGCGGCACGACGGCCAGGATCGGCGCGAGCAGCTCGTGGACGTCGGGCAGGCCGATGACGTGGTCGGCGGCGGCGTGGATCTCCGGGTCGCCCTCGGTGGCCAGGGCCACCACGACCGCGCCGCGGGCGCGCACCTCGGCGAGGTTGGACAGCAGCTTGGCGCGCACGTGGCTGCGCGTGGCCACCGCGATGACCGGGCCGCCGTCGTCGATCAGCGCGATCGGCCCGTGCTTCATCTCCCCCGCCGGGAAGCCCTCGGCGTGCAGGTAGCTGATCTCCTTGAGCTTGAGCGCTCCCTCGAGGGCGATCGGCAGGCCGGCGTGCCGCGCGATGAACATGAAGTAGTCGGCGCCCGACAGGTGGTGGGCCAGCTCGGCGATGCGATCGTCGTGGGCCAGCACCTGCTCGAGCAGCGGGCCGAGCGCCTCGAGGCGGGCGAAGGCGTCGCCGATCTCCTCGGGCAGCAGCGTGCGCCGCTCCTGGGCGAGGAACAGCGCGAGCACCGCGGTGGCCACGACCTGGGTGAGGAAGGTCTTGGTGGCCGCCACGCCGATCTCGGGACCGGCCCGCGTGTACAGCACGCCGTCGCTCTGGCGCGCCAGCGTCGAGCCCACGACGTTGGTGATCGCCAGCACCGGGGCGCGCTGGTCGCGCGCATGGGCGGCCGCGGCGATCGTGTCGGTCGTCTCGCCGGACTGGCTGATCGCGACCACGAGGGTGTGGGGGTTGAGGATCGGGTCGCGATAGCGGAACTCGCTGGCGATCTCGACCTCGACGCCCAGGCGCGCCCAGTGCTCGATCGCGTAGCGGCCCACCATCCCGGCGTGGTAGCTTGTGCCGCACGCGACCACGTAGACCTTGTCGATGCGGCGCAGCTCGCCCTCGGCCAGCCGCTGCTCGTCGAGGGACAGCAGCCCGTCCTCGCCGAGCCGCCCGAGGAGCGTGTCGGTCAGGGCCTGGGGCTGCTCGTAGATCTCCTTGAGCATGAAGTGGGGGTAGCCCTGCTTCTCCGCCGCGTCGACGTCCCAGTCGACCTTGTAGCGCAGCCCCTCGGTGGGCTCGCCGTCGAGGTCGGTGACGGCGATCCCACCCGGGGTGAGGACGGCGAGCTGGCGGTCGAGGAGCACCTCGACGTCGCGCGTGTGCGCGATCAGCCCGGCGATGTCGGAGGCCAGCCAGCTGACGTCGTCGTCGTGGCCAAGGATCAGCGGGGCGCCGTAGCGGGCCGCCACGATCGTCTCCGGCTCGTGCACGTCCAGCACGGCCAGCGCGTACTGCCCCTCGAGGCGACGCACGGTGCGACGCAGCGCCTCGGCGAGCGCGCTGCCGGTGGTCGCGGCCTGGCCGTCGCCGGCCAGGGCGTCCCGCTCGGCGGCCACGAGGTGGGCGACCAGCTCGGTGTCGGTCTCGCTGGCGAGCTCGACCCCGGCGGCGACCAGCTCGCTGCGCAGCGCCTCGTGGTTCTCGATGATCCCGTTGTGGACCACCGCGAGTCGGCCGTCGCCGCTGACGTGGGGGTGGGCGTTGCGATCGGTCGGCGCGCCGTGGGTGGCCCACCGGGTGTGGCCGATGCCGCTGCGCCCCGGCAGCGCCTGGCCCTCCACGGCCTGTTGCAGGCTCGCGAGCTTCCCGGCGCGCTTGACCACGCGCAGCTCCGGCGCGGCCTGGGGGCCCGACACGAGCGCGAGCCCGGCCGAGTCGTAGCCGCGGTACTCCAGCGTGGCCAGCCCGTGCAGCACGACGTCGACGGCGTCGTCACGGCCGGTGCATCCGATGATCCCGCACATGGTCGCGATCCTAACCGCGCGCCGGCACGGCGTGTGGTCACGGCCCGGCGGCGGCCTCGACGAGCCAGCCGGTCGCGGCCGGGACCCGTCCGGCCAGCCGGGCGCGATGGCCGAGGTCCATCAGGGCTGCGGTGCACAGCGCCGCGCCGAGGGCCGCGCGCTCGCCCTCCGGCGTGGGGGACGCGCCCTCGCCGCGGACCAGCAGCCGGGTGGGGGCCTCGGAGGCAGGCATGGCCGGTGCGTCGGCGGCGCCGACCTCGTGCGCCTGCGCACCGTGCGCGGCGGCCGCGCGCCGCGCCGCCTCGAGGTCGGAGGGCGGCACGGGGTCGCCCTGCGGCACAGGGTCGCCCTGCGGCGCGGGCGACTGCGCGGCGAGCCCCGCGGCGAGCATCCCGCGGCCCCGGGGGAACAGGTCCTGTGCGGCGGGGCGCTGCAGCGCCACCGCTCCCGGGCCGTCGTCGCCGCCGACGCCAGGCAGCCCCCGCACCCGCACCACCGGCACGCCCTCGCCCTTGTCGCGCACGACCTCGGCGACGCCGGCCAGCGCGTCGGCGGTGGCGCTCTGGGTCACCGTGAGCGGCTGCCCCGACCGGTCCGACCGGCCGCGCTGGTCGTGCAGGGGCGCAAGGCCCGCGCAGCCGATGGCGACGTCGGTGAGCCCGAGGCGCCAGGGACGCCCGAAGGTGTCGGTGACGAGCACCCCCACGTCCACCCCGAGGCGCGCGGCGAACCCGGCACGCAGGGCTCGCGCGCTCGCGTCGGGGTCGTCGGGCAGCGCGATGAGGTGGCCAGCCGGGGCGTTGGAGGCATCCAGACCGCCGTTGGCGCACACCAGGCCCTGCGGCGTCTCGGTGATGACCACCCACGGCGCGTCCACCACGACGCGCCGGGCGTGCGCCCGGGCGAGGCGCCGCCGCGCGGCCGCGAGGCCCTCGTCGGGGGGCAGGGGCAGCAGCGCGCCCTCGGCCTTGGAGACGACCTTGTGGGCCACGCACACCACGTCGCCGTCGCGCAGGTCGGCGCGGGCGCCGATCAGCGCGGCCAGGTCGTCGCCGCGACGCACCTCGGGCAGGCCGGTCACCGGGGTGACCGCGAGCTCGACCCGGCGCTCGGCGGGCTGCGGCGCGGCCGGCGGGCCGGGCTCGACGGGGTCCTCGGAGCCGCTCACCGCGTGAGGACCGCCGCGAGGACCGTGTCGGCGAGCGCCTGCGCGGTGGGGACGTCGCGCATGACGGCCTCGGCCACGACGGGGGTGACGCCGAGGTTGGCGACCGCCGCGGCGCGGTCGGCGTCGGCGGTGTCCAGGACCCAGGCGTCGAGGAGGTCGGCGTAGAGCCCGGCCACCGCCGCGGCGTCGACGTCGCAGTCCCACAGCGGCAGCAGGCGATCGGCCATCCCGCGCAGCACGCGACCGCCGACGATCGGCGACACCCCGACCACCGGGGCCGACCGCAGCGCGGCGCGCACGCCCGGCACCGCCAGGATCGGGCCGAGCGAGACCACCGGGTTGGAGGGGCAGAGCACGACGACGTCGGCGGAGGTGATCGCGGCCAGCACGCCCGGGGCCGGCAGCGCGTCCTGCGCGCCGGCGAAGCGCACGGCGACGGGCTCGGGCGCGGCGCGCTCGCCGACCCACCACTCCTGGAAGTGCAGCTCGCGGCCGTCGGCGACGCCGATGCGCGTCACGAGCGGGTCGTCGGTGACCGGGCGCAGCGTACCGGGCACCTGCCAGCTGGCCGCCAGCTCGGCGGTGACCGTCGACAGCGTCGCGCCTGACCGCAGCCGCGCGGTGCGGTGGAGGTGCGTGGCGAGGTCCCGGTCGCCCAGGCGGAACCAGGGCTCGTGCCCGTAGCGCTGCGCGAGCTCGTCGAGCACCACGGTGGTGTCGCCGGCCCGCCCCCAGCCGCGGTCCTCGTCGATGCCGCCGCCCAGGGTGTAGGTGATCGTGTCGAGGTCGGGGCTGACGTGCAGGCCGTGCACCTGGAGGTCGTCGGCGACGTTGCCGACCACGGTCAGGGCGCGCGGGTCGACCGCGCGCACGAGCCCGCGCAGGAACCGCGCGGCGCCGACGCCGCCGGCCAGGGCGACGACGCGTGGAGGGTCGCCGTCGGGAGGATCGGTGGCCGGAGGGTCGCTGGCCCTGCGATCGCTGCTCATGGTCAGGGATCCTACGGCGTGCCCGCGGGCGGGTCCGCGCGCAGGCGGGCCGCGAGCCGCGCGGGCAGGGCGTCGCGGTCGCCGCGCGTCACCTCGTGGACCTCGGCGTCGGGGCGCGCGAGCAGCGCGTCGGTGAGGGGGTGGGGCCGCGCGTGCACGGTCAGCAGGCACCGCACGTCGCGGCGGTCGACCAGCTGGCCGACCGCGGTGCGCAGGGGCTCGGAGACCAGCTCCATGGGGCCGAGCTCGTCGACGACCACCACGACGCCCGGTGGGACGTCCAGCGCCGGCAGCGCGAGGCGCTCGAGCGCGGCGACGTCGACGCCATAGCGACCGACCCGCGGCGGCCCGGGGAGCGCGACGTCGGCCAGGACGCCACGGTCCTCGACGTCCAGGCGCCGCAGCCGAAAGCCCCGACGCCGGCCGCCCTCGCGGACCTCCTCGGTCACGAAGCCGGTGACGGCGACGCCGGCGGCCTGCAGACGGGCGGCCACCGCACCGGCGACCGTGGTCTTGCCGCTGCCGGGCCGCCCTCGCACCAGGTGGATCGTCATGGCCAGCGTCAGCCTGGCACGGCGGGTGCCGGTGTGCTGGCACCGTCCCCAGGGTGCGGGCGTCCGCGAGCCGAGCGTGCCGCGCCCCGGGGTACCCTGCGCGCCCCACGGCACGGTGGTCGCCGTCGCACCCGCCGGCCGCACGCACGCGATGATGGAGGGTCAGGTCATGGACCCAGCGCTCGAGACCCTTGGGCACCAGCGCCAGCAGGCCGACCACGGGGTGGTGCGGGCCAGCACCACGCCCCCCGGCGAGGGCCAGCCCCCGGACGATCAGCCCCCGGGCGATCAGCCCCCCGGCGGGCAGCCCCCAGGCGGCAGCCAGCCCCCCGGCGGGCAGCCACCGGGCGACCAGCCCCCAGGCGGCGGCCAACCTCCAGGCGATCAGCCCCCAAGCGGTGGCGGACCGCCCGCGGGCGGGTCGCCCTCCGGCGCGCCCGACCAGCAGGAGCGCACGTGGGCGATCGTGGCGCACCTGTCGGGGCTGGTGCAGTTCGTGGGCATCCCGTTCGTGGTGGGGCCGTTCGTGGTGTGGCTGCTGACCAGCGACCGCGGGCGCTTCGCACGGGACCAGGCCACCGAGGCGCTGAACTTCAGCCTGTCGTTCCTGATCTATGGGATCGCCCTTGCGGTGCTGGGCATCGTGCTGGCCTTCCCGACCGCAGGCCTGGCGGCCATCCCGCTCGTCCTGCTCGGCCTGGCGCTCGGGATCCTCTGGCTGGTGCTGGTGATCGTGGCGGCCGTGCGGTCGAGCAACGACGTGTGGTACCGCTACCCGCTGACCATCCGCATGGTGGGCCGGTAGCGGGCACCCGCGCGGCACCGGGCCGCGTCAGCGGCGTCAGGCGGGTCCCAGGTGGCGCCGCACCACCCCGGCGAGGTCCTCGGCGACCGTCTCGGCGCGCTCGGTGGTGTCGGCCTCGACCATGACCCGCACGAGCGGCTCGGTCCCCGAGGCGCGCAGGAGCACGCGGCCCTGGTCGCCGAGCTGGGCCTCGGCCGCGCTGACGCCCTCCCAGACCGCGGCCGCCTCGTCGAGCCGGTCGCGGTCGACGTCGCGCACGTTGACCAGCACCTGCGGCAGCCGCTGGATCACCCCCGCGAGCTCGCGCAGGGGCTTGCCCTCGTCGGCGATGGCCGCCAGGAGCCGCACCGCGGTGAGGACCCCGTCGCCGGTCGTGGCGTGGTCGCCGATGATGATGTGCCCGGACTGCTCGCCGCCGAGGGGATGGCCACCCTCCAGCATCGCCGCCAGGACGTGGCGATCCCCCACCTTGGTGCGGACCACGTCGATGCCGTGATGGGCCATCGCCTGGGCGAAGCCGAGGTTGGTCATCACCGTGGTCACCACGGCGTCCAGGGTCCCGCGCTGGCGGCGGCGCAGCGCGAGGATCCCGAGGATCTGGTCGCCGTCCACCACCGCTCCCGTGTGGTCGACGGCGATCAGGCGGTCCGCGTCGCCGTCGTGGGCCAGTCCCACGTCGGCGCCGGTGCTGACCACGGCGGAGGCCACGGCCTCGGGGTGGGTCGAGCCGCAGCCCACGTTGATGCGCGAGCCGTCGACCTCGGTGTTGATCGCGTGGACCTCGCAGCCCAGGCGCGCCAGCGCCTCGGGGGCCACCGTGGTGGCCGCGCCGTTGGCGCAGTCGACCACCACGCGCAGCCCCGCCACGTCGGCGTCGCAGGCACTCACGAGATGGTCGAGGTAGGCCTCGACCGCCTGATGCTCGGGATGGGTGGTGCCGACCTCGGTGCCCACCGGCGGGTCGGCCACCGTGTCGACGAGCTGCTCGACCCGCTGCTCCTGGGCGTCGTCGAGCTTGTAGCCGTCCGCCCCGAACAGCTTGATGCCGTTGTCGGGCACCGGGTTGTGGCTCGCCGAGAGCATCGCACCGGCGTCGGCGCCGAGGTGCGTGACCACGTGCGCCACGCCGGGCGTCGGCAGGATGCCCAGGGGAACCACGTCGCCGCCGCCGGAGCAGAACCCAGCGGTCAGGGCGGCCTGCAGCATGGGGCTCGAGGGGCGCGGGTCGCGCCCGATGACCAGCTGCGGCCGCGTCAGGCCGCGCTCGCGCAGCGCGCGCGCGAGCGCGCGTCCGAGCGCCAGCGCGAGCTCGGGGGTGAGCTCGTCGTTGGCGACGCCTCGGACGCCGTCGGTGCCGAACAGCCGCCCCATGGCGCGCACGGCTGCCCCGACGTCAGCGCTTGGAGAACTGGGGCGCCTTGCGGGCCTTCTTCAGGCCGTACTTCTTGCTCTCGACCTCGCGGGCGTCACGGGTCAGCAGCCCCGCGCGCTTCAGCGGCGCGCGCCAGTCCGGCTCCTCGTGCTCGAGGGCGCGGGCGATGCCGTGCGCGAGCGCGCCGGCCTGGCCCGTGGTCCCACCGCCGCTGATGCGGGCGATCACGTCGAACTGCCCGTGCGACTCGGTCACGTCGAAGGGGCGCCGGATGGCGGCCTGGGTCGACTCGACCGGGAAGTAGTCCTCCATTGGCCGGTCGTTGACGATGATGCGCCCGCTGCCGCGCTGCAGGCGCACCCGCGCGACCGCGGACTTGCGGCGGCCGGTGCTGATGCGGTTGGGGACGGTGGCGTCGCTCATGCGGGAGGGCTCCCAGGGTCCGTGGTGACGGGGCTCAGAGCTCGAGCGGCTCGGGCTGCTGGGCCGCGTGCGGGTGGTCAGGGCCCGCGTAGACCTTCAGCTTCTTGATCTGCTTCCGCGCCAGCCGGTTCTTGGGCAGCATGCCCTTGACCGCACCGGAGACGAGCTCGTCGGGCTTGGTGGCCAGCAGGTCGGCGAAGGGCACCGAGCGCAGCCCACCGGGGTAGCCCGAGTGGTGGTGGCGGAAGGACTGGCGCAGCTTGTCGCCGGTGAGCACGACCTTGTCGGCGTTGACCACGATGACGAAGTCGCCGACGTCGAGGTGCGGCGCGTAGTGCGGCTTGTGCTTGCCGCGCAGCACCTCCGCGACGCGCGTGGCCAGCCGGCCGAGCACCTGGTCGGTCGCGTCGACCACGTACCAGGTGCGCGTGATGTCGCTCGGGCGGGGCTGATAGGTGCGCATGGTCGACCTGCTCGACGGAGATGGGTGGCTCGGGTCGTGGCGGCTGCAGCCAGCGCGCAAGATCGCAGCGCGGCGCGTGGCCACAGCGAGAAAGGGTACGTGGCGTCAGGCCGGTCGGCAACCGGAGCGCGTCGTCCACGCGGCACCGGGCCCGCCGACGTCGCTGGCCGGGGGTCGGCTCGGCGTCGCCGGGTCATGCGCCCTTGCCGTAGCGCACGCCGCGCAGCACCAGGCCGTGCGGGGGCGCGACGGTGCCCACGGCCTCGCGGTCGCGTGCCTCGCGCGCCTGTGCCACCCACGCGGGCGGTCGGCGCCCGCGCCCCACGGCGAGCAGGCAGCCGGCGATCGAGCGCACCATCTGCTGGCAGAAGCCGGGGCCATCCACGTCGATCTCGACGATCCCGCGGGGGCGCCGCCGCACGCGCAGCCGCGACACGCGCCGCACGAGGTGCTGGTCGCCCTGGCGACGGCAGAACGAGGAGAAGTCGTGCTCGCCGATGAGGTGGGCGCCGCCGGCCTCCATGGCATGGACGTCGAGGGCCGGCGGGCCCACGTGCCAGACCTCGTGGCGCCGCAACGGGCTGAGCGCTGGCGCGTCGCACAGGTGGTAGCGATAGCGGCGCAGCGTCGCCGAGAAGCGCGCGTCGAAGGAGGCCGGCACGCGCCGGGCGCGCCAGATGGTGATCGCCGGCCCACAGGTGACGTCGAGCGCCCGGCGCAGCCGATCGGGGTCAGCGAGCAGGGGCAGGTCAGCGGGCACGTCGGCGTGCACGACCTGATGCTCGGCATGGACGCCCGCATCGGTGCGCCCCGCGCCGACCGTGTGGACCGGCGCGCCGCGCGCCA
>PUKE01000210.1 GCA_003550425.1 Nitriliruptoria bacterium
GCCAGGTACACCCCGACCATCACCAGCGGCGCGGCGGCCCAGAAGCCCACCGCGGGGAGCTCGGCGAGCAGCAGCGCGGCCAGCAGGGTCGCGCCCACCGGCTCGGCGAGCACCGTGATCGACACCGTGGTGGCCGACACGCGCGACAGCAGCGCGTTGAACAGCGTGTGGCCCAGCAGCTGAGGGCCGAGGACCAGGCCGGCGATGGCCCACCAGGTGACGGCGTCATAGCCGGTCAGGGGCACGTCCACCGCGAGGCTGGCCACGAGCAGCACCGCCGCGGCCGCCAGGTACACCACGGTGGCGTAGCGCGCCGCCGACACGCGCCGGCGCAGCGAGCGGCCGATCAGCAGGTAGCCCGCGACCGCGATGGCGCCACCGAAGGCCATCGCGTCGCCCAGCAGCGGCGCCGGCGCGGGTGGCGCGCCGCCGGCATCGGCCAGCGCGACCCCGACCGCCCCGGCCATGGCCGTGGCCATGCCGGCCCACACCCGCCGCGTCGGGGGCTCGGCCAGCAGCACCGCCCCACCAAGGCCGACGAACACCGGCGACATGGTCACCAGCACCGTCGAGGAGGCCACGGTGGTGAAGTCCAGCGAGCCGATGAACAGCGCGAAGTGCACCGCCAGGAACGCCCCTGCCGCCGCCATGGCCGCCACGTCGCGGCGCGCCGGCGCCGCGCGGCGCTCGGCCAGGGCGAAGGGCAGCAGGACCGCGGCGCCGAGGATGCTGCGCCAGAACGACAGCGCGAGCGGATGCGCCTCGGCCACGCGGATGAGGATCGCCGAGAAGGACACCGCGAGCACGCCCACCACCAGGCCGGTGGGCACCAGCGCGGGGTGAGCCGACGCGCGCGCTCGCCAGGTCGTCGCCGCAGCCATGCTCGGCACTGTAGGCCGGCGACGCACGCCAGGGCCAGGTTGACGCCCCCGGCCTGCGGGGTACTCTCGCCTGCGGCGAACGCCACCTCCCGTTCGGTGAGGCTCCTGCACGACGCGCCTGCTGCCCGGAAAGGTCGAGAGACCCCAACGGGTATCAACAGGCCCGGCCGAACGAAGGCCGGGCAGAACGCAGGCCGGTGCCCTCGGGCACCACGGCGTGCAGTGCCAAAGCTCGACGACTGGGAGGCCCGCGACCACGCGGCGTGGTCTTGGGTCGAACGGATCGTTGCGGCCTCCCGAGCGGTCGGGAGGCCGTTCGCATGCCCGGACCACGAGGTGAACGAAGGAGGTGAGGACGTGCCGGACGACGGCGAGCAACCGAGTCGACATCGGCTCACCCCGTCGCCCGCGCGGCGCGCGCTGATCGCGCCGACGCCGGCACGGTCCCGCCTCGCGCGCCTCCGCGCCTAGCCGCGGACGGGCCGTGGCGCGCCGACCGCGCCGGCGTCGCCGCGGCCAGCGTGCGCTCCTTGCCCCGAGAGGAGGCGCACGATGAACGTCACGCTGCACGAGCGGATCGAGGCGCGCGACCTCGACACCGCCAAGAGCCTGGTCAACCAGCTGCCCGTCGACGGCGTCGTCGACGTGCTCACGGCCATGCCCGCCACGGAGCGGGCCGTCGCGTTCCGCCTGCTCGCCAAGGACCACGCGGTCGAGGTGTTCGAGGCGCTGCCCCGCGACCACCAGCAGTCGCTGATCAAGGCGCTGGGCTCGCAGGACGCCGCCGAGGTCCTCGAGCTGCTCGAGGCCGACGAGGGGGCGCGGCTGCTCGACGAGCTGCCCGCCGCCGTCGCCAAGCGCCTGCTCGGCGAGCTGCCCGCCGAGGACCGCGGCACGATCCTGGCGATCCTGCGCTACGACGAGGACTCGGCGGGCCGCGTCGCCAACCCCAGCTACGTGCGGGTGCACCCGGAGGCCACCGTCGCCGAGGCGCTCGAGGCGGTGCGCCGCAGCACCCTGCCAGCCGAGGACATCACCACCGTCTACGTCACCGACGCGCAGCGGCGACTGGTCGGCATGGTCACGCTGCCCGCGCTGATCAAGGCCGAGCCGGACGACCGGGTCGCCGACCATCTGTCCACCACCGAGGTGGAGGTGCCCGCGACCGCCAAGCGCGCCGACGCCGCACGGCTGCTCCAGCAGTACGACCTCGCGGCGATCCCGGTGGTCGACGGCGAGCGCCGCCTCATCGGCTCGATCACCTACGACGACGCCATCGACGTGCTCGAGGCCGACAGCTCCCAGACCATGTACGCCATGGCGGGGCTGTCGGGCGCCGCCCAGGAGCGCGAGTACTTCCGCAGCGAGCGCCTGACCAAGGGGTCGATCCTGTACCCCCTGCGCGTGCGCGTGCCGTTCCTGCTCGTGGCGCTCGCCGGCGGGCTGGTCGTCGGCGGCCTGATCGAGTTCTGGGAGGACGCGCTGGCCACCCTCACGGTGCTGGCGTTCTTCATCCCGGTGATCATGGACATGGGCGGCAACGTCGGCACCCAGTCCTCCACCATCTTCGCCCGCGGCCTCGCGCTGGGCCACATCGACCCCAAGCGCTTCGGCCCGCAGCTGGCGCGCGAGGTCGCGGTCGGAGCGTCGATGGCCGCACCGCTGGGCCTGGCCGGCGGGCTGATCGCCTGGGCGTGGCAGGGGATCCCCGAGCTCGGGCTCGTGGTCGGCGTCTCGCTGTTCGCCGGCCTGACGATCGCGGCGATGCTCGGCTTCCTGCTGCCGTGGGCGCTGTACAAGCTCGGGTTCGACCACGCCCCGGGCGCCGACCCGTTCATCACCACCATCAAGGACTTCACGGCGCTGGCGATCTACTTCGCGCTGGCCGTGACGCTGATCCCCGGCGTGGGCTGACGCCGCGCGGAGGCCGTCGGGGCGGCGCCGCCGCGGCCGCGCCGCCCCGACGGCCTACCCTTGGGCCCATGTCCGCTCACGATCCCGACGACGCCGACCTGCCCGCCGCGGAGCACCTGCGCCAGGCCGCGCACGCCGAGGGGCGCGCGCCGATCTGCCGCTGGTGCGGCGTGACCGCCCTGCCGGGCTCGGCGACGGGGGCCGGGGCCGACTTCGTGTGCGACAACCCCGACTGCCCCGCTGCCGGCGAGCGCGTGCGCTGACCCTTGCCTCGACGCTCGCGCCGGGCCGGGCGAGCCCGACCAGCCACGCCCTGCTGCGGGGCGTGGGCGACCTGCGCTTGGAGCCACCCATGACCACCATCACCGCTGACCTGACCGAGCGGACCGCGGTCCGCGTCACCAACGGCCGGCACGTCTGGCACGGCGACGAGCCGCACGACGCCGGTGGCGACGACGGCGCGCCCAACCCCTACGAGCTGCTGCTGGGCGCCCTGGCGGCGTGCACCTGCATCACCGTGTCGCTGTACTGCCAGCACAAGGGCTGGGCGCTGGACAACGTGAGCGTCGAGTACACCCACGACCGGGTGCACGCCAGCGACTGCGACGACTGCGACGCGGACGCCACCGGCTACCTCGACCGGGTCCGCAGCCGCATCTACATCGACGGCGACTTCGACGACGCCCAGCGGGAGCGCCTCAAGCAGGTCGCCGTGCGCTGCCCGGTGCACAAGACCCTCGACAAGGGCATCGCCTTCGGCGAGGAGCAGGTGCTGGTCGGCTGATCAGATCGCCGGGGTGCGCAGCGCGTCGGCGGCGTCCAGCATCGCCCAGCGGCCGTCGGCGCGTCGCTTGGCGTGCTGCAGGGCCAGGTCGGCGCTGCCCAGCAGCGAGTCGGCGTCGTCGAGCGGGTCGCCCACGACGATGCCGACGCTGGCGGTGAGCTCGACGGCGTTCTCGCCCAGCACGAACGCGGGCGCCAGCGCCGACCGGGCCCGCTGGGCGAGGCCCAGCGCGTCGGCGGGCTGCTCGAGGTCCTCGGCGACGATCACGAAGGTGTCGCCGCCGAGGCGGGCCACGGTGTCCCCGGGATCGACGACGTCGGCCAGGCGCTGACCCGTCTGGGCCACGACCTCGTCGCCGGCGGCCTCGCCGAGGCGCTCGTTCACGTCGGACAGGTCGTCGAGGTCGATGGCGAGCACCGCCAGGCAGCTGCGGGTCCGCGAGTGGCGGCGCAGCGCGTGGTCGAGGCGGTCCCACAGCAGCGTGCGGTTCGGCAGCCCGGTCAGGGGGTCGTGCAGCGCGCGCTGGGAGAGCTCGGCGTGCGCCTCGTCGTGCTCGATGGCGACGCCGAGCAGCTCGGCGACGGCGTGCAGGAACCACTCCTCGTCGTGGTCCAGGTGCCGGTCGGGGGCGAGCTCGACGACCAGCATCCGACGCACGGCACCGCGCGCCCGGATCGGCACGGAGATGCCGCGCTCGTCGCGGCGCACGTCGCGGGCGTCGCGGTCGTGGCGCGCCTGGGTCCGGGCGATCTGGCAGCCCTCGGCCGACAGCGTCCGACGCACCACGCGCGTCGCGGTCTTCTGGAGCGTCTCGACGCTGCGCGGGCGCTGGTGGTCGGGGTCGCCGACCGCACGGCGGACGTCGTGGACGACGGTCGCCTGGACCTCGCGGTGGAGGCGGTCCAAGGCGCGGAGCAGCCGGAGCTCGTCCTCGAGCTCGTGCTGGCTGTGCCGCAGCGACACGCGCGCGTTGATGCCGGCCACCGCCTCCTGCTGGAGGATGGCCACGGCCCGGGCGCGCTCGTCGGGGTCGGACAGCTCGCTGATGCTCTCGCTGGGCACGACCTGCTCGTGCAGGCGGCACACCCGCTGGAACGTCGGCCCGCTGTCCTCGCGCTCGAAGGCGCGCATCGGGTAGGCGCACAGCAGCGCGAAGCCCCGCTCGGCGCGGTGGGCGTCGGCGAGCTCCTCGAGCGCGATGGCGGCGGCATCGTGGCCCTCGGCGACCAGCAGCGCCGACATCTCGCCGAGCACCCGCAGCCCCGAGGCCGGCTCGGCGACGCGCTCGGTGAGCTCGCTGACCATCCCCTGGAAGCGCTCGGCGTCGGGGCGCCCGTCGTGCAGCACGCTGGCCAGCGCCTCGGAGGCGTCCACGAGGACCAGCCAGCCCTCGCGACGCAGCGCGGCGACGTCGTAGCCGGCCTCGGCCAGGCCGTGCTCGAGCCGGGTGCGATGCGCCCGCGTGACGACCGCGACGACCGCCTGGCCCGCCTGCAGGCCCTCGGCGAGGAACCGGACGGCGGAGTCGATCAGGAAGCGCTCGCCCTCGTAGAAGAGCACGCCATGCGGCGCCTCGTCGGCGGCAGGCAGGAACGCCGTGCGCTCGATCGACTGCGGTCCGGTCCAAGGCCCGTGCATGTCATCCCCTCCGTCAGCGAGCCAGTGGGTCCGCGGCACGGACCCTTGACTAGCCTACCCCGCCATCGCACTCCTGCTTCACGCCAACCTTGGTTCAGGGTAGGAAGTGAAGCAATGCTGTCCGCTGCGCACGTCGCGTCCCTCGCGGGCTCTCCGCGGGCGAGCCCGATCCCGCAGCCAACGGTCGTCGATCCGCGCCACGCCGGCTGGCGTCGCGCCCGATGGGCTGACGCCCTCGCAGGGTCCCCCTACGACCGCGCTCGCGTCAAGGGGCTGCGATGGGACGATCCGCCCGGGATGTCACGCCCCTTCGTGCCGGTTGGACGCAGGGCGCGCGGGCTCCTGGCCGACCAGGCGCCAGGCAGCGCGGCCCAGGTGGTCGCGGCCGTCGAAGCGCACCGCGATCCGCGCCCCCACGCGCCACTGGCCCGAGGTGGTGCGCAGCCCATGCTCGTCGACCTCCAGCCTGGCGGCCTCCTCGCCGGTGCCCAGCGCCTGCTCGGCCAGGATGAACCCCGGCAGCCCGAGCCGAGGCAGCCGGATGCGCAGCCCCGCCGGGGACAGCCCCGTGACGGTGGCGGTCTCGGTGCCGGTGAGCTCGCCGAGCTCCAGCAGCCGGGTCCACAGGTCGGCGCGCTCGCGGGCCTCCAGGCGCGCCAGCGCCCCGGCCCGCGCGCCGAGCCACACCGCCAGCGCCTCGAGGTCGCCGATCGCCAGCGGCGGGTCCTCGCCGGCGAGCACCGCGCGGATCTGGCGATGCACCGACAGGTCGGCGTAGCGGCGCAGGGGCGAGGTGAAGTGGGTGTAGGCGGTGGTGCCGAGCCCGCGATGCCGTGCCGGGTCGGGGTCGTAGGTGGCGCGCGCGGTGGCGCCGGTGGCCGCGGCGATCAACAGGTCGCGGTCGGCCGTGCGCCCCTGGGCGGCGAGGTCGTGGACCGCGCCGAGGATCTGGCCGGCGACGCGGTCGGGGTCGCCCTGGTCGGCGTCCAGCGCGGGCAGGCGCTCGCCGGTGAGATCGGCCGCGGCGCGCAGGCGCGCCTGGCGCGTGGGGTCGATGCCCTCATGGGCGCGGTACAGCGCGGGCACCTCGTGGGCGACCAGCCAGTCCCCCACCGCCTCGTTGGCCGCGACCATGACCCGCTCGATGAGGCGGAAGGCCTCGGCGTGCGGCTCGGCGAGCCCGAGGCGCACCGCCTCGCCCTCGACGGTCGGGGTCAGCTCGGCGGGCTCGAAGAGGTCCTCGAGGGTCTCGCGGGCGTCGCGCTCCACGCCGAGGCGACGCGCGGCCTCGAGGATGCCGGCGACGGTCGACGCGGCGGCGTCGGCCTGGCTGCGCGCCTGGGTGCGCAGCGGCTTGGGGTCGCCCTCCAGCCACTGCTCGACCGCCCCGTAGGACAGCTTGGCGCGCGAGCGCACCATGGCGTGCTCGACGGTGACCCCGTCGACGCCGCCGCTGGCGTCCACCGCGAAGCGCACCGACAGCACCGGGCGGTCCTGGCCGGCGACCAGGGAGCGGGCGCCCTCGGACAGCTCCGGGTCGAGCATGGGGGCGCTCGGGCTCGAGGCGAGGTAGGCGGTGGCCGCGACGGTCCGCGCATGGAGGTCGGCCGGGGAGCCGAGGCCCACCGCGCCGGCGACGTCGGTGATGTGCACGGCCACGGTGACCGCGCTGTCGGCGCGGCCGTCCCAGGAGGCGCCCACCGCGTCGTCGAGCTCGCGTGAGCGCGCCGCGTCGATCGTGACGCACGGCTCGTCGCGGCGGTCCACCGGGGACAGCCGCGCGCCGGGCACGTGGCCGCACCGGTCCAGGCCGGCGGCGCTGCCACGACGCCCGGCCGCGAGCTGGCCCATGAGGCGCAGGTGGGTCGTCTCGGCGGCGGCCGCGTCGAGCCCGACCGCCTGCGGGCCACCGGGGACCAGGCTCGGGGCGGCGCCGCCCAGCACCAGCGCCACGGCCCGCGCGCGGATCGCGTCGGGGTGGGTGGCGGGGTGGGGTCCGGCGACCAGCGCCTGCGCGACCGGACGACCGTCGGTGCCCGGCGTGGCCAGCAGCACCACCTGCTCGTCGAGCGCGCCCGCCAGCTCGTGGGCCAGCCCCTCGGCCAGCGCCACGGCACCGCTGCCGAGGGCGGGGTCGGGGGTGACGATCGGCTGTCCGCTCTTGCGGCGGCCCACGGTGCCCACGAGGAGTCGGCGCGGTCGCTGTAAGACCTCGACCGTGGAGGCCGCCACGCCCTTGGCGTCCGCGGCGACGTCGGCGGCCACGAGGTCGTCGGCCACCAGGGCGCGCGCCACCGGCGGTGGCGCGAACACGCGCGAGACGGTGGTCGCCTCGCCCTCGGCGTCGGCCAGCGTGACGGGCTCGGGGGTCAGGCCGTCCTCGGCGACGGGCGTGAGGAAGCCGAAGCCGCGACGATGCGGCTGAAAGCGGGCGCGCAGCTGCACGGGGCCCTCCAGCGGGGTGGGGTCGAAGGTGAGGGTGGATGCGGGTGGGTTCGGTTGCGGGTGGGGTCATGCGGGTGGCGCGGGGCGAGTGTGGCAGCCGTGCGAGCATGGCTCCGCCGCACCCGCCACGAACAGGACGCACCGATGGAGGACCTCACCGTCAAGGGCCGCGCGATCCCGCGGATCGGGCTGGGCACCTACCGCCTGACCGGGCCGGAGGGGCAGGCGGCGATCGCGCAGGCGCTGGCGCTCGGCTACCGCCACCTCGACACCGCGCGCATGTACGGCAACGAGGTCGAGGTCGGTCGCGCGCTGCGGGCCGCGGCGGTGCCGCGCGAAGCGGTCCACGTCACCACCAAGCTGGCCGTGGGGCCGCTGACGCGCGACTGGGTGCGCGACTCGGCGCGGGCGAGCCTGCGCGACCTCGGCCTCGACCACGTCGACCTGCTGCTCGTCCACTGGCCCGATCCCGACACCCCGCTCGAGGAGACGCTGGCGGCGCTGACCGAGCTGGTCGAGGAGGGCGTCACCGCCGCGATCGGGGTGAGCAACTTCCCGCCGAGCTGGGTGCGCCGTGCGACCGCCCTGGCCGACCTCCTCACCAACCAGGTGGAGTACCACCCGTTCCTGGGCCAGGAGGCGCTGCTGGCCGAGGCCGAGCGCGACGGCCACGCGCTGACGGCGTACTCGCCCGTGGCCCGCGGGCGCGTCGAGGAGGACCCGACGCTGCAGGCGATCGCCGCCGAGGTCGGGCGCACCCTGGGGCAGGTCGCCCTGCGGTGGCTCATGCAGCAGCCGCGCGTGCTGGCCATCCCGCGGTCGGCCAGCAGCGCCCGCTTGCGCGACAACCTGGCGGTCGGCGAGTTCGCGCTCGACGAGGAGCAGATGGCGCGCATCAGCGCCTTGGACCGTGGCCTGCGCCTGATCCAGGGCGGGCGCGTGGACTGGGAGCGCTGACCCCCGCGGGGGACCGAGGAGCGCGCGGGAGGTGTGGGCGGTTCGGCCGGGATCCCGGCCGAACCGCCCACACCTCC
>PUKE01000257.1 GCA_003550425.1 Nitriliruptoria bacterium
GGGCAGCGGGGTGACCCGCATGATCGCCCAATGGTCCCGCCACGAGGTCGAGCAGTCGTAGTCCTGCTCGTAGAGCTCGCGCGCGCCCGACAGCACCTCACGGATCCCGCGGGCCGCCGCGGCCGCGTCCGCGAGCCCCTCGGTGGCCGCGCGGGCGCAGACCGCCAGGTAGTTCGCACCCACCCCGCAGCAGCCCAGGTCGCCGTCGTTGACCTCTGCGAAGGCCTCCCAGCTGTCGTTGGTGGCCACGATCACACCGCGGTCGTCGATCACCGCGGTCTGGGCGCCGACCGCGTCGAGGACCGACCGCGCGAAGAGCTCGCGCTCGGCGAGCTCGCGGCGGCTGGCCTGACGCTCCATGGCGTAGCGGATCGCCCGCTCGAGGCGCTCCCCGTCGACCTCGCCCTTGAGCAGGTAGTCGTCGGCGCCGATGCGCAGCGCCGTCACCGCGGCCGCGTCGTCGGTGGTACCGGTGAGCACCACGACCGGGGGGTCGGTGAGGTCGGCGGTCAGCTGCTCGACCGCCTCCAGCGAGCGCGCGTCCGGCAGGTTCAGGTCCAGCAGGACGCAGACGATGTCGTCGCGCGCCCGCAGCTGCCCGAGCCCGTCGGCCAGCGTGGTGGCCACGGCCACGCGCAGCGCGAAGCCCTCCCGCTCGGCCAGGAGCTCGCGGATCAGCTCGGCGTAGGCGAGGTCGTCCTCGATCCACAGCACCGTGCCAGGGCCGTGCCCCGACGCGGGCCCGTGCGGTCGACTCGCCGCGTGCGCGGCCTCGGCCGACCCGGTCAGCGGCGGGATGCGCGGCTGGGCGCTCATCGCAGCGAGCCACCCGACGACTGCGAGCGGCTCGGCAGCTTGACGACGGTCAGCCAGAAGTCCTCGAGGGACGCCACGGTGCGCAGGAAGTCGTCGAAGCGCACCGGCTTGGTGATGTAGGAGTTGGCGTGCAGCTCGTAGGAGCGCAGCACGTCGGCCTCTGCCGACGAGGTCGTCAGCACCACGATCGGGATCTGTCGCAGCTCCGGGTCGGCCTTGACCTCCTCGAGGACCTCGCGGCCGTCCTTGCGGGGCAGGTTCAGGTCCAGCAGCACGAGGTCGGGGGTGGGGGCGTGCTCGTGGGGCGGCTCGTTGCGCAGGAAGGCGAGCGCCTCCACCCCGTCGCGCGTCACGTGGAGGTCGTTGGCGACCCGGGCATCGGCGAGCGCCTCGGTGGTCAGCTCGATGTCGGCCTCGCTGTCCTCCACCAGGAGGATCTGCACGGGCTCCCAGGATGGGCTCATGATGCGCCTCCGGGTGCGGTCGGCGCGGCGTGCTCGTCGCTGCCGACCGCGGGCAGGTCGAAGCGGAGCGCGGTGCCGCCGAGGTGGCTGGTCTCGATCGTCAGCCCGCCGCCGTGGCGCTCCACCACCCGCTGGACGACCGCGAGGCCGATGCCGGTGCCCGGGACCTCGTCGCGGGTGTGGAGGCGCTGGAACATCCGCAGCACCCGCTCGCGCTGCTCCGGCGGGATGCCGATGCCGTTGTCGGCCACGGTGATCTCCCAGCGGTCGCCCAGGGAGCGCGCGGTCACCTCGACCTCGGGGGCACGGTCGGGCGCGCGGAACTTCCAGGCGTTGGCCAGCAGGTTCTCGAACAGCTGGCGCAGCTGGCGGCGCTCACCGTGCACCGTGGGCAGGCCGCCGGCGTGCACGTGGCCATCGACGCCCTGGTCCCCCGCGGTGGACGCCGCTGCGGCCTCGACCAGCTCGGGCAGGTCCACGGGCTCGTGCTCGGCGGCCGCGCTGTCCAGCCGCGAGTAGGTCAGCAGGCCGGCGATCAGCTCCTCCATGCGCTCCACGCCGTCGACGGTCCAGCCGATCCACCGCTGCCCCTTGGCGTCGAGCTGGTCGGCGTAGCGCTGCGACAGCAGCTGGACGTAGCCGCTGATGACCCGCAGCGGCGCCGCCAGGTCGTGGGAGGCGATGTAGGCGAACTCGCTCAGGTCGCGGTTGGAGCGACGCAGCGCGGCGTTGTCGGCGGAGAGGTCGGCGTTGGCGGCCGACAGCTCGGCGTTGGCCTCGACGAGGGTGTCGGGAGCACGGTCGTTGCCGGCGCGCTCGATGTGCGTCGCCGGCCGGGTCGCCTCGGTCACGTCGGCGGTGAGCACGACGGTGGCCGCCTCCGGGAGGTCGTCGGGCGACGCTGCCTCCTCGGTGACCGGCAGGCGCAGCGTGAGGTGGTTGCGTGCCTCGCGCCCCTGGATGCTCAGCCGGCGTGACTCGCGAGGGCCTGGGCGGGCCTCGGCTGACTCGGCGGGATCACCGGGTGGATCGGGGGTGAGCGCGTCGCCATCGGGGCGGTTGACGTAGGTGACGCGGCCATGCGCGTCGCGCACCTGCACGGTGACCCCGGCGCGCGCGAGCAGGGACCCGAGGTCCGGCGCTGCCGCGACCTGGTCCGCGGCGGCGCCGCTGCCCCGACCGCGCCCGGTGGTGTCGCCCTCGCTGCTGATGCTGCGTCCTCGCCTGCTGGGCTGCTCTGCGTCGGTCCGCCCCGCGCTCGGTCCGGTCGGCCGGGTCCGGGTCGGCTCAAGGGCTGCCGCCGACTGCGGACCGTGGCTCGCACGGCTTCGCGGAGGTTACTGCATGTCCGCGCATTCGTCAGGTCCGGGATGCGACACTCGCGGCGGGAACGGGCGAGCGTTGCACGCCGGGCGCGCTGGCCACCGGACGCCTCCACGCGGCGCCTCCACGGAGCACGAGCATCCGCTAGGTTCCGCGGCATGAGCACTCCGGCGTGGCACGTGGAGCCCGCGGGCCCGCTGCGCGGCGAGGTTCGCGTGCGCGGGTCCAAGAACGCGGTGACCAAGCACATGGTCGCGGCCTTCCTCGCACAGGGGCCGAGCACGATCGACAACGCGCCCGAGGTGGGCGACGTCGCCATCACCGCCGACATCCTGCGCTCCCTCGGCGCCGAGGTGCGCGCCGAGGACGGCGCGGTGACGGTCGCCCCCGGACCGGTGCCCGAGCCGTCGGTCCCCCAGTCCTTCTCGGGGCTGAACCGCATGCCGATCCTGCTCCTCGGGCCGCTGCTCCACCGCACTGGCGAGGCCTTCGTCCCCTTCGTCGGCGGCGACCGCATCGGCACCCGGCCGGTCGACTTCCACATCCGCGCCCTGCGCGCGCTCGGCGCCGACGTGGAGGTGCAGGCGGAGGGGATCCGCGCGACCACCACCGGGCTGCGCGGCGGGCCGATCGAGCTGCCCTACCCCAGCGTCGGCGCGACGGAGACGGCGCTGCTGGCCGGGTCGCTGGCGCAGGGTCGCACCGTGGTGCGCGGCGCGGCCACCGAGCCCGAGGTCATCGAGCTGGCGCTGTTCCTGCAGCGCATGGGCGCGCGGATCGCGTTCATGCCTGACCGCCGCGTCATCATCGAGGGCGTCGACGAGCTCCGACCCGCGCGCACCACCCTCGAGGGGGACCGCAACGAGGCGTTCAGCTACCTCGTCGCCGGGCTGCTGACCGGCGGAGCCGTGAAGGTCGCCGGCTGCGCCCAGGACCGCCTGGTCACCGCGATCACGACGCTGTCGCGCATGGGCGCCCGCTTCGAGATCACCGACTCGTGGCTGATGGCCTCGGCACCCGAGGGGCTCTCGCCGGCCGCCGTGGAGACCGACACCCACCCTGGCTTCATGACCGACTGGCAGACGCCGCTGATGGTGCTGTTCACCCAGGCCGACGGGCTCTCGGTGCTCCACGAGACCGTCTACGAGGACCGCTTCGTCTACGTGCCCGCCCTGCAGCAGATGGGCTGCGAGATCGAGCTGTTCGACACCTGCCTCGGCGGGCCCGGCTGCCGCTTCCACGACACCGGCTGGGTGCACTCGGCGGTGGTGCGCGGCGTCTCGCGGCTCCGTGGCGCCGAGGTCGACATCCCCGACGTGCGCGCCGGCTTCTCCTCGGTGATCGCCGCCGCCGTCGCCGAGGGCCCAAGCGTGCTGCGTGGCATCCACCATCTGGAGCGCGGATATCACCGCCCCGCCGAGCAGCTGGCGAGCATCGGGCTGCCGGTGCGTCGCGCCGACGTCCCGGCCGCGGCGAGCGGCTCGGCCTGAGGCTCCGCGGGCCCGCCATGCGGGCCACGCCGCCGTCTGGCCTGCGCCGGGAGATCGGCCCGGGACGGGATACCGTCGGGGCGGGGCCCGCTGCGGCCCCAGGGCGAGGGGCCCTGCTGCGGCCCCAGAGCGAGGGGCCCTGATGCGGCCCCGGTCAGTTGCGTCGGGAGGACCCGTGAGCCAGGCGATCATCTGGGCGTGCGGTGGCAAGGACTGCACCGCGGCCTCCGCGCGCTCCCCCGCGTCCAGGGACGAGGTGCTGGAGGCGCTGGCCGCGCGCTGCCGCGAGGAGGGCGTCGGGCTGCAGGTGACCGGCTGCCTCGACCAGTGCGATCACGGGCCGATGGCCGTGGCCCGCCCGCCCTCTGGCACCACGCGCTGGTTCGGGCTCCTGGCCGACCCCGAGGCGGCCACGCTGCTCGCGCAGGCCACCGCCGAGGATGCGCTGGCGCCCGAGGACCTGCCGCGAGCGCTGGCCCGCCGCCACCTGCCCCATCGCGACGGGCGCCGCCCTCGCCCCAAGCGGCGGTGAGGGCGGCGCGCCCACGCCCAAGCCGCCGTGAGGACGCCTCGCGTCAGGAGGTCGTCGCCTGATGCTGCTGGAGCGCCCGGGTGGCCTCCGCGCGCCCCAGGGCGATCATCTCCTCGGCGCGGTGGAAGTCCAGGGTGCGACAGGACGACTTCGGGATGGTGATGAGCAGGTCGGGCGGGTAGCCGGCCAGCTGGTAGCGGGTGACGAGCCGCTGCATCGCCTGCAGCGACAGCTGCATCACGTCGAGGGTGCGCAGCCCCTCGGGCAGCTCCTCGAACAGGTCCTCGCCGGTCGCCTCGGCAGGCGCCTCGGTTGGTGCCTGGGGCTCGCGGACGCCGCTGAGCCAGCCCGAGACCGTGCGCACCAGCTCGCCCTCCAGCATCTGGGCCACCGCGCCACGCGCGCGGTCGAGCGAGTCGCCCATCGGCCGCGGATCGGCGGTCTCCTGCACCGGCCCTGCGCCCGGCGTCGGCTGGATCTCCGACAGGGTGACCGCGACCGTCAGGTCGGCGCTAGCGGCGGTGGTCGCGGCCACCGGCACGGGATTGAGCAGCCCGCCGTCGGCGAGGAGGCGGCCGTTGAGCGCGACCGGCGAGATGAAGCTCGGCAGGGCGAAGGAGGCGCGGATCGCCGCGTGCGCCGGCCCCTCCTGGAACCACACCTCGCGGCCGGCCAGGAGGTCGGTGGTGACCGCGGTGAAGGGGATCGGCAGGTCCTCGATCGTCGCGCCGCCCAGCAGCTCGGTCACCTTGGCGAGCACCTTCTCGGCGCGGATGGCCCCCGGCGCCTTGATCGAGGGATCCATGAGCCGCAGCACGTCGCGCTGGTTGAGCGAGGACACCCAGCGGGCGTAGTCCTCCAGCCCGCCGGCAGCGTGCAGGCCACCGATGACCGCGCCCATCGACGTGCCGGCCACGCTCGTGATCTCATAGCCGCGCTCCTGCAGGACCTGGATGACGCCGATGTGGGCGTAGCCCCGGGCGCCTCCGGCGCCCAGCGCGAGCGCGACGCGGGTGGGTCGTTCCATGACCGCCTTCCTTGCGCGGCCGCCTGGGGATGCGGCCACCGCGGTCGCCTACCGTAGGGCGCGCTCACGCGCGAACAGCGGACGGGAGCGGACGGGGGCGGACGGGGGCGCTGGCCGGCTGGGACGGGGGCGGACGGGAGCGCTAGCCGGCGAGGAACGACAGCCGCACCTGACGGCTGGCGTTGTCGCGGTTGGTGTCGACCAGGGCCACCGACTGCCACGTGCCGAGATCCGGACGCCCGCCCTGCACCGGCAGCGACAGCGAGGGGCTGACCAGGACGGGCAGGACGTGATCGGCGCCGTGCCCGGGGCTGCCATGCGCGTGCACCCAGCGATCGTCGCGCGGCAGGAGGGACTCCAGCGCGGTCAGCAGGTCCTGCTCGGTGCCCGCGCCGAGCTCGACCAGCGCCAGCCCGGCGGTGGCGTGCGGCGCGAACACGTGGCACAGGCCGTCCCCACGCTCGGCGCAGAAGCGCCGCACCTGTGGGGTGAGGTCGACCACGGCCGGGGCCGCGCCGGTGTCCAGCGCCACGGTGGTGGTGTCCATCGCGTCCTCCGGGATCGGCGGGCCGCGACGGTCGCCGCGAGCCGAGGTCCACCCTAGGACCGCACCAGCCCGACGGGATCGGGCGAGGGGCGCCTGGCGGCCGCGGCGCCCTGGGCGCCCTGGGCGCTCTGGGCGCCCAGGCAGTGCCGGCAGCGCTGGCAGCCCCGTCCTCCTGGCGGTCCGCCGGCCACTAGCCTCTCGCCCGGCCCGATGGCCGCGCCCGAGCCACGCCGGCGCGATGGCCCACCGAGGGCGACGACGAGGAGCAGGAGGCCCCATGCGCCCGCAACCCGACGCGGCCCTGGCGAGCCTCGCCGAGGTGCTGCAGCGCCATCTCGGCGAGGAGCGCGACGAGCGCGGCCCCACCGCCAAGGAGCGCGTCGCGGCCTTCCTCGACGCGCCACCGCGCGAGCTGGCCGTCGTGCAGGCCGAGGTCGCTGCCACCCACGAGCCCAGCCTCGCCCATGCCCTCGAGGCGCTGGTCGACGCGCACGACGCCGCGACCCTGCATGGGGCCTCGCCCTACGAGGAGGCCCCGGCGCGACGTCGCCTCGACCTCGGCGACGAGGACCGCTTCGTCCCCGCCGACTGCGTGGCGACCTGGCCGAGCGGGACCCTCCATCCCGACGTGCCGCTCGCTGCGGTCAAGACGGCGGTGGCCTCGCCAGCCACCGAGCCGAGCGCGCTGCTGCGCGTCATCGGCCCGCCTGGTGCCCGGCAGGCCGCCGAGGAGGGGCTGGGACGGCTGCGCGCGCACGCCGAGGGCCCGAGCAACCTGTTGCGGGGACGGGTGCTGCGCGCGCGGGACGAGCGCGGGCTCACGCTGGCCCCGGTGCCCAGGCCGACCGCGACCCGCGCCGACCTGGTGCTGCCCGACGCCGTCTGGCAGGCGGTCGACCGCGGTGTCGGCAACGTCTTCGCCCGGCGCGGCGCGCTCGAGGCCGCCGGGGTGCCCGCGAGCCGCGGCCTGCTGCTGCAGGGCCCGCCCGGCACCGGCAAGACGACCCTGTCGCGCGTGCTCGCCGCCGAGGCCGCGGGGGAGGCCACCGTGGTCCTCGCCGACGCTCCGAGCGCGGTGCGTCGCCTCGGGGAGCTGCAGCGCGAGCTCGACGTCCTGGCGCCGATGCTGCTGATCATCGAGGACCTCGAGCTGCTGACCGGCGGGCGCAGCGGCCGCGGCGAGCGTGGCGGGGCCCTGCCCACGCTGCTGGCCGGCCTGGACGCCCTGCACCGGTCAGCCCAGGGAGGCGTCGTGACGGTGGTCACCGCCGACGAGCCCGACCGCGTCGACCCGAGCCTGCCGCGCGCGGGGCGCATCGACGAGGTCCTCACCCTCGCACCGCCCGACCTCGAGGATCGGACCAGGATCCTGCAGCGCCTGCTGGAGCCGCTCGACCTCGCCGAGCCCGCCCTGGTCTCCCAGCTCGCCCACCACACCACGGGCTCGACCGGGGCCGAGCTCGTGGGGCTGTGCCGCGGCGCCATCCTCGCCGCCGATGGGCCACCCACCCGCGAGGACCTCCTCGCCGCGGTCCGCTCCGACGAGGGACCGGCGAACCTCGGCACCTATCTCTGACGCGCGGCGTCACGCCTCAGCGCGCGAACAGCTCCACGGCGACGGCCGCGTCCACGCCCGCGGCGGCCCCGGTCTCGGCCAGCAGGGGGCGCAGCCACTCCGGGTCGGCCATCGGGTGATCGCCGAGGCCCTCCAGGTAGGCCCGATGCTCGGCCAGCGAGGCGACGGCGTCGTCGACGGCGCCGGTCACGTCGACGGCATGTCGCGCCGCCGGCGACGCAGCGACGAGGACCCGGCTGACGGCATGCGGGGCGCCGCCGAGCCCGGGGAAGATCCAGCGGTTGGCGGCATCGTCGACGGCGTCGAGCACAGCGGCGCCCACCGCGCGGTGATCGGCAGAGTTGCGGGTGCCCGGCGCTCCCCAGTCCTCGCGGTGGTTGATGGTCAGGACGGTGTCGGGTCGCTGGCGGCGGATCGCGGCTGCGAGGTCGCGACGCAGGGCGAGGTCGGCCACGACCGTGCCGTCGGGTCGGTCGAGGAAGTCGACCTCGTCGACGCCGACGCGCGCGGCGCTGCGGCGCTGCTCCGCCTCGCGCAGCGGCGCGGCCTCGTGCGGGGCGAGGCCGTCGATGCCGGCCTCGCCGCGGGTGGCGAGCAGGTAGGCCACGCGCTGGCCCCGACGGGTCCAGGTGGCCACGGCCGCGGCGGCGCCATACTCGAGGTCGTCGGGATGGGCCACGATCGCCAGCACCGATCCGACCGGCTCGACGAGGAGCTCGAGTTGGGCGCCGCCGGGTCCGCTCATCGGACGGGTCCGCTCAGCGGTCGGTGTCGTAGATCCGCTCGATGGCGTCGGCGAAGGTGCGCGCCACCACCGGCCGCTTCAGCTTCAGCGTCGGCGTCAGCTCCCCATCCGGCTCGCTGAAGTCCCGCGGCAACACCTCGAACCGCCGGATCGACTCCGCCCGAC
>PUKE01000337.1 GCA_003550425.1 Nitriliruptoria bacterium
CCGCGTCCAGTGGCGCAGCCAAGATCATGAGAACAAGGGCCCCACACGACGCTGCGAGCCCAGCCCACCGGCCGGTCATGGCTCCTCCTCGGTGATGCCCATAGGCGCCGTCATCAGGTGGCGCAAGGGCGCCACGTGGGGCAGCTCTCGGCGCCGCGATGATCCCCGGCGCTGGCAGCTGCTTGCCGCGGGAGCCCCTGTGAGCTCATTGCAACTCGTTGCCACCCTCGTGGGAGACGTCCCCGGACCTTGCTCGTCGCGCCACTGGTGTCCGCCGCACCGCGGCCACCTCACGCGTGGGGTGGCGCGCCCGACTGGTCCAGGCTCAGTCCTCGGCCCTCATCTCTGGCTCGGCGAAGACGTAGTCGCTGCGGTCGGCGTCGCCGTTGAGTTTGGTGATCTCGATGCGCACGCGCATCGCCCCGGACACGTCGCCCTCGATGTCGACGGTCTCACCGAAGCTGGCCTGCTCGCGGGCGACGGTCTCGCCGTCGGCCACGATCTCGAACTGTCCACGCGCGTCTGCGTCGCCATCGTCGGCGATGCCCACGGTGCCGGTGAGCGTGTCGTAGGCGCGCTGGGCCTGGTACTCCCGCCAACCCGTGTCGGTTCTCGAGGTGTCCAAGGTCAGCGTTCGGGCGAAGTCCTGCGTATCAACCGTTCTGCTCCCGGTATCCCAACCTTGACCGCCAATCGTGGTACCTCGCTCTTCCTCAACGGGATCCTCGTCATCAAGGCGGACGCGTGACGGCAGGTCCGGCTCGTCGATGAACGCGTCGTCGAGAGGCCGGTCGGCGTCGCGCAGGAAGCGCGCGTTGCCGAGCACGTAGTCGCTGCGATCGGCGTCGCCGTTGAGCTTGGTCACCTCCACCGTGACGCGTCGTGCGTCGTCGATGTCGGCGACGAGCTCCTCAGTCTCGGCGAACCCGACCTGCTCGCTGGCCACGGTCTCGCTATCGGCCACGACATCGAACTGCGCACGCGCGTCGACGTCGCCGTCGTCGGCGATGCCGACGGTGGCGCGCAACTGCTCAAAGGCGAAGTCGACCTGGTACTCCTTCCAGCCGGTATCCGTCCGTGATGTATCAAGGAACAGACTCCGAGCGTAGTCGAGCGTGTTCACCCTTCGGCTCGCCGTGCCCCATCCTTGACCGCCAATGGTCGTGCCCCTCTCGGAGTCGAGTGGATCCACGTCGGCCAGGTACGTGACTGGCGCGGCCACGAACTCGCCGCCGTCCTCGAGGATGTCGTCGCAGACGGCCGCCGGGCCGCCCAGCGCGACGGCCTGGATCGGCTCGAGATCCTCGATGGCGTCGCCCACCACCGCTGGCAGGTCATCGCAGGAGGGGATCAGCAGGATCGGCCCATCGGTGAGCGCGCCGGCGGCGAGCGCGTCAGGGAAGTCGTCCTGGCGGGTCAGGTACACGCGGTCGGCGGTCCCGGGGAAGGCCGCGCGCGCGATCTCGACCGCGGTCTCGATCCGGCCAGGCCCAGCCAACCGGTCAGTGTCCACCTCCCCTGCAGCGTCCTCGAGCACCTGGTCGCTGATCGCGCTCCGGCCACCCAGCGCGACCACCTCATCCGCCCCGAGGGCATCGACCGCGTCGATCACCTGCTCGGGCACCGCGCCGTCGGAGGGCACCAGCAGGATCGGCCCATCATCCAGCGCGCCGGCAGCCAGCGCGTCCGCGAACCCATCCGCCCGCGCGAGATACGCCCGCTCGGCCCCGTCGGGGAACGCCGCTGTGGCGATCTCGACGGCCGTGTCGAACCGCGTGGCCCCCGCGAGACGATCGGTCGCCCGCGCGTCGGCAGCCTCCGCTAGCACCCCATCGCTGACGGCGCGCTCCCCACCGAGCGCGACCACCGTGTCGGGGTCCAGCCGGTCGATCTCCCCGGCGACCACGGGCGGCACCTCGCCGTCGGACGGCACCAGCAGGATCGGCCCGTCATCCAGCGCGGCTGCCGCGAGCGCGTCAGCGAACTCGTCCGACCGGGCCAGATAGACCTGGTCGGCCTGCTCGGGGAAGGCCTCCTGGCTGATCGCCACCGCGGTCTCGAACCGCCCCTCCCCGTCCAACCGATCGGTGAGCTCCAGCTCATCGGCCTCGCCCGCGCTCGACCCGCTCCAGGCCAATCCCACCACAGCCGCCAGCGCGACCACACCGGTCACGACACCTCGGCGAGTCGTCGCCTCGCGTCTGGTCCGCTGCGCCAGCCGATCCTGCGGTCCTGCCACCATGCGCCCCACCTCTCCCACGGGTCCTCGGAACCTCACGACACAGCCGATGAGGCAACCAGCACCCGCTGGGGGAGCACAACGCCTCACCCCCCGTGTGCGGCAACTTCGCACAACCTCGCACAGCCATCGCCGCTCCTGGAGGGCGGGACGGGGGCTCACGGGGTGGGGTCGCAGGGCGGCTCGTAGGCGCGGTCGGGGAGGTGGCGCTCCCACTCCTCGGCGGTGATCGGCTGGCCAGGGTTGGCGCACAGCCGCGCGGTGGCCTCGTCGGCGTCGAGCCGCCACAGGTGGACGAGCCCATCGGCGTCGCCAGCGACGAGCGCGGGACGGTCGGGCGCGAACGCGACCGAGTACGCCGCGGTCCCGCCGGTCTCGAGCATCGCGTAGCGCTCGGCGGTGCCGTCCCCCTCGACCGCCCACACCCATGCGGTCCCATCGACCGCAGCGGCAGCGAGCCAGCCGCCACTCGCATCGAAGGCGAGATCGAACACCCGACCGGGTGGACCCACCAGCGCCCCGCCAACGGCGCGCGGATCGGCGGGGTCACCGACGTCCCAGAACTCGACGCGACCGTCGGTGCCCGCCGCAGCCAGCAGCAGCTGGTCGGGGTGGAACGCGACGGCATAGGCATCGCTGCCGAGCACGTCGAGGCGAGCGCGCAGCTCGACCGCCTCGACGGGATCGTCGAGGTCGTCGTCGACGCCGTACACGTAGACGTGGCCGTCGGCGCTGGCGAGCGCGAGCAGCTCGCCGGTCGGGCTCCAGTCGAGGTTGAACAGGCCCTCGGCCGCGTCGTCGAGCTCGATGCTGGGCTCGTGTGGCGAGGGCTGGCCCGCTGGCGGGAGGCCACCGTCGAGCCGCCACAGGTGCGCGTGGTCACGGATGGTGGCGACCCAGTCGCCGTCGGGGTGGAACGCCAGCCGCTCGATGCGCTCGTCCGCGCCAGTCAAGTGGGCCTCGAGCCGTTGCGGTGCCTGCGGGTCGGAGGCGTCGTAGAGCAGCACGTCGCCGCCGCGGCGACCTTGGGCGAGCACGTCGCCGTCACCGGTGACCGCACCGGTGCCCGAGAACCGCTCCACCCCTTCCCGGGAGGCCTCCAGGATGGGGCCGCCGCTGGCGGCGCCGTCGGACACGTCCCAGCGGCCGGTGTCACCCGTGGTGAACCCGAACAGCTGCCCGCGCTCGTCGAACTGCAGGTTCCAGGCGCCAGCGGCCAACGCCGGGCTGACGGCATCGTCGAGCCGCCAGCGCCGCAGCGTCCCGTCGACGGCGGTCGACAGCAGCGTCTCGTCGTCGGCGAAGGTCAGGCCGGTCACCCCCGCCGGGTGATCGAGCGTCGCGATGGGCGCGCCAGTCTCGGTCGCGTAGACCCGCACGGTGCCGTTGGAGCTGCCGGCAGCCAGGCGGGAGCCGTCGTCGGTGACCGACACCGCGTTCGCCCACGTGGTGAACCCCGGGTCCTCGAGGTCGACGGGGGTCGGGTCGCCGCTCTCGGCCACCTCCCAGGCCGCGAGCTCCCCGCCGCGGGTGGCCGCAGCGAGCAGCGGCACGTCGGCCTCAGCGGTCAGCGCGACGTCCAGCACGTCGTCGTCACCGACCTTGAGCTCGGCCCGCGGCCCGCCGTCGCCCTCACCCTCGTCCCAGAGCTGGACGATGCCCTCCTCCGCGCCGAACGCGAGCAGCCCCGCCGGGCTCGTGGCGACCGACCACACGACCGGGTCCCAGGCGAGCTCGGGACGCGCGGACGGCTCGGCCGGGTCGCTTACGTCGAACCGCAGCACCCCTGGGCCCGCGCCGGCAACGGTCAGCGTGTCGCCGTCGTCGGCGAACGCGAGCTCCTGCACCGCATCGTCGAGGCCCTCCAGCGGCTCGGCCAGCGGGGTCGGATCGGTGGGGTCGTCGACGTCCCACAGCGACACCTCCCCCGCCGCGTCACCCACCGCCAGCGTCTGCGCGTCCGGCGCGAGCGCCAGCGCGAAGATCGCGACATCGGCGGCGTCGAGGCTCAGCTCCCCCGCGGGCTCCAGGCCGCCGTCCGAGGCGGCGGTGAGCAGCCGCACGCTGGCCTGCGAGGAGTCGCTGACCGCCACGACGCCCTCGTCAGCGCCCACCGCGAGCGCGGAGCTGCCCGGCCCACCCAACCAGCGTTGGCCGCTTGGCCCCGCGGCAGCATTCAGCACCGCCGAGCGGGCCTGCTCGGTGGGGGCCACCGCATGGGCCGCCACCGCGATGTGGGCGGCCAGCAGCGGGTCGGCGTCGGCCAACCGTTCGGCCGTGATCGCTGCCTGCCGCGACAGCGCCTCGTCGCGAGCGGTCAACGCGGTCGTGCGCGCATCGATGGCCACCCACGCCAACACGATCGCCGCCGCCGCCGCGACCACGCTGGCCGCCGCAAGACGACGCAGGCGACGGCGCCGCTGATGCTCCCGGGCCGCCTCGGCATCCGCGTGGGCGATGCTGGCGTCCAGGAACGCGCGCTCGCGGTCGTTGAGCGCAAGCGCTCCGCCCTCCGCATCGTCGGCCCAGGCGCGCAGCTCGGCTAGCAGCGCGCCGCGCGCCAGCGCCGAGGCGTCCTGACCGCTGTCGACCCACACGCGAGCGGCCTCTGCCGCGCGGCGCTGCACCCGCAGCCCCTCGAGCGCCTGGTCGATCCAACCGGCAAGCCGCGGCCACGCGGTCAGGACCGCGTCATGCGCGATCTGCACCCGCTGGGAGCCCGCGGTCAGCAGCCGCGCGTCCACGAACCGGTCCAGCACCGCGCTGAGCGCCCCCTCGCCGCCTCGCGCCAGCCCGTCCAGCTCCTGGTAGGTGACCGCGCGGCGGTTGACCAGCCGCGGCTCATCCACATGCACCAGCCGCAGCAGCACCTGCCGGGCGACCTCCCGCTCGCGCGCGTCCAGCGTGGCCAGCACCGCCTCCGCCGACCGCTCCACCGCCCCATCCACGCCACCGGTGGCCAGATAGTCCGCCACCGTGATCCGCGCTCCTGACGAGCGCGCCCACGCCTCGGCCAGCGCGTGCGACAGCAACGGCAGCGAGCCGACCTGCGCCTCCCCGCCGACCCGACCGCTCGGCCCGAACGCCCCCACCAGCAGCTCGACCAGCTCCTCGTCGACACTGGCGCCCACCGCCCGCGCTGGCTCGACGATCGCCTCGCTCAGCTCGCTGGCCTCCATGGGCGGCACCACGACCTGCCCGCACTCCAGGGCCGCCCCCAGCGCGCCCGATGCGGCCAGCTCGCCCAGCGCATCCGCGCGCAGCGTGGCCACCACGCTGGCACCGCCGGCCTCCCGGTCGGTGAGCGCCGCGAGCTCCCCGAGCACGCGGTCACGCTCGTGTCCCGTCAGGCCAGTGAAGGCGTCCTCCAGCGCGTCCATCAGCACCACCGGCAGGGGTCCTGCGGACCGCCCGGGCTCGGGGCCCGGGATCTGGGCCGCCAACCCGTCGCTGTCGATGCCGGCCGAGCTGGCGAGCACGCACCGTCGTCCCGCCTCCACCAGCCGCGGCCACACCCCGGCTTGCAGCACCGACGACTTCCCGACCCCCGAGGCGCCCACCACGAGCACTAGCCGCAGGCACCGCGCGGGACCCTCGACCTGCGCCAGCCGCTTCAACACCCGATCGACCACGCGCGCCCGACCGAAGAACAGCGAGCGGTCCTCCCAGCCGAACGCCTCCAGCCCCCGGTACGGCGCGCGCCCCTCCGGCTCACCCTCGCCACGCAGCCGAGTCAAGACCTCCAGCCACGGCGCCGGATCCTCCACCCCGAGCTCGGCCAGCATCGCCGCGAACACCGACGTCTGCGCTGGGAACGGCAGGTTCTTCGCGCGACACCAGCCACTGACCGTCGACGGGCTGCTCCCGACCCGGTCGGCCAGCTCGCGGAGGCTGAGACCCGAGCGTCGCCGCAGCTCGGTCAAGCGCTCGCCCAGCTCCGCGCGAGTCGAGACCTCCAGGCGCACGCTCATCCGACCACCGCCTCACCGACCCCGAGCCGGCGCGCTCGGCGTCCCTGGCGCGCGAGGCGCCCGTCTCGGCCACCAGCCGCACCGGAGGCGCCCGCGACGTCAGCCTGCTACCACGGGCTCGCAGCAGAGTCTGCCAGCGGTCGCAGGGCTAGCGGAAGGGGCAGATCAGCTCGCGAGGCGCTCGCTGTGGCCTCGTGAGCCTCGTTGCCGATCTCGGGGGCCTCCTGTGCGCCCGTCATTAAGCCGACATCGCTCCATCCTCCGCTCCCCAGCTCGCAGGCGTCCTCGGTGCCATCGGTCGGCTCGCGATTGACGACCTGCTCCGCCTCGTCACCACCATCGCTCACCACGATGGCGACCATGGCGGCGACAAGGATCGCCGAGGCGGCGAGCACGGCGAGCACGGCGGGCGCGCCGATCCGTCCGGTGCAAGGACCGGCAGTCCGAGCCTCGGCCCGAGGGGGCGGGGCAGCGAACCGCGCACGGTGATGCGGATCGGGGTGTTGGTCCGGCGGATACCAGTTGCCGTCGCTGGCTTGCCACCAGCCGTGCTCCGACCCCTGGCCTGCGCTCATCGCTCGCGCTCCCGTGACGCTCGGAGGGGCCGTGTCCCGTCAAGGAATGGCGAATGGCAAGTCAACCGCCGCTACATGAGCCAAGACGCCGTCCGTCGCAGCCAACTCACTACCGTCATCGAACAACGAGAGGAGACCGACCCACAACCACTCCCCGCGACCGCGTAGCGGTCAACGAGGATGGCCGCCAGCACCCTCCTACACCACTTGACGGGACGCCTACGTCGCCGTTGGGCTAGAGCAGCACCGACCGGGCGGGCCGGGGGCGGACCCGAGGGGTCCCAACGACACGTTCGGTCGGAAGTGAGAGATCTGCCTGCGCCACCCGTGCGCCACCCGTGCGCCACCAGGGATCGCACGTGCCCATGGGGAGAGGCCCCTGCTCAGCAGGGCCAGATGTGGCGGAATGCCATGTGGCGGGCGCAGAAGCGCCCGCCAGGAGGGCGGATCACCCCTGCATATTGGGGTGGCGGCTACTGCCCGCCCTTCTGGACGGAGAGGCGGACCTCGCCCCCCTCGGCGTCGATCGCGACGTCACCGCCGGTCATCGCGCCGGTGACCTCCTCGGCGACGCGCTCGCCCGCCCGCTCGCAGAGGCTCGAGCAGGCGGCGACGAGCACGACGAGCCCGGCAACGAGCAGCAGCCTCATGCCCCGCACGCCAATCCCCTTGATCGCTGCGTCCCACCGTGCGGGCGCGGGACGGTCCGACCCCCGGATGCGCCGCCCGGCGCGGCTCAGGTCCGCAGCCGACGCGGCCCGAAGCCGTCGGGCAGGAGGTCGCGACCGAGGATGTAGGCGCGCACCGCGCCCTCCTCCCCGCTCGCGAGCACACGGAGGTTCGGGGCGAACTCGTAGAGGAACTGCCGGCACATCCCGCAGGGGGTGCAGGGACCCGCGCCGTCACCGACGATGGCGATGGCGCTGAAGTCACGGCTGCCGGCGACGACGGCCTGGCTCGCGGCCACCCGCTCGGCACACACTCCCGCCGGGTACGCGGCGTTCTCGACGTTGGCCCCGGAGAGGATGCGACCGTCGACGGTCGCGATCGCCGCGCCGACCCGGAAGCGCGAGTAGGGCGCGTAGGCCGTCGTGCGCGCCGCACGGGCGATGTCGAGCAGCTCAGCGTCGCTGGGCGGGGGTAGGGCACGGTCCTGGGAGCTCACGAGGGCTCCTCCTGGGGCGCCTCGGCGCGGTCGACGAGGACCTTCGCGATGCGCCGGCCCTTGACCCGCTCGGCGGTCAGGCGCACGCCGTCGACGGCGACCTGCTCACCGGGCGTGGCGACGTGGCCGAGGAGGCCGAAGAGCAGGCCACCAACGGTGTCCCACTCCTCGTTGGGCAACGGCGTGTCGACGAGGTCGGACAGCTCGTTGACGGGCAGGCGTGCGTCGACGCGCCACGATCCCTCGCCGAGCGGCTCGACGAGGACCTCGGCCTCGTCGTACTCGTCCTCGATCTCGCCGACGATCTCCTCGAGGATGTCCTCGATCGTGACGAGGCCCGCCGTCGCACCGTACTCGTCGACGACGACGGCGAGGTGCACCCGGGCGCTCTGCAGCTCGCGCAGCAGCGCGTCGACGGGCTTGAGCTCGGGCACGAAGTGCGCCGGGCGCAGGAGCTCCTCCCACGGGCTGCGACGGTCACCCGAGAGGTGCAGGCGGCGCAGGACGTCCTTGGCGTAGAGCACGCCGACGATCTCGTCGCGGTCGGTCTTGTAGACGGGGATCCGCGAGTGCCCGGCGTTGAGCACGACGTCGAGGACCCCCGAGAGCGGGTCGTCGACCGAGACGGTGACCATGTCGGGGCGGGGCACCATGATCTCGCGCACGACGGTGTCGCCGAGCTCGAAGATCGAGTGGATCATCTGCCGCTCGTCGGACTCGATGA
>PUKE01000253.1 GCA_003550425.1 Nitriliruptoria bacterium
CGGCGGGCCGACCGGCGCCTCGCCCGAGGGGAAGGAGCACCCATGCGGTGTGGCCTGGCAGTGACGCTCCTCCTCGTCGCCTCGGTCGTGATGGCGGCCTGTGGGGAGACCGAGATCCCGATGGGCGATCATGAGGCCCCGCCTCCCACTGGAGGCCCGCCCCATGTGCCGCTGGACCTGCCGACCGAGCACGACCCCGAGGCCGACGAGGACGATGGGCTCGGGCTCGGGGAGGCCGACGACCCGACCGACGGTGGCCGGCTCGCGCGCATGGAGGAGTGGCCGCAGGAGTGGCCTGACGAGCTCGGCAGCCTCGCCGACGACGAGGTGCACGGCTACCACGGTGAGCTCCCCCGCGGCGAGGGCTATGAGGCGGTCTTGCTCTATCGGGGCGACTATGACGAGCTGATGGCCGCGCTGCGCGCGCTCGCCGACGACGGCTGGGACGTCGACGTCCGGCGCGAGCAGGGTTCGGTCGTCCAGACGTCGGTCACCGTGCTCGAGGGCTTCGACTGGCGCATCGAGGCGAAGGCGCTTGGGGCCCTCGACGACGTGACGCAGCTCGACCTCGAGCTCGTCCCCGTGGATGAGGAGCCCTGATCGGGCACCGGCCCGCCTCGCCCTCTTGTGTGACGCCATGGTGATCGTATAGAGTGAACGCCATGACATGGCGCGGGCGGGTCCGGCGGTGGTGCAAGGGCGGGTTCACCGCCGCTGGGCTGGCGTCAGTCCCGAGGCCAGCGGGCTCGGCCCCGGGACTGACGCCAGCCGATGAGTCCTGGGACTTGACCATGCTGCGACTCCACGCCGCCGTCGAGCTCCTGGCCACGAGCGATGTGCAGGCGCGCGCGAAGGCCGCGCAGGTTCTCCTCGAGCTGGTCAGCGACGTCTGGGAGGACACCGCGGCGGCCGCGGTGCCGCCGGTGAGCGCCCAGCCCGACGAGCCACCCCTGCTGGCCGTCTCGCCTCAAGGTCCGCTGGCCGTCGCTCCGATCGCGCAGCCCTCGCAGGCCCTGGTCGAGGCCGTCGCCGGCGTCGGCGAGCTCGAGCCGTTGCACGAGGCCCATCGAGAGGGGACGCTGACGATCCTGCGCCCCCACCCCGATGTGGAGCCCCGCTGGTGCTTCCAGCCCGTGGCCGGAGCCCCGCGCTGGCGCGTCCTCCCCGCGCGTCTGCGCAGCCCGCGCGTCACGCACCCTTGAGCGGCTCGCCGCGTTGCATCGAGGCGTGACGGCCGAGCACCGAGGCTCGCAGACGACGCTATGTCGTGCATCACTGGACCATCGGTGCATTCGCTGGCATGGTTGGGCAAGGGGCCATGACAGGGAGCCGTGACAGGGAGCCAGAGGGCGGGGCCGACGAGCACGGCGGGGCAGGCCGCGACGGCGGGGGAAGCGAGCGGGTGGGGGACGCGATGGCCGAGGCGAGTCTCCGGCAAGGCACCGAGCCCGAGCCCGAGCGAGCCCATGCCGACCCCGCCCACCCTGACCTCGTGGGCCGCGCTGCCGAGCGCGCGCGGCTAGCCAACGCGGTCCATGCGGCCGTCGCCGGTCACGGTGCCGGGGCGTTGCTGCGGGGGCCGATGGGGGTCGGCAAGTCGTCGTTGCTGCGCTGGGCCGAGCGGGACGCCCAGGCGAGGGGACAGCGCTGCCTGCGGGTCGGCGCCACCGTCTCGCACCTCGAGCCACCGATGGGGCTGTGGACGCGCCTGGCCATCCAGGCGCGCGGGATGGGGGCGCACGTCTCCGACGTGCTGGCACAGCAGGGGCTGGATGCGCTGTCGCCGTCGGAGCGCTACGGGGTCGCCCATGGCCTCGTCCGCGCGCTGGCCAAGGACGAGGCCCCCCACGGTGCTCATCGCCGATGACCTCCATGAGGCCGACGTGGGCTCCCTGCTCGTCCTGCTGCAGCTGGTCCCGGTCCTGGAGACGACGCCAGTGGCGCTGGTCGCGACGCTGCGGGCCGAGGGCGCGCACCCTGACGGCACGGCGCGTGACCTGCTGCGCCGGCTCACCCAGCAGGTCGAGACCCTGGACCTCGCTGGCCTGGCCGACGAGGACCTGCCCGACCTCGTCCGCGCGCTGCTGTCACGGTGGGGCGCGCCGAGGCCGCAGGACGACCGTTGGGCACGGCACGCCGCCTCGGTGCTCGCCGAGCCCACGCGCGGCAACCCGCAGATGGTCATCGACCTGCTGACGGAGGCCGACGTGCCGCACGGCGCGCGACCCGAGCCGGCGGTCATCGCCGAGGCGGCGCACCGCATCGGCGCGCGCCCCACGGCCGACCGGGTGCTGGCGAGCCTCCCCGAGCCCGCCCTGGAGGCCCTGTCGGCCCTGGCCGGGCTCGGCGGTCGCGCCGAGCTCGCGCTGCTCTCCGAGATCGTCGGCGTGCGCGCGCAGGCGATGATCCCCCGCGCGCAGGCCGCGGGCGTCGTCGAGGTGGCAGGGGACACCGTCGCGTTCACCCAGCCGAGCTATCGCCACGCCGCGCGAGCGTTCGGGGGGAGCCCCCAGCAGCACGCGGCCATCGCCCGCGCCCTGGAGCAGCGCGGCCGTCCCGGTGACCGTCAGCTCGCGGTGCGCCACTTGGTGCACGCCGGCGCCCTGGTGCCCCGCGAGGAGGTGTTCGACGCTGCGCGCGACGCGGCCGCGGACGCCGAGCTGGTGGGGGACCTCGCCGTGGCCGCCGAGGCGCTGGCGATCGCCATCGACCACCACCCCGGGGAGCGGGCGCGTCCACAGGCTCCCACCCGCGCGGCGCTGCGCCTCCGCGCCGCCTGGGCCTGCCACCATGCGGGGCAGCACGAGGCGGCCTGGGAGCACGCGCGCAGGGTGGCCGACCCGGGTGCTGCCGTCACCCCCGCCGAGCACGCCGAGGCCGCGCTCCTGCTCGCCCAGGGTCGCGAGCTCACCACCGACCGTCGGGAGGCCCTCGAGGCGCTGACCGCCGCGGAGGTCCGCCTCGGCCCCGCGGAGCCCTGGAGCGCGCTGGTCCTCGCCGCGCGCGCCAACCTCCTGCTGTTCGAGCGGGAGGGCGCCGACATCGGAGCCCAGGAGCGTGACGCGTCGACGCGCGCGCCGGCGACCCTCGAGCGCGTCCGTCAGCTCGCCGACCGCGCCCGTGCGGTCGCCGGATCGCACCCCGAGGCCGGGGCCTACGCTGCCCTGGTGTGGCGGCGTGCCCACACCGACCCGGCGTGGCACGCCGAGCGCCGCGAGGTCACCGACCGCGCGGCGGACCAGGCCACTGACCCGATGCTGCGCGGTCATGCGCAGATCGCGGCGGGGCTCGATGCGCTGGAGGCCGGCGCGGCCGTCGAGGCCGAGGCCTGCTGGGCCCAGGCCGCTGCGCTGGCGAGCCAGACCGGGCACGTGGGCCTGCGGTTCTACGTGGCCGTCGTCGAGGCCATGCGAGCGCGCGCCCAAGGCCGCCTGGAGGCCGCGCGCGCCGGGCGGAGCACCGCGGGCGCCATCAGCCGACACCTCGGCCTGTCCGTGGATGCCGCGGTGAGCCAGTCGCTTGGCGCCCTGCTCGACCTCGACGTCGACCTGGACAGCGCGGACGTCGACGCGCTGCTCGCCGCTGGCAGGCACGGCCAGGGCGCGGCCCCGCGCGCGTCTGCTGCGCTGGCGCTGGCGCTGCGCGGCCAGGCGCAGGAGGCCTCGGAGCTCGTGCACGCGCTCGCCGCAGCCCTCGCCGACCGCGACGATCGCGAGGGGAGGTGGCTGCTCGTCACCGCGCTGCTCGCCGATGCCGTCGCCACGCTGGAGCGCGCCGACCTGGCTCCGGCGGTGCGGTCCGCGCTGGCGCCCTGGCGCTCCCTGATCGCCGTCGACCTGGTACAGGGCCTGGGGACGCTGGGGTGCGTGGCGCGCCCGCTCGGGCGGATGCTGGCGCTCGAGGGGGACCTCGTGGCCGCCGAGCGCGCCTTCGACGAGGCGCGCCGGCGTGACGAGGACGCCGGCCTGCACCTGTGCGTGCTCCGCGGCGACCTCGACCGGCTGGAGGCCCGCGTGGTGGCGGTCGGCGCGGCCGGCGAGGGCTCCGATGGCCCATCCGCGCGCCACGCCCTCCAGCCCGGCGACCACGAGCAGGCCGCCATGCTCGCCCAGGACGCCGAGGACCTCGGCGCCCAGGTGCTGGCCGAGCGAGCCCGCGGGCTCGCTGACCGCGCTCACGGGCTGGCCGCGCGCGCCCGCGAGCGCGACGCGGGCGGCGAGCGCCGCTGACCTCGGGACGCGGCGCCGCGCGCCGCGGCGCCGTCAGGTGCGTCGCAGCGCCACGCGCCCGGCGAGCAGGCCGGCGAGCAGGAGCGCGGCGGCGAACGCCCCGAGGCCGATGAGCTCGGGGCCGAGGTCATCGATGCTCGCCCCGTGGCTCACCAGCTCGGTGTAGGCCCGCATCGCCCACCCGTGCGGCGTGGCCAGTGCGGCGTCGGCGAGCCAGTCCGGCACGACCTCGATCGGCCACAGCGCCCCACCCAGCGCGGCCAGGGCGATGCCGACGCCAGGCACCAGCGACGTCACCTGCTGGCTGGTGCGCGCCAGCGACCCCAGGACCACCGCGGCGCCGCCGGCCGCGAGGGCGAACAGCAGCGTGACGGCCGCCACCCCGAGCGGGTCGCCCCAGTCCACGTCGAACAGCGTCGCTGCGACGGTGATCAGCAGGGCCGCCTGGACGAGGGCCACCCCGAGCTTGGCGGCCACCTCGCCGGCGAGCACCGCCGAGGGCGCCGCGGGCGAGGCCCACTGCCGGCGGGCGACGCCGGTGCTGCGCGCCTCGGTCAGCGTCGCGCCGGCGATCAGCGTGTTGAGGAACACGAACAGCACGAGGTTCGCTGGCGCGGTGTGCGAGAAGCCTCCGGGGATCAGCTGGCCAGCCTCGCCACGCTGCTCGAGGTCGACCGTGACGGGCCGTGCGCCGAACCCGTCGGCCGCCTCGAGCGCCTCCTCCAGCGTGGCGCCGGTGTGCGCCGCGGCGAACGTGGCCGCGCCGAGGCTCGCGCCCTCCTCGCGCAGCACCTCCTCGACGAGCGCGCGGGCCGCGGCGCCGCCGGTGCCGGCACCGGCCTGGAAGGCCACCGGCACGGGCAGGTCGTCCTGCGCCAGTCGCGTGCCGAGCTGGCCGGGCACCTCGACCCCGGCCGACAGGCTGCCGCGTCGCAGCCGCTGGCCGAGCTCGGCGGCGTCGGTGACCTCCGACACCGCCAGCGCGGGGTGGTCGGCGAGCCCGTCGAGCACGCGCTGCGCGGCCTCGTCGGGCGTGCCCTCCACGACGACGCCGAGGGTGGTGCGCGGGTCGTCGTCGTTGCCGAGCGCCAGGCCGAGCAGCAGCGTCAGCAGGGCGGGCACCGCCACGATGAAGAACACGGTCGTGCGGTCGCGGGCCAGCCGCGCGAGCTGGGCGCGGGCGACCGCCCCGGCGGCGGAGGGCCACGAGGGCGGCCGGCCGAGGGGGCGGGCGTCGGCGCGCGCACGGGCGTCGGGCGGGGTGGCGGTCGACATGGCTCACGCTCCCTGACGACGCAGCCCGGGCAGGGCCAGCAGGACCAACACGACGGCGAAGCCGAGGACGACCCCGATCGGTGCGAGGATCTCGGTGACCGAGGCGCCGTCGGCGGCCAGCGCGGTGTAGCCGCGCAGCGCCCACCCGTTGGGGGTCGCCAGCGCGAGGGTCTGCAGGCCCTCGGGCAGGGCGTGCAGCTCGATGAAGTGCCCGCCCACCAGCGCCAGCGAGAACGTCACGGCGGTGGCCAGCCCGTCGGCCTGGGACTCGGTGCGCACCAGCGAGGCGATCAGCGCCGACAGCGCCCCGGCGAACGCCACCACCGCCAGCGACAGCGCGAGCAGCCCGAGCGGGTCGCCGAGCGAGGCGCCGAGCGCGACCGCCACGATCCCCTGGATCACCAGCATCGCCACGAGCCCCACGACCGCGACCGAAACGCCGAGGCCGGCCGCGGGCGCCCATGCCGGGATCGGCGCGGCGCGCAGGCGCTGCAGCGTGCCGGTCCGGCGCTCGCGGATCAGCGCCCGCGGCGCGGTGGTCACCACGAGCAGCGCCGACAGCACCGCCATGGACGGGCCGAAGTAGCTGGCCGCGTCCAGGCGGTCCTCGGCTCCGCCCGCCTCCTCGAGCGCCAGGGCCGCCTCGGCCTGCGCGGCCTCCTCGCCGAGCTCCTCGAAGCCCTCCACCCCCGGCGGCAGCAACAGGGCGGTCAGGTCGTCGTCGAGCGCGACGTCGGCGTCGTCGGCGTCGTCGGCGTCGTCGGGCGCAGCGAAGGCCCCCTCGGCCACGGCCTGCTGCACCCCCGTGGCCACGGTCGCGGCCACCGCGGTCGCGGTCTGCTCGACCTGAGCGGCCACGGCCCCGGCGAGGCCCTCGGCGATCGCGGTCGACAGTGGGGCGCCCGTCCCGCCGATGACGCCGACGGCCACCTCCTCGGGCTCGCCGGTGGCCTCCTCCAAGGCCTCTTGGAGCCCCTCGGGCAGGACGACGGCGGCGCCGACCTCGCCGTCGTCCACGAGGGCGCTGGCCTCGGCGCGGCTGGCGGCGTCGACGAGGACCACCTCGTCGACGTCGTCCATGGCCTCGCGGAGCTCGGCGGCGATGTCGGCCGACAAGTCGGAGTCGTCGGCGTCGGCCAGGGCCAGGCGCACCGGGTCGGTGCCGGCGCCGCTGAAGGCCAGGGAGATGATGACCGCCAGCGCGGCGGGCGCGACGATGCCGGCCACGAGCCCCGAGCGGTCACGCAAGCGACTGCGCAGGTCGCGTCCGGCGATGATCAGCATGGCGCGCATGGGCGGCCTCCGAGCGGTGCGGCGCGGGCCGGGTCAGTCGCGCAGGGCGCGGCCGGTCAGGGACAGGAAGACGGCCTCGAGGTCGGGCTCGGCGACCTCGACGCCCGACAGCGCCACGTCGAGGGCCTGGGCGGCGGCGATCAGCTCGGGGAGTACCGCGCGCCCCTCGCTGGCCAGCACCAGCAGGCCGCCGTCGCTGTGGTCGACCTGCGCGACCGCGTCGAGGGCGCGCAGCCGCGAGGCGAGGGCGTCGAGGTCGCCGCGGGCCTCGACCTCGACCCGGTCGGCGGCGTCGATGCGGGTGACCAGCTCGCGGCGGGTGCCCTCGGCGATCAGCCGACCCCCGTCCATGATCCCCACGCGATCGCAGACGCGCTCGACCTCCTCCATGTAGTGGGAGGTGTAGAGCAGGGCGGTGCCCTCGGCCGACAGCGCGGCCACCTGCTCGAGGATCGCGTTGCGGCTCTGTGGGTCCACGCCGACCGTCGGCTCGTCCAGCACCAGCAGCCGAGGCCGATGCAGCAGGCCGGCGGCGATCGAGGGGCGCCGCTGCATGCCGCCCGAGAAGGTCTCCAGGCGATCGCCAGCCCGGTCGGCGAGCCCCACGATCTCCAGCACCTCGTCGACGCGGCGCCGCAGCGTGGCCCCGCGCAGGCCCTGCAGGCGCCCGAGCAGCACCAGGTTCTCGCGTGCCGACAGGTCCCCGTAGAGCGCGAGCTCCTGGGGGACCAGCCCGAGGTGCTGCTTGCCGGTGGCGCGTCCCACGCCGATGGGCTCGTCGGCCACGTGCACCGTGCCAGCGTCGGGGGCCAGCAGCCCGCACAGCATCGAGATGGCCGTGGTCTTGCCGGCGCCGTTGGGGCCGAGCAGCCCATAGGCCTCGCCGGGCGCGATCGCGAGGCTCACGTCGTCGACGGCGACGAGGCTCCCGAACGCCTTGCGCAGCCCCTCACAGCGCACCAGCGGCATCGGACCGGCCGATGGCGTCCCCGTGTCGGCCTCGGTCGACGTCATGGCTGGCATCGCTCCCTCCCTGGCAGCCGCACGCCACGATCCCAGCGGCACCCTCCCAGCGGCACCCGGTCGCAAGCGCGGTCCGATTCGGACGGTCCAGAGCGTACGGTAGGCTGTGGACCGTGTCAACGCCATCCGACGCCGAGCCGGCGCCCGACCCCGCGCGCGAGCCCGATCCCGCGCCCGATCCCGCGCCCGATGCCGACCTGACCACCACGAGCATGGTCGTGCTGGGGCTGCTGGCCCTCATGGGGGAGGCCACCAGCTACGACCTCAAGCAGGCGGTGCGCGGCGGGGTGGGCAACTACTGGGACTTCCCCCACTCGCAGCTGTACGCCGAGCCCAAGCGGCTGGTCGAGCGGGGGCTGCTGACCGAGGAGCGCGAGGAGGGCGGGCGGCGTCGTCGGCGCTACCAGCTCACCGCGGCGGGGCGGGCGGCGCTGCGCCGCTGGCTGGCCGACCCCGCCACGCGCGGCCTGGAGCTGCGCGACGAGGCGCTGCTCAAGGTCGCCTTCGCCGCCGAGGCCGGCGAGGAGGAGCTGCGCGCGCTCGCCCGCCGCCAGCAGGCCGAGCAGGACGCGTGGATCGACCACGACGAGGGGCTCGCGCGGGAGCTGCCGCCGCACGGGGAGGCCCGCTACGCCCGCGCCACCCTGGAGATGGGCCGGCGCTATCGCCGGCTGGCGCGGCAGTTCTGGCGCGACGTCGAGGCGCTCGCCGACACCGGGGTGATGCCCACGCTCGAGGACCACGCCGGTCACGACGAGCCGCGCCGCGGCGCGTGATGGTGCGCTGAACGCACGCACTCGTGCGAAGGTCGCTTCAGCGACGCGAACCACCGCCGACCGGGGGACCTC
>PUKE01000196.1 GCA_003550425.1 Nitriliruptoria bacterium
AGCCACGAGGGCCGACCCGCCTACTGCCCGCGCGGCCAGCGGAAGTGCACGAACACCCGCCCGGAGTTGTCGCGGTCCTTGTCGAGCCGGTGGTAGAGGGCGCGCACGTCGTCGCGGTCCAGGTAGCGCAGCACCCGCTTCTTGAGCTGCCCGGTGCCCTTGCCGTGGATGATCTCGAGGCGGCGCGCCTTGCGCTGCCGCGCCTCGGCGAACGCCTCGTCCAGCGCCTGGTCGATCAGGCGCCCGTTGCGGGCGACCGGGTGCAGGTCGACCTTGACGTCCTTGGACGACATCCTCGCCTCATGGGCTCGCCGGGTGCGGTGGCCTCGTCGGCCTCGTGCGCTCGCCCCGCTGGTGCCGCGTGGGTCAGCGTTCCCGCGGTCGGCCGCCCTCGCACGTCGTCGTGGGTCGACCCGGCGCGGCGTGCGGCGTGCGCCGTGCTCCTTGGGAGGGCGGACGTCACAGGCGCCGGGGTACGGTTCGCGGTGGTGGGCCAGCCCCCGGCAGGGGAAGGGCCGCGGCGGCGTCGGCACATGGGTCGGCAGGTGGGTCGGCACGAGGAGCGAGCATGCTGGGCGGAGCGCTGCGCGACCTCCTCGCGAGCTGCCTGACCGGCTGCCTGCTGCTGGTGGTCGGGCTCGTGGCGTTCGCCGTCCTCGGTCTGGCGTTCGTGATCATCCAGGCCTGAGCCTGTCCGCGCGCGCGGCGCCCGGGTCCGTCGCGCGCGCCCTCGCCGCGGGGCGGTGCGGTCGCCGCTGCACCCAGTCCCCTCGGCGACGACCCACTGGGTGCATAGCGCGCCACCTGTGTCCTGATCCGCACGCGGTCGCGCGGTGCGCGCTCGATTGGGTGCATGGCGAGCACCACGACGTCGTCCCACACGACGACTGGGTGCGATGAGCGCCACATGTGTCCTCATGCGCACCCGGTCTGGAGGCTTGCCGTCGAGCGAGTGCACAGCGGCACCGCTCGAGGCCGCTGTGCACCCAATCGGGCGAGCCAGCGGCGACTGGGTGCAGCAGGCACCACCTCGTGGTCGTCGCTGCACCCGGTCGCGCAGCGGCCGCGTCGGCCCTCGCCCACCCCTTCCCGCATCGGCCATCATGGGCGGGCGTCGCCTGCCCCGCGCCCGGCGCGCACCGCACGCCACCCCTTCGAGCCCAACGAGGAGGAGCACCCCGTGGCCGAGCCCCGAGGACGACCGTGGCAGCGGCGGTCTGGTGCGAGCGTGGGGGCGCACGCGGTGGTCGGCGCGGTCGTCGTGGCCCTCGGCGTCGGCGTGCTGGCGATGGCCGTGACGGGTGACGAGGAGCCTGCCGCCGATCCCGTCGACGACGCCGACCCCGCCGACCCCGCCGACCTCGGCGACGACGCCGACGAGGAGCGCGAGCGCGAGACGGTGACCTCGGAGCCCGACCCGATCGAGCCCGACCCCGACGCGCCGGACCCCGACGACGCCCCCGACCCCGACGACGCCCCCGACCCCGACGACGCGACCGGTGAGGTCACGGTCGAGGGCGAGCCCCTGCCGCCCGCCGAGCGCGACGAGCACGGCGCCGTGGTCTCCGATCCCGCCGCCGGCGAGGCCGCCCCTCGCATCGCGGGCACCGGCGTGGACGGGGAGCCGCTGACCCTGGGGGAGCCCGAGGACGACCGGCCGCAGGTCATCGTCGGGATCGCGCACTGGTGCTCGGCGTCGCGAGCCGAGGTCGACGTGCTGGCCCGGGCCCACCGCGACGGGGAGCTGCCGGAGGGCGTCGATCTCATGGCCGTGAGCACCGTCGTCGACCCCGAGCGCGACCCGCACACCTTCCCGCCCGCCGACTGGCTCGCCCAGGCCGACTGGGAGATCCCGACGCTGCGCGACGACGACGCGTCGACCGCGGTGAGCGTGCTCTCCGGCGAGGACATCGTCACCCCGTACTGGGTCGCGGTCGATGCCGACGGGCGCATCGTGGAGCGCCGCACCACCCGCCAGGCGGTCGACGAGCTCGCGACGTGGATGGAGGATCTCGCGGGCTCGCGCTAGCGCCGCGCCACTCCACCGTCGCGCCCCACCGTCGCGCCCCCGGCCCCACGCCCCACGCCCGACGCCCGGCCGCCGAGTCCGGCTGCCAGCACCTCCTCGCCGACGTACGCTTGCAGCGTTCCTCCGTGCTCAACCGTGCCTTCCCGATCGAGGGGCAACCTTGTGAACAAGATCACAATCGTTGGTGGTGGCCCGGCCGGGACCGCGGCGGCCCTGCGCGCCGCCGAGCTCGGGGCCGAGGTCACGCTGCTGGAGGCCCGCGCGCTCGGGGGCACCTGCGTGGTCGACGGGTGCGTGCCCACCCGCGTGCTCGCCCGCGCGGCGCGCATGGCTCGCGAGGTGCGCGATGCCCACCTGTGGGGCCTGGAGGTCGGGGAGGTCGGCGTCCGCTGGGACCGGATCATGCAGCGCGTCGACGACACGGTGCGCTCGGTGTCGGCTGCCCGGGCCAGCGCTGGCGAGCTCGCCCAGGCCGGCGTGGACGTGCGCGTGGGCCACCACGCGCGCTTCGTGGACGCCCACACCCTCGAGTTCGGCGACGACAAGGTCGAGGCCGACGCGATCCTGCTGTGCATGGGCGGCTCCCCGCGCGCGCTGCCGATCCCCGGCGCCGAGCTCGCGACCCTGCCCAACGAGGTCCTCTCGTGGGACACGCTGCCCGAGCGGGTGGCCGTGGTCGGCTCGGGCAGCACCGGCGCGCAGCTGGTGACGGTCTTCTCATCGCTCGGCTCGCAGGTGACGCTGCTGGACGTCGCGCCCCGGATCCTGCCGCATGCCGACGGCGACGTCGCCGCCACGGTCGAGGTCGCCTTCCGCTCCCAGGGCATCACCGTGACCACGGGGATCGACGGGCTCACTGCGATCGAGCGCCTCGAGGACGCTGCCGCCACGAGCGCCGACCACGGCGGCGGCCCGCTGCGGCTGCGCTATGGCTCCGGTGGGACCGAGACGGCGCTCGAGGTCGACGCCGTCGTGCTGGCCACCGGCTGGCCGGCGCGCACCGAGGGCCTCGGGCTCGACGCCGCCGGGATCGACCACGGCCCCGGCCGCATCCCCGTCGACGCCTACCTGCGCACCAGCGTCCCCCACATCTACGCGCCCGGCGATGCCAACCAGCGCGACATGCTGGTGCAGTCGGCGGCCGAGGAGGGCGAGGCCGCCGCGGTCAACGCGGTGCTTGGGCCCACGCGGTCCACGCCGCATGCCCTGCTGCCCTGGGGCGGGTTCACCGACCCCGACACCGCGGGCGTGGGCCTCACCGAGGAGGAGGCCTCGCGCCACGACGACGAGTGCATCACCGCGCTCGTGCCGCTGTCAGGGCTGGAGCGCGCCATCATCGACGAGCGCACCGAGGGGTTCCTCAAGCTCATCGCCGACCGTCGTCGCTCGATGGTGCTCGGTGCCCACGCCGCTGGCGAGTCGGCCGTGGAGGTCATCCACGCGGTGACCACCGCGATGGCCAGCGGCACCGACCCGGCCACCCTCGCGCGCGTGCAGTTCGCCTACCCGACCTACAGCGCGGCGATCGGGGCGGCCGCACAGGAGCTGCTGCGCGAGGGGTCCTAGTGGCGCCGGTCTGCGCCCAGCAGGCTCAGGCCTCCTTCAGGTCGCGTCGGGCGAAGGCGAGGACGCCGACCACCGCGGCGACGATGCCCACCGCGAGCATCACCAGCGCAGCGGTGACGTCGACGTCGGCCCCGGGTGCGGCGGCCACGTGGCGCAGCGGGCTCGCGTCGAGCACCCGGTCGGGCAGCTCGAGGAACGGGCCGACGAAGTCCAGCAGGAACGCGGCCACGACCAGCCCGTAGGTCGCTGCGGCGGTGGCGCGCGGGGCCAGCCCCAGGATCGCCACGCCGACCCCGAGGGTCAGCCAGGCCACGGGGACGACGTTGACGGCGCCGAGCAGCGCGTCGCCGAGCGCCACCGACGCGCCGCCGAGGCGGGTCGCGGCCCAGGCCACGACGCCGCCGGCGAGCGCGATCGCCAGCAGCGCCGCCGCGGACACCAGCAGCCGCGTCACCAGCCACCGCGTGCGCCCCACCGGGCGCGCCAGCAGGTGCTCGATCCGCCAGCTCGCCTCCTCCTCGCGGATCGCGGCCGCCTGGCCAGCGGCTGCGGCCGCGAGCAGCACGGCCACGAAGAAGAAGGTCGCGCCGACCATCCCCTCGGGCGCGTCGAGCGCCATGCCGAACATCTCGCGCCCGAGCTCGACCATCGTGGCCATGCCCGCCATCGCGTCGATGAAGTCGTGGGTGAGCAGGCCGAACGCCGCGGTGACCACGCCGATGATGATGGCCCACGTGCCGGCCGCGGCCGCGGTGACGCGCAGCGCCAGCCCGGCCTGGCCCCCGATCCGTCGGGCACGAGGAGCGCTGGCCTCCTCGCCACCGACGAGCCCGGCGTGCAGGTCGCGACGACCCAGCGCCAGCGCGGCCAGCGCCAGGACGGCCGCCAAGGCGGCCAGCGCCAGGAGCACGGTGGCCTGCGACGCGTCGGAGGGGTGCAGGAAGCCCATCCAGCCAAACGGCGTGGCCCACCACAGCCAGTCGGGCGTGGTCGTGGCCGGCGCGGCCACGCGCACCGCGAGGGCGGCGCCGAGCAGCGTGCCTGCCAACGCGACGGCGCTCCCGCGGGTGGCCGCCAGCTGCGAGGCCAGGGCGCCTGCAGCAGCGAATGACGCGCCGAGCAGGGCCGCGGCGCCGCCGAGGGCCCACGCGGTGGGCGGGTCGAAGCCAAGCGCGCTGTGGCTCGCGCCGATGGCCAACGCGAGGACCGCCAGCCACGTCCACAGCGCCGCGGTGGCGGCGGCCAGCAGGCCGCGTGGCGTCAGCACGCCGGCGCGCAGCGGCTCGACGTGGCCGCGCTCCTCGGCGCGCCGCAGCAGCGACACGGCCGCGAGCATCGCCCACACCGCGAGCAGGATGCCGAACATCCCCCAGCGCGCCAGGGTGAAGCCCTCCATCGTCCCGATCTCGACCATGCGTCCCTGCAGCGCCTCGAAGGCGGGGACGTCGTGCATGGACTCCAGCAGCTGGCGCTCGGCCTCCGAGCCGACGCGGTCCTCGACGGTCACGGCCACGCCGGCGCTCAGCGCCGTGAGCCCGGCGATCCACGCGAGCGCGGCGTTGCGCGCGAGGCGCAGGTGGTGGCGGTAGGCGCGCCACCACACCGCGACGGGGGAGCGCCGAGCCACGGTGGTCCTCGCCTGTGGCCGTGGGGTGGTGGGGGAGGTCGTGGTCATGGCATCGCCATCCTCACGCCCCGTCGGCGCGGTCGTCGTAGTAGGCGTGGAACAGCTCCTCGAGGGAGGGCTCGCGCATCTGGATCGCGGTCACCTGCGCCTGCGCGAGGGCCTTGAGCAGCGGGTCGGGCGACCCGGTGACGTGCAGGCGCAGCACCCCGTCGCCGACCTCGGCGTCATCGACGCCGGGCACGTCGTCCAGCGGTGGGGGCGTGCCCACGTAGGTGGCCTCGACGGTGGTGGCGTGCAGGTGTCGCAGCTCGGCCAGCGTGCCCTGCTCCACGCACACGCCCTGGCGCAGCACCGCGACCCGGTCGCAGACCGCCTCGACCTCGGAGAGGATGTGGCTGGACAGCAGGATCGACTGCCCGCGCTGCTTGGCCTCGCGCAGCAGCTGCTGGAAGGTGGCGGTGATCAGCGGGTCGAGGCCGCTGGAGGGCTCGTCCATGACCAGCAGCGGGGCCCGCGTCATCAGCGCGGCGATGACGGCGACCTTCTGCCGGTTGCCCTTGGAGTAGCTGCGGCCGCGCTTGGAGGGGTCGAGGCTCAGCCGCTCGATGAGCTCGTCGCGGTAGGCGCGGTCGTAGCCGCCCCACACCGTGCCCAGCAGGTCGAGCGTCTGGCGGCCCGTCAGCTGGGGCCAGACGGCGAACTCGCCGGGGATGAAGGCGAGGTGGCGGTGCGCGGCGACGGGGTCGCGCCACGCGTCGATCCCGAAGACCTCGGCGCGGCCACCGCTGGGTCGCAGCAGGCCGAGCAGGGTGCGCAGGGTGGTGGTCTTGCCCGCTCCGTTGGGCCCGAGCAGGCCCACGATCTCGCCCTGGCCGAGCTCGAGGCTGAAGCGGTCCAGCGCCGTCAGCCCCCCGTAGCGCTTGGTCAGCTCGACCATGCGCACCGCGGGGACCGCGGGCTCCTCGACGGGCACGGCAGCGCGATCCAGCACGGGATGGTCGACCATGGTGCGCCCCTCTCGGCCACGCGCCGACGACATGACGCCCTGACGATGCCCGAGGGGCGAGGCTGGCTGCCAGGGCCGACTGGCCCAGGCCGGTGGTCCGGGCAGGGGTCAGGGCAGGCGCTCGTCGTGCCAGGCGATCAGCCGGCTGGTCAGGCGCGCGGAGGTCTCGGCGAGCGGCATGCCCAGGGCCAGCTCGCGCTCCACCGCCGCGCGGTCGCCCCGCAGCGCGAGGTCGAGCACGCGCCCGGCCTCGCGATGGAAGTCGGCGTGCAGCCGGTCGCCCTCCTCGAGCGTCTCGGTGCGGGGCTGGCCGGCGATCCACTTGCCGAGCCGGCAGCGGTCGCTGGCGCCAGCCTCCTCGACGGTGAACAGGCTCTGCCCGCTGCGCACCGCCCACAGCAGGCGCGTCTTCCAGCGCCCGTGCGCGCCGATGGCCGCCTCGATGGGGTCGAGGTCGCCGCTGCCGGCACCGATGACGTCGCGCAGCTCGAGGGTCGCGTCGCTGACGCGCTCCGCCGCGGCGAACGCCTCCGCCGGACGGTTGCGGAACTCCCCGCTGGCGTCGGCCGCGTGGGCGATGCGCTCGGCGATGCTCGTAGCCCCCTCGGAGACCTCGTGGACGCTGCGGCTGATGTCCTCGGTGGTGGCGCGCTGCTCCTCCATGGCCGAGGCGATCGCGCCCTGGGCGTCGTCGATCGTGGCGATCCGCTCGCTGATCGCGGTGATCGCGTCGGCGGTGCGCTGGGCGACGTCCTGGATCTCGGCGACGGCCTGCTCGATGTCCACGGCGTTGGCCGAGGTCTGCCCCGCCAGCTCCTTGACCTCGCCGGCGACGATGGCGAAGCCCTTGCCGGCCTCCCCGGCGCGCGCGGCCTCGATGGTGGCGTTCAGCGCCAGCATGTTGGTCTCGTCGGCGATGGAGCGGATCAGCTTGGTCGCCTCGCCGATGCGCCCGGAGCTGGTCGACAGGTGCGTGGCCAGCTCGCGGCTGCGCTCGGCCTCGCTCGCGCTCTCGCCTGCCACTGAGGACGCCTCGGCGGCCTGCTCGGCGACCTCGGCCACCGAGGCGGTGAGCTGCTCGGTGCCCGTGGCGGCCGAGGTCGCGTTCGCCGTGACCTGCTCGGTGGCCGAGGACAGCTCGGCGAGGTCGTCGGCGGTGCGCACCGCGTCGGAGGCCAGCAGCGCGGTCGAGGCGTGCATCCGCTCGGTCGCCGCGGCCAGCTCCTCCCCGGTGCCGATCAGCGGCGACAGCGCGATGCGCTTGAGCGAGCGCCACGACCCGAGCGCGAGCACGAGGATCGCCGCCATCGCGCCCAGGGCCGCGCCGCGCAGCACGACGGTCTCGGCCTGCGCCACCGCCAGGCCCGCGGCGAGGATGCCGGCGCCGGCGAGCCCGCCCACGGTCCATCCCAGGCGCTGCTCGAGCGTGAGCGTCCACTTGCGGCCTTGTGCGGTGGTGCCCCAGCCGAATGCCATGGCGCGTCGTCCTCGTGGTTCTGGGTGCTCGGGATGCTCGGGGTGCGTCGGGCGTGTGAGATGCGGGGCGGCGCAGGCTGGCGCTCAAGGCGCTGCCGTGGCCACGCCGGGAATCCCGTCGGCACGAGCGTCTGCCGCTGAACCGCAGTCCCGCGGATGGCACCCGATCTGCCGTGGCAATGCGCGGGGTGGCTCGTGGAGCTCGAGTCGGGTCCATGCGAGGAGCCACGCTCGCTAGCCTGCGACGCGATGGTCGAGCCGAGGCGGGCTGCGGGGGTGCACACCAACGCCCCGCCGATCCTGATGTACCACGCCGTCGCGGCGCTGCCCCGCGACCCCGACCGCATCAGCGTGTCCCCCGCGCGCTTCCGCGAGCAGATCGGATGGCTGGCTCGCGCCGGCTACCGCGGCGTCAGCGTCGGCGAGCTTGTGCGCGCCCATGCCCGGAGCAGCGCGCGCGGGCTCGTCGGGCTGACCTTCGACGACGGCTACCGCAGCGTCCTCGAGCACGCCGCTCCCGTCCTGCGCCAGGTCGGGTTCACCGCGACGGTCTTCCCGGTGGTCGAGCGTCTGGGCTGGCACAACGCGTGGGATCCGCAGGGTCCGCACCTCGCGACCCTGACCGTCGAGGAGCTGCGGGCGCTGCGCGAGCACGGCGTCGAGATCGGCTCGCACACGCTGACCCACCCGATGCTGACCCGCGCGCGGCCCGACCACCAGGCGCGCGAGATCGCGCAGAGCCGCCTGCGCCTGGCCGAGCTGCTCGGGCAGGCGCCCGCGGGGCTGAGCTATCCCTTCGGCGACGTCGACGCCGCGGTCGCTCGGCTGGCGCGCACGGCGGGCTACGCCTACGCCTGCGCGGTCGACACGCACCGAGGTTGGCA
>PUKE01000074.1 GCA_003550425.1 Nitriliruptoria bacterium
AAGGCGGCTCCTCCGACCACGCGCCGGTCCGGTCACCCGAGGACGCGCAGGCGGGCCGGAGGCTCCCGAAGCCAGCCCAGGTCCACCCGTGCGCTCGGCGGGGTGAGGCTGCCCAGCACGCGTGGGGCGCTCGCCCCCGTGGCCGCAGGCTCCGCCGCGGGGACGCCGGCGAGCGACAGGGCGCCGACCACCACCATGAGCAGTGCCTCCTTGTGCTGGGTGCTGACGCCGAGCTCGTCGCTGGTCCGCAGTGGGGTCGGCGCGAGCCGATCGCGCAACCGGGCGAGCAGCGTCGGGTTGTCCGTGCCGCCGCCGGAGGCGATGACCTCGCTGACCCGTGCTGCCCGGCAGGCGTCGGCAACGGTGATGGCGGTGAGCTCGGTGACGGTCGCCAACAGGTCGTCGGGGGCGAGGTCGGCCCTGCGGTCACCGCAGACCTCGTCGACGTGGGCCTGGAGATAGTCGCCGTGGAAGTGCTCGCGCCCGGTGCTCTTGGGTGGGGCCAGCGCGTAGTAGGGGTCGGCCAGCAGCGCGGCCAAGAGCCCCTCGTGCACGGTGCCGCGTGCCGCGCCGAGCCCATCGCGGTCGAACGGCTCGTCGCCGGTGCGGCGTGCGACGCTGTCGATCAGGGCGTTGGCCGGACCGGTGTCGTAGGCGAGCACGACCTCGTGCCCCTCCACCACGGTCAGGTTGGCGATCCCCCCGAGGTTGAGCGCGGCTGGTCGCCCTGGTCGCCCGGCGAGCAGCAGACGGTCGAGCACGGGGGCGAGCGGCGCCCCTTGGCCGCCGGCCGCCACGTCGGCCGCGCGCACGTCGCTGATGACCGGAGCGTTCACTCGCTCGGCGATCCAGGCCGGCTGGCCCACCTGCAGCGTGCCGTGGCAGCGCCCCTCCTCGACCCAGTGGTCGACGGTGTGGCCGTGGCTGACGATCAGGTCGGCCGCGACGCCGGCCTCCTCGAGCACCGTCGCCGCCGAGGCGCCCAGCGCGTCCCCGAGCATGGCGTCGAGCTGGCTCCACGCTCGCGCGCTGGTCTGCGCTGGCGGCAGCGTCGCCGCCAGCAGCGCGCTCACCGGCTCGGGCAGCGGCACCGTCCGAGCCGCCCGCACCTCGGCGACGAGCGTGTCGCCGTCGGCTGACAGCTCCGCAGCCAGGGCGTCCACCCCGTCTGCCGAGGTGCCCGACATCAGTCCCACCACGATCATCGTGGCTCGTCCTCCTCGTCTGGCGTCTCGATGCAGGCTCGCCGTCCCGCGCCCAGCAGGTGACGAGGCGAGCCCCTACGAGCCCAGCGCCGCGGCGAGTCGGTCACGCTCCCGCGAGGGATCGGCCCGACCCCGCAGCACTGCCCGCGAGGGCGTGCGGTAGCTGAACCCGCACCATCCCCCTGCTCGCCGCTCGCCGACCGACAGGGCCGCCACTCGGGCCACGTCGTCGGCGCTGTCGGCGACGTCCTGGAGGTACAGACCGCTGCCGACGACCGCAGCGTCCCCGCCAGCGCTCACCGCGAGCCGAGCCCAGTCCTCGAAGCGCGAGCGCAAGGCCTCGCGGGGCGCGTGCTCGGCTGCCGCTCCCTCCTGGGCCAGCGCGTCGGGCGGCACGCCATGGTCCACGAGGGCGACGTCGTCGGTGTCGCCGCGGTAGTCCATCGCCAGCACCCGGTCGACGCGCTGCTCGCGCAGCCATGCGATCCAGTCCTGGGCGACCTCCAGGTACGGCCGGCTGCCCTCCCAGCCGGCCTCGAGTCCACCGAAGCAGGTCCCGTTCACGCTGACCACGACGTCGTGGCGCGTGGCGCGGACCGCCGCGACCACCCCGTCCACCAGCGCGGTCACCTGGGCACGGCGCCACGCCTGCCACCGCGACGCGGGAGCATCGCCGGCCGTGTGGCCCGTCTCGGCCTGGAAGCGGCGCAGCGCCGTCGGGTTGTGGCCCCAGGCGCCACCCTCGGGGTAGCGGACCCGGTCGAGGCTGACGCCATCGACCGGATAGGCCTGTGCCACGGCGGCGGCGAGCTCGGCCACGAAGCCCCGCGCGTCGGGGTGCCCGGGGTCGAGATGCCAGATCCCGTGCGCGTCCCGCTCGGTGCCGTCGTCGCGGCGACACAGCCACGTGCCCCAGTGCTCCGGGCGGGCGGTCCCGGCGGCGATCGGCGTGACCGCCAGCCAGGCGTGGACCGTCAGCCCAGCGGCATGGGCGCGGTCGCACACCGCCTCGAGGGGGTCGAACGGTGCCGGGGCGAGCTCGGCGTCGGCGCGCGGCAGCGGGAGTCGGTTGGCGAACGCGTCGCCGCGCCGCGTGGCCTGCACCACCAGCGTGTCCAGCCCCGCGGCGACGGCGAAGTCGATGACCGCGTCGACCTCGGTGGGGCGGCGCAGGCCCTCGCCGAACGCGTCGACCCAGACCCCGCGCATCACTCCGCGCCCGCCGGGTCCTGGTCGCTGCCGTCGCGATCCGGCCCCCACGGCGGATCGCCGACCACCAGTCGCAGGCGCCCGGACGCCTCGTCGAGGAGCCGCCGGGCGGTGGCGGCATCGACGGCGCGGCGCACGGACACGATCGCCGCCTTGACGTCCCAGTCGCTGGCGCGCAGCGCCGCCAGTGCTCGCTCGCGATCGACCGCCGCGGCCTCGGCCACGATGCGCTGGGCGCGATCGCGGAGCTTGGCGTTGCTGGCCTGGACCGCGACCATGCGGTTGCCGTAGGTCTTGCCGAGCCGGACCATGACGGCCGTGGACAGCGTGTTGACGATGACCTTCTGGGCGGTGCCCGCCTTGAGCCGCGTCGACCCTGCGAGCGGCTCGGGTCCGGTCGCGGCGACGATCGCGACGTCGGCGCGGTCGGCGAGCGGGGTGCCGGCGTTGGCCGTGACCCCGATGGTGAGGGCTCCCCGTGCTCCCGCGGCGGTCAGCGCGGCCAGCGCATATGGGGTCGAGCCGCTGGCGCTGAGCGCCAGCAGCGCGTCCGCAGGACCGAGCGCGAGCTCGTGCACGTCGCGCTCGCCCGCAGCCGTGTCGTCCTCGCCGTCCTCCACGACCTCCGTGGCGGCGCGCCGTCCCCCGGCGAGCAGCGCCTGGACGGTCTCGGGATCGGTGCCGAAGGTCGGCGGGCACTCGACGGCGTCGATCAGCCCCATGCGGCCCGCCGTGCCGGCGCCGGCGTAGATCAGCCGCCCGCCGTCGGCCAGGCGCAGCGCGACCGCCTCGATCGCGCGAGCCAGCGCTGGCCCGGCGCTGCGCACGGCCTCGGCGGCAGACGCGTGCTCGGCGACCAGCGTGTCGACCAGCTCGGAGGTCGCCAGCGCGTCGAGGTCGAGGTCGTCGCGGGCCCGCTCGGTGGGAAGCAGGTCGAGCTCCAGGTGGTCCATGCGTCCCCCTCCTGGTGGGTCGGCGATCCCTGGATCAGGCATCTGGGCGGGCGGTGAGGGCACCGCGCAGCGTTGACCACACGCGCTCGGGGTCGCGCGTGCCGAGGCCGGTGAGGTGGCCGCAGGCCTCGAAGCCCCAGGTCCACAGGTCGGTGATGCCCTCCTGGCGCGCGGTGGCCACCGCGGCCTCGATGTCGTGCGCGTCATCAGGGCCCAGCCCGAACCCCTGGATCCAGATCTGTGGGGTGAGGTCGTGGGTGGCAGCGAGCTCGCGCACGCGCGCGCTGCACTCGGAGACGAAGGGCACGACGGGCCGGTCGAAGGCCTTCCAATACGGGTCAGTGGCAAGGGTCGACAGCCCAGGCGCCGCCGCGACGGGATCCCAGTCGGCGAGCCCGAGCGGCCCCGAGGTCAGGGGCAGCAGGCAGACGGTGCTGGTCGCGCCGAGCCGATCGACCTCGGCGACCATCTCGTTGACGAAGTCGACCAGCATGGCCTCGCGGAAGGCCTGGACCTCCTCGGTCCACGCGGTCGGCATGGCATGGCCGAACCGCTCGGCGAACGCGTTGCGGCAGTGGACGCAGCGACACGCCCAGCGCTCCGATGATCGGCCGAAGTGCGGCGGGTAGGCCCAATGGGGCTCGTCCCAGAAGACGCGATCGGCGCCCATCTCGACCGCGGCCTCGGCCCAGGACCGCACGAACGCGCGGAGCGCGGGGTCGGACAGGCATCCCGCACCGACGCGGGTGCCGTCGTCGAGCTCCTGCACCCGCTCGGGGTTGCGCATGACCCAGGCGCTCTCGGCCTCGCCGCCGAAGACGCCGGCCAGGCCCCACGGGCCGAGCTGCACCTCCAGCCCAGCGTCGTGGCTGACCTCCACGATGCGCCGCATCTGCTCGCGGTAGTGGGCGAGGTCGTTCTCGCTGACGGTGTGCAGCACCCCCGTGAAGCCGTCCGCGGCGAGGGCGTCCATGTCGGCTGCGACGTGGCGCAGGATCCGGTTGCCGAAGTACGAGGCGCCGATGGCCACGGGTCAGCCCTTCGTCGCGCCGATGACCATGCCCTCGGTCATGCGGCGGTGCAGGAACAGGAAGAAGACCAGGACCGGGACGGTGAAGATCACGCTGGCCGCCATGATCATCCCCCAGTCGGTGCCCTCGCGGCCGATGAACTGCTGCAGCGCGACGGGCAGCGTGTGCATCTCCGGGCTGTTGCGGTTGAACGACAGCGCGAACAGGAACTCGTTCCAGGCGAAGATGAAGGCGTACACGCTAGTCGCGGCGATGCCCGGCAGCGACAGCGGCAGCACGATCCGGCGGAACGCCCCGGCGCGCGAGGCGCCGTCGACCATCGCCGCCTCCTCGAGGTCGACCGGGATCGACTTGAAGAAGCCGCGGAGGATCCACACGACCAGCGGCGTCGAGAACGAGAGGTAGGCGATGATGAGCCCCGGATAGGTGCCGATCAGCCCGAGCTCGCGCATGACGATGAACAGCGGGATCAGCAGCACCACGAACGGGAACATCTGCGCCGACAGGATCAGGATCAGCAGGTACCGGCGCATCGGGATCGCGAAGCGCGCCAGCACCCAGCCCGCGCTGGCCGAGACCGCCACGGTCAGCACCACCACCGAGGTGGTCACGATGAGGCTGTTGCGCAGGTACAGCGTGAAGTCGCCGGTGAGGACCTCCACGAACCGCAGGTGGGTGATCTCGGAGGGGATGAACACCGGGGTCGCGGTGAAGATCTCGGGGTTGGGCTTCAGCCCCGTCAGCACCATCCACACGAAGGGGAAGGCCGAGAAGACGCCGAGGACGATGGCCGCGACGTAGGTGCCGGTCGTCCCCAGGATCCGACGCGGACGGGGGAGCCGTGACCGCGACCGTCGGGGCTGGGACGCCGCCGAGGTCGTCGTGGCCCGCGCGGTCGAGGGCCGCTCGACCGGAGGGGCACTGGCCGCATGGGAGGGCGCTCCCTGGCTGCGCGACACGCTCATGACAGGTCCTCGTCGTCCTCGCGGATGAGCCACAGGTACAGGAAGGTGACGATCGCCAGGATCACGAACATCGCCATGGCGAGCGCGGCAGCCAAGCCGAAGTCGTGCTGGGTGAAGGCCTCGCGCCAGGTGGTGATCGCCAGCAGCTCGGTCTGGCGGGCGGGTCCTCCGCCGGTCATCACGTAGACCTGGTCGAAGATCTTGAAGTTCCAGATCGTCGAGATCACCACGAGCACCAGCAGCAGCGGCTTCAGCATGGGCAGCTTGATGCGCCGCAGCGTCTGCAGCGGGCCCGCGCCGTCGACCCGGGCCGCGTCGAGCACCTCCTGGGAGATGGACTGCAGGCCCGCCAGCATCACCAGCGCCACGAACGGGAAGCTCTGCCACACGATGGTGATCCCGATGGCGGTGAAGGCGGTGTAGCGGTTGTTGAACCAGGCGAACCCCTCGAACATCTCCAGGCCCATCCCTGCCAGGGCCCAGTTGGCGATCCCGTACTGATCGTCGAAGATCCACTGCCACACGATCGCTGCGGCCACGCGCGGCACCGCCCACGGCAGCAGCACGAGGATCGCCAGCACGGTCCGGCCCTTGAACGCGCGGTTGAGCAGCAGCGCCACGGCGGTGCCCAGCGCGAGCGTGGCGATCACGCAGATGAGGCCGAAGACGGCGGTGGTCAGGAACACCGACCGCAGATGCGGGTCGGTCAGCACCTCCGCGTAGTTGGCGAAGCCGATGTAGTCGAACTCGCCGGTCATGAACATCTCCAGGTCCGCGTCCGTGAAGGACAGCTGGAGCGTGCGCATGACCGGCCACACGGTGAGGCCGAAGATGAACAGGGCCGCCGGGAGCAGGAACAGCACCGGCAGGACCTTGGACTCGTACCAGCGGCGCCCGAACCGGCGCCGCCGGCCCGATGCCTGGCCTGGCTGCTGCGGCGCCTCGTCGGCGCCCGGATCAGGGCTCGGGGCGGTCTGCTGCGTCATCGACCCCTCGATCAGCCGCGGTCTCCTTGGCGGGGGTCCGGGGTCGCGACCATCGGCGACCCCGGACCCTCCTGGCGGCTCACTCCTGGAACGCCGCGTCCATCTCCTCGGCGATCTCGTCGAGCGCCTCGGAGACCTCCGCATCGCCCTGCATGATCTCCTGCACGGCGTTGACGAAGAGGTCATCCCCCTCGAACGCGCCCCACTCCGCGGTCGGCGGGTAGCTGCGGCTGTGCTCGGTCAGCATCTCCGCGAACACCTCGCCACGCTCGTCGAGGTCCAGCGCGTCGATGCCCTCCTCGGTGCCGGGGAAGAACCCGATCTCCTCGGAGAACTCCGCCACGCGCTCGTCTGTCATCAGGAAGTCGATGTAGGCCTGCGCGGCCTCGGGGGCCTCGCTGTCGGCGAAGCGCACGAGGTGGCTGCCGCCTGCGAAGGTGTCGCGGTTGCCGCCCGGACCCTCCGGCAGCAGGGCCACGCCCACCTCGAGGTCCTCGTTGCCGGCCTCGACGGCGTCGACGTTGGCGCCGAGGCCCTGGAACATCGCCAGGTCCTCCTGGGTGAACGCCTCCTGGGCGTCGGCGACCGTCCAGCCCAGCGCGCCCTCGGGGGCGAACTCGTGCTCGGTGAACAGGTCGGTGTAGTGCTCGAAGGCCTCCACGCCCTCGGGCTCGTTGATGGTCGCGGTCCATGAGTCGTTGTCGGGCTCCGCGATCTCGCCGCCGGCCTGCCACACGCGCGGCAGCACGAAGTGGTTGGCGCCGGCACCGACCACGCCGTAGGCGTACATGTCGGTCTCGGCCTGGATCGTCTCGCCCACCTCGACCAGCTCGTCCCACGTCTCGGGCGGCTCGAGGCCGAGGTCCTCGAAGACCTCGACGTTGTAGATCAGCGCGCGGGCGGCGGCGTACCACGGCACGCCCAGCGGCTCGCCCTCGGGCGCGCCGGTGTCGACGACGGCGTCGATGTAGTCCTCGTCGCCGAGGTCCTGCTCGGCGAACGCGCCGAGCACGCCGAACTCGGGCGTCCAGGTCGTGCCCATCTCGGCCACGTCGGGCACGTCATCGCCGGCCAGGGCGGTGGTGAAGGCGTCGTGGGCGTCGTCCCACGGCTGGAACGTCAGCGTGACGTCGGCGCCGTGCTCCTCCTCGAACTCCTCGGTGTAGCCCTCGAGCATCTCCTCGAGGGTGTCCGACCCCGGCTGCATGATCCAGACGGTGATCTCCTCGCCCTCGTGAGCGCCCTCGTCCTCGGGCTCGTCGGGCTCGTCGTCGGGGTCGTCGGGGTCGTCGTCAGGCTCGTCTGGCTCGTCGACGTCGTCGTCGGTCGGGTCGGCGATGTCGGGGTCCTCGGCGCACGCGGCCGCGAGCACGGCCACGGCGGCGAGCGCGAGCAGCAGCCGCCACGGATGGGTCATCATCAGGGAACCTCCTCTGGGGACGTCGCCGGCTCCGGCGACGGGGCGGGGGCATCGACCGCTCGGGCGCGGTCGTCGACGCGGGCCACGCGCCCGCGCGGTGGGCGCAGCTCCACCAGCAGCTGGTAGCGGTCGCCGCGATAGATCGAGCGCACGAACTCCACGATCCGTCCGTCGTCGGCCCGGCTGGTGCGCTCGAACAGGAAGGCCGGCGAGTGCTCGGGGATCGCGAGCTCGGCGGCCTCCTCGGCGTTGACGACGGTGGGCTCGATGGTCTGCTCTGCCCAGAGGATCGCGAGCCCGTAGCGATCCTCGAGCAGGTCGTAGAAGCTCGTGTCGGTCAGGTCGCGAGCGTCGAGGCCCGGGACGAGGTCCTCGGGGACGTGCAGCGTCTCGATCGCCATCGGCTCATGGTCGGCGAGCCGCAGCCGACGCACCCGAAGCACGGTGGCCCTCGGGGAGACGTCCAGCCGACGTCCCAGCGGAGCGCCTGCCGCGATCCGCGACAGCGAGAGGGTCCGGCTCCCCGGCACCATCCCGCGCCGCCGCATGTCGTCGGAGAAGCTGGTCATCTCCAGCTGCTGGGCGATCTTGGGAGCGGCCACGAACGTCCCTCGCCCCTGATGACGCTCCACCACGCCCTCGCGAGCCAGCTCGTCGAGGGCGCGTCGCAGGGTCATGCGGGACACGCCGAAGCGCTGGCACAGCTCCCGCTCGGGCGGGATGGCAGCGCCGACCTCCAGCGCGCCGATCAGGTCGAGCACCTGATCGCGGATCGACTCGTACTTGTTGGACGGTGCCATGGGACTCGCTCGGTCGC
>PUKE01000229.1 GCA_003550425.1 Nitriliruptoria bacterium
TGCCCTCGCGGCTGCGCGGACGTGGATCGCCTGGCCGGCGCCGTCGGCGTGTGCCGGGTGGGGCGCTGGGCGCGCGTGGCCGGGGCGGGACCGCACCACGGCGAGGAGGACGCGCTGCGCGGCTGGCGCGGGTCCGGCACGATCTTCCTCGCCGGCTGCAGCCTGCGCTGCGCGTTCTGCCAGAACGCCGACATCTCACGGGCGCGGGTCGGGGAGGAGGCCGGCCCCGAGGAGCTCGCCGGGCTCATGCTCGCGCTGCAGCGCCGCGGCTGTCACAACATCAACCTCGTCACCCCCGACCACGTCGCGCCCCAGCTGCTGGAGGCGCTGCCGCTGGCCCTCGACCGTGGGCTGGCGCTGCCCCTGGTGTGGAACAGCAGCGCCTACGCGCGGGTGGAGACGCTGGCCCTGCTCGAGGGCATCGTCGACGTCTACCTGCCGGACGTGAAGACGCTCGACCCCGACCGGGCGCGACGCCACCTCGGGGCGCCGGACTACCCGGCGGTCGCCCGTGCCGCCCTCGCCGAGATGCACCGCCAGGTCGGCGACCTCGCGGTCGACGCCGACGGGGTCGCGCGTCGCGGCCTCCTGGTGCGCCACCTGGTGCTGCCCGGCGGCGAGGACGACGCGCGCGCCGTCGCGGCCCTGCTGGCGAGCCTGTCCACCGACACCGCCGTGAACGTCATGGGGCAGTACCAGCCCGCCCACCGCGTGCCCGGCAGCCGCCGCCACGCCGACCTGGACCGCCGGCTGCGGCCAGGGGAGCGCGGCGCGGCCGTGACCGCGTTCCACGAGGCCGGGCTGTGGCGGGTGCAGGGGCCCTGACCGCGGTCGCTGGCCGGCGGCCTAGACGCGGGCGCTCGGCTGCGTGCGCTGCCGATCCCAGGCGATGGCCGCGGCCGCCACGGCCAGGGCGGCGCCCACGACCCCGAAGGAGCCGGTGATCGACTCCATCAGGCTCGGGTCGACCAGCAGGACCACGGCGATGGCCGCCATCACGGTGCCCCCGATGAGCTTCAGGTAGCGCCCGTGGACCTCCTGCAGGCGCGTGGCGCGCAGCGTCACCAGCGCCCCGACGAGGATCGCGATCTCCACCAGCAGGTACACCGCCAGGTAGGTGCCGAGCAGCCCCAAGAAGCTGGCGCTGAGCGTGCCGATGCCCGCGTCGGCCACCAGGCCGCTCCACACCAGCGGGAAGCCGGCGGTGCAGGGCAGCTCCACCACCGCGATGCCCGCGGCGAACACCACGGTCAGGCCCAGCAGCGCTGGCAGCGACCGGTCGGTGCGCCGCAGCTCGCGGCCGCCGCGGTAGATGCGCGGCTTGAACCGGTCGGGGATCGACAGCGACAGCCCCTGCTTGAACGCCAGGAAGTCCTTGATGCTGATCGCGGCGAAGCCCAGCGCCAGGACCGCCACCGCGATCTGGACCGCGCGCAGCTCCTCGGCGAAGCCCAGCACGGTGAACACCCCGGCGATGAACAGCCCGTAGATGGCGGCGGTCACCACCAGGAACGTGCCGCCGACCGCGGCGATGCGCCCCCGGGAGCCCGAGTGCAGCACCATCGCCAGCAGCACCGTCAGCACCCACAGCGAGCACGGGTTGAACCCGTCGACGAAGCCGATCAGCGCGGTGGCCGCCAGCATCGGCTGCGCGGCGAGGTCCACGGTGCCCAGCGGTCCCAGCGACAGGGTCTCGGCGCCGGCGGGCTGATCCGGGTCGGGGTCGGCGGGCTCGTCGCCGGGGTCGGCCAGCGCGGCATCGATCCGCCCATCGATCTCGGCGCGGATCCCGTCGGTCAGGCCGACCCAGGCCTCGTCGCCCAGCACGAAGGCCGGCACGCCACCAGCCTGCTCGCCACGGCGCTCCATCATCTCCACGAAGACCTGCTGGGCCTGGGGGTCGTGCTCGACGTTCACGCGCCGGACGTCGAGCTCGGGCCGCTCCTCGGCGAGGTCGGTGATCCACGGGTCGGCCTCGCCGGTGCACACCGGGCAGGAGTCGGTGCGGAAGTAGACGAGCGTCGGGCCCTCGGCCTCGTCGGCCTGGTCGGCCTGCGCGGCCTGGTCGGCTTGGTCGGCCTGCGCGGCCCGGTCGGCCTCGGCGGCGCTCGCGCTCGGGGCGGCCGCGCCGCCCAGGACCCCGACGCCGGCCAGCAGGCACAGCACGACGGCCAGCAGCGCCAGCACGCTGCGGCGCGACGAGCGCGGTCCCATGTGGTCCCTCCCGTGCCGATGGCGTCCCGAGCCGGCGTGGCGGTGGTGGGCGGGCCGGCACCGCCGCGCCCTGCGGACCGTGGGGCGGTTGCGGGGATGATCGTCGGGCTGCTCTCCAGGGAAGCGCATCCGCGGTCCCGCTGCAGGGGCGAGGGTCCCGCGACGAGGGCGAGGAGGTCCCCTCGCGTCGATCGGTCCCACGCGGCCCCACGCGGCCCCACGCGCCTCGGGGCCGGCTCGCGTGCAGGCGCCCGGGGCCGGTAGGCTCGCCCGCGGCGGGGCGCGCGGCACAGCCCCCTGCGTCGCGCGAGGCAGGCGGGCCACGACGAGCGAGGACGCGGTGCACGTCGGGATCATCGGCGGTGGGATCATCGGGCTGGCCGTGGCGCGGCGGCTGCTGGTGCAGCACCCCGGCCTGACGCTCACGGTGCTGGAGAAGGAGCCGGCGCTGGCCGCGCACCAGACCGGGCGCAACAGCGGGGTCGTCCACGCCGGGCTGTACTACGAGCCCGGCTCGCTCAAGGCCACGCTGTGCCGACGCGGCGTCCAGCTGCTCTACGACCTCGCCCACGAGCGCGGGCTGGACTACCAGGAGTGCGGCAAGGTCGTGGTCGCCCAGGACGCGGTGGAGACCGAGCGCCTGGAGCGCATCCACGAGCGTGCGGTCGCCAACGGCGTGCCCGGGGTGGCGCTCATCGACCGCGACGAGCTCGCCCGCCTCGAGCCCCACGCACGCGGCGTGGCCGCGCTGCACTCGCCGCACACCGCGATCGTCGACTACGCCGCCGTCACGCGGGCGCTGGCGCAGGAGGTCGTCGAGCGCGGGGGGCGCGTGCGCACCGGCGCGGAGGTCACCGACCTGGCGCTGCGCGACGACGGCGGTGCCGTCGCCCGCCTCGCCGGCCGCACCGACCGGCACCACTTCGACGCGGTGGTGCTGTGCGGTGGGCTGCACAGCGACCGCCTCGCCGAGCAGGTCGGCGACGACCCCGAGCCACGGATCATCCCCTTCCGCGGCGAGTACTACCGGCTCGCCCCCGGGCGCACCCACCTCGTCAACGGGCTCATCTACCCGGTGCCCGACCCCGCGCTCCCGTTCCTCGGCGTCCACCACACGCGGACCGTCGACGGCGAGGTGCTCGTGGGGCCCAACGCCGTGCTCGCCCTCGCCCGCGAGGGCTACGGCTGGGGCAGCGTCGACCTCGCCGACCTGCGCGAGACGCTCGCGTGGCCGGGGTTCCATCGGCTGGCGCGGCGCTGGTGGCGCGCGGGCGCGGGCGAGATGCTCACCTCGATGAGCCGCGCCGCCTTCGCGCGCGAGGCGCGGCGCTCCCTGCCCGAGCTGCGCGCCCGCGACCTGCGGCGCGGCCCCGCTGGCGTGCGCGCCCAGGCGGTCACCCGCGAGGGCGACCTCGTCGACGACTTCTGGATCACCCATCACGGGCGGGTCGTGGCGCTGCGCAACGCGCCCTCGCCCGCGGGGACCGCGGCGCTGGCGATCGCCGAGCACGTCGGCGACCTGCTGCCGGTGGGGTGAGCCGGCCCGCGCGACGCGCGCGCCCTGCCTCCCGCGTCGCGCGCGTTCCCCGCCCAGTGCGTCGTGCGCGCCCCGCTTCGTCCACCGGCCTCACGCATGCCATGATCGGGGGCTGACGGACGGGTCGCCCGACCGCGCTGGAGCCATGATGAGCCCTGTGCCCCTGCACCACGAGATCCACGGCCAGCACGACGCGCCCACGCTGGTGCTGCTCGGCTCGCTGGGCAGCACGCTGGCGATGTGGGAGCCACAGGTCGAGGCGCTGCGGCGCGACCTGTGCGTGGTCCCCGTCGACCTGCGGGGCCACGGCGCGTCGCCTGGCGGGCCTGGCCCCTATGCCATCGACGACCTCGGCGGCGACGTGGTGGCGCTGCTCGACCGGCTCGGGCTCGAGCGCGCGCATCTCGCCGGCCTGTCGCTCGGCGGGATGATCGCCCAGTGGGTGGCCGCGCGGCATCCCGAGCGCGTGGACCGCCTCGCGCTGCTGGCCACGAGCACGCGGCTGCCACCACCCGAGCAGTGGCACGAGCGCGCGGCCACCGCCCGCAGCCAGGGGACCGTGGCGCTGGCCGACGGGGTGGTCAGCCGCTGGTTCACCGCGTCCTTCGCCGAGCGCCATCCCGACGAGGTCGAGCGCTTCCGCCAGATGATCGCGGGGACCGACGACGAGGGGTACGCGGGCTGCTGCGAGGCCATCGCCGCCCTGGACCTGCGCGAGGACGCGCCGCGCATCACCGCGCCGACGCTGGTGCTGGCCGCCGACCAGGATCCCGCGACGCCGCCCGAGCACGGCGAGGCGCTGGCCGAGGCGATCCCCGACGCCCGACTGCAGGTGGTCGAGCAGGCAGCGCACCTGCTGAGCGTCGAGCAGCCCCAGGCGGTGACCAACGCGCTGCGCGCCCACGTGCTGACCGACTAGCGCCGCGGCGCGCCCCGACCCCGCGCCGCGCCCGCCGCGGCGCGCCGAGCCGAGCCGAGCCGAGCCGAGCCCCCCGCGCCCCCTCGACGATCGCCACGACCGCCATGAGCCCCACCGCACCGCCCGCCTCCCGCCCGACCCCGCGCGCGTCGCACGCCGGCGCCGCCGATCCCTGGGCGCTGCGCCCCAGCTCCCTGCACGCCAGCCGTCGCGCCAGCGAGCTCGAGGCCCTGGAGGGCGGCGAGGTCGTCGACGTGCTGGTGGTGGGCGGGGGCGTGACCGGGGCCAGCGTCGCGCTGGACGCCGTGACCCGCGGCCTGTCGGTGGCGCTGGTGGAGCGCGGCGACCTCGCCCAGGGCACCAGCCGCTGGAGCTCCAAGCTCGTGCACGGCGGGCTGCGCTACCTCGCCCACGGCAACGTTCGCCTCGCCCTGGAGAGCGCCCGCGAGCGCCACCTGCTGCTGACCCGCACCGCCCCCCACCTCGTGCGGCCGCGGGCGCAGGTCATGCCGCACCTGCCCGAGCACACCGCCAGCGACCTCGCCCAGCTGGCGGGCGCGCTGCTGGTGGGCGACGCGCTGCGCCGCGCCGCCGGGACGCCCCCGACGGTGCTGCCCCGCCCCCGTCGCCTCGATGCCGAGGCCGCCCTGCGCGACCTTCCGGCCCTGGAGCGCGCGCAGGTGCGCGGCGCGACGCGCCTATGGGACGGGCATGCGGTGGACGACGCCCGGCTGGTCATCGCCCTGGCCCGCACCGCCGCGGCGTTCGGGGCCAAGGTGCTGACCCACACCGAGGCGACGGCCCTCGACGGGCACGGCGCCCACCTGGTCGACCGGCACGGCGGTGGCAGCGCGACCGTGCGCGCCCGCCACGTCGTCAACGCCACGGGCGTGTGGGCCGACCGCCTCGACGAGCGCGTCGCGCTGCGTCCCAGCCGCGGCAGCCACGTGCTCGTGCCCGCGGAGCGGCTCGGCCATCCCGAGGCCGTCCTGATGGTCGCCGCGCCCGAGCGCGGCGGGCGCTGGGTGTTCGCGATCCCCGACGACGAGGGCCTGGTGCACATCGGGCTGACCGACGTGGGGGTCGAGGAGCCCACCGACCCGCCCGAGCCCAGCGACGAGGAGATCGCCTACCTCCTCGAGGTGATCAGCGGCCCGCTCGCCGAGCCGCTGACCACCGACGACGTCGTGGGCTCCTACGCCGGGCTGCGGCCGCTGCTGGCGCCGCGCGAGGCGACCGACGGTGCCGAGGAGGGGGTGGGCAGCCGTTGGCGCCCGCCCTGGATGCGCGCGCCGAGCTCCACCGCCGACCTGTCCCGCGACCACCGCATCGTCGATGGCCGCGATGGCGTCCTGACCATCGTCGGCGGCAAGCTCACCACGGCGCGCAGGATGGGCGCCGACGTCGTCGACCGCATCGCCGCGCGGCCCGGGGTGGCCGCGGGGCCCTGCGTGACCCATCGCCAGCCCTTGGTGGGCGCCGCGCCTCCCCACCGGCTCGCCGCGCTGGACGCGGCGCCGCGGCTGGTCGCTCGCTACGGCAACGAGGCCCCGCGCGTGGCGGCGCTGGCCGAGGCGGAGCCGGCCCTGGCCGAGCCCGTCAGCCCTCGCGGCGTGCTCGGCGCCGAGCTGCTGTTCGGCGTGCGCCACGAGGGGGCGCTGGACGAGGCCGACCTGCTCGATCGCCGCACGCGCTTGGGCCTGGTGGCCGACGAGCGCGCGCGGGCTCATGCCGCCGCGCAGCTCGCCCTCGCGCGGGCGCGCTGACGCGCGCGTGGGGACGGGCGCGTCGGGACGGGCGCCACGGACGCCGCCCCGCGCCACTGGATCGCTGGGGGCGGCGTCGGCTACCCTCGCTCGTGCCACTCGGGGCGTCCCGTCAAGGGACTGAGACCGGCCAAGGCCGGGACCCGTCGAACCTGACCTCGTTGACACGAGCGGAGGGAGCGTGGTCGCGCCCGTGCCGACGGGCTCCTCGCGGCTCTTCGCTCTGCGAAGGAGCGTGAGCGCCATGTCCTTCACCGCCCAGCTGGGCGAGCAGCACGCCGACCTGTTCGAGGCCTTCTGGAGCCACCCGTTCCTGCGGGGCCTCCACGACGGCTCGCTGCCGCGCGAGCCGGTCATCCATTACGTGGGCCAGGACCACCAGTACCTGAACGCCTTCATCCGCTGCTATGGGATGGGGGTCGCGCTGTCGCCCGACCGGGACTGGATGGCCTGGTTCCACGACCAGATCCGCTTCCTGCTCGAGGACGAGCAGCACCCCCACCACGTGATGTGCGAGGCGGTCGGCATCTCCTACGACGCGGTGCGCCAGGAGGAGCTCGGCCCCTCCGCCCAGGCCTACGTGCATCACATGGAGGCCGCCGCCCGCGACTCCCTCGGGGTGCTGATGGCCGCGCTGATGCCCTGCCCGTGGACCTACATCTGGGCGGCGACGCGGGCGATGGAGGAGGACCCGCCGGCGAAGGACAACCCCTTCCGGGGCTGGTGGGAGTTCTACGCGAGCGACGAGAGCCAGCAGATCCTGGCCGACTTCCGCGAGCGCACCGATGCCCTGGCCGAGCAGGCCGGCCCCGCCGAGCGCGAGCGCATGGCCCGCGCGTTCGTGCGCAGCTGCCAGCACGAGGTGCGGTTCTGGGAGATGGCCTGGACCCAGGAGACCTGGGCGCCCCCGCGCGCCAGCGTCGGCGAGCCCGCCGCGCTCGGGGCCTCCTGATCGCGGCAGCCGTCGCCCCGCCGGGCCTGGTCTGGTCGAGGTGTGGGCGGTTCGGCCGGGATCCCGGCCGAACCGCCCACACCTGCCAGGTGCCGGCTCGCTCAGGAGGGGGTGACGCCGTAGAGGAAGTAGCGCGGCGTGCGGTGCACCGTGACCGGCAGCCCCGCCGCGACGCAGCGCCGCTCCAGCGCCTGCGGGTCCCAGTAGTTCTTGACGATGCGGTAGGCCGACCCGTCGTCGAGGTGGCGCGTCATGACCTCCTCGTCGGGGGCGGGCAGGGCGTCGTCGCGGGCCGTGGCCGAGGGCTCGCGCAGCGCGTCGACGAACAGGACGCTGCCCTGCGGGCGCAGGGCGCGCGCGACGGTGCGCAGGAACCCGTCCAGGCGGGCCTGCGGCACGTGGCTGATCCAGAAGGCGAACACCACGGCATCCCAGGTGCGGTCGGGCTCCCAGGCGAACAGGTCGGCCTGCTGGTAGGTCACGCGCTCGGCGAGCAGGCCCAGCCGCGCGCGGTTGGCGCGGATCATCTCCGGCGCGGCGTCGATGGCGGTGACGTGACGCGCCCGCGCGGCGATCGGCTCGGTCCACAGGCCGGTGCCGGCCGCCAGCTCCAGGACCTCGGCCCCCTCGAGCGGGAGGGCGTCCAGCGCGGCGCGGACGGTGTCGACCTCGCGGAACCACGCAGCGGTCGCCTCCGGCCCACGGTCGTGGCGGCCCTCGCGGCGAAACCAGGCGTCGTACTCGGGCGCCCGGGCGCGGTAGTACGTGAGCTGCTCGGCCAGCAGCCCCTCGCCGGGGTCGCTGGGCGCGGCCCCGCCAGCGGGCCGGGGCTCCGGTGCACGGTGACCCTCGTCCATGCCTGGTCCTCCTCTCCGCGCGCGGGAGGTGTGGGCGGTTCGGCCGGGATCCCGGCCGAACCGCCCACA